>NZ_JAZGQL010000021.1:0-105378 GCF_036421995.1 Plantactinospora veratri
TCAGTACGTGTCGGCGAGTTGGCCGCGGAGTTTGGTGAGGGCGCGGGTGAGGAGGCGGCTGATGTGCATTTGGGAGACGCCGATCTGTTCGGCGATCTGGGATTGGGTGAGGTTGCCGTAGAAGCGGAGGGTGAGGATTTTCTGTTCGCGTTCGTCGAGGGTGGCGAGGGCGGGGCCGAGGGCGACGCGGAGTTCGGCGAGTTCGTATTCGTTGTCTTCGGCGCCGAGGAGGTCGCCGAGTTCGGTGGTGCGGTCGCCGTCGCCGGTGGGGGTGGACAGGGAGACGGCGTTGTAGGCGCGGGCGCCTTCGAGTCCTTCGAGGACTTCTTCTTCGGTGAGGTTGAGGTGGGTGGCGATGTCGGTGATGGTGGGGGAGCGGCCGAGGGTTTGTAGGAGGTTGCTGTTGGCTTCGCTGATGGCGAGGCGGAGTTCCTGGAGGCGGCGGGGGACGCGGATGTCCCAGGTGCGGTCGCGGAAGTGTCGTTTGAGTTCGCCGATGATGGTGGGGATGGCGTAGCCGGCGAAATCGACGCCGCGGGTGGGGTCCCATTTGTCGATGGCTTTGATGAGGCCGACGGCGGCGGTCTGGGTGAGGTCGTCGGTGGGTTCGCCGCGTCCGCTGTAGCGGTGGGCGAGGTGGTGGGCCAGGGGGAGCCAGGCTTCGATGGCCTTGTCGCGGAGGGCGGGTCGGGAGGGGTGGTGGGTGGGTAGGGCGGTCATGGCGTGCAGGAGTTCGGTGGCGGTGTCGTTGGGGGTGGGGTGTGTGGTCCGGGTGGTGGCCGGGGCCGTGGTGGTGGGGGCTGTGGTGGTTGTCATGGTGGTCCTCCCTGCTGGGTGGGCGGGGGTGTGAGTTGTTCGGTGGTGGAGGTTGGTTATGTGGTGGTCGGGTGGTGGAGGTGTCGTGTGGCTGTTCAGGCATCACCTTAGCCCGTTGGTATCGGCGGATGCTAGCCGAACGGCTGATGTATAAAACGGATAATACCGCTCATAAGCGGAACTTCGTCGAGATCTTTCGACTGAACTAGGCTGCCGACCGTGACCCAACTCGCGCCGGACGAGCCGGTACCGGACCGTCTCGGGCGGTCGGCAACCACCGGACGGCCCGCACCCGTCGACCGGCTCGCCGCCCACCAGCCCGCCGAGCGGGTCGGCGGGCTGGTGCTCGCCGCCGGCGCGGGGCGGCGCTACGGCGGGCCCAAGGCACTGGTCCGGCTCGACGGCCAGCTCCTGGTCGAGCGGGCGGTCCAGGTCGCCCGGGACGGTGGCTGCGACCCGGTCGTCGCGGTGCTCGGGGCCGCCGCACCGGCCATCCGGTCCCGGGCCGAACTCGGCGACGCCGTAGCCGTGCACAACCCGGAGTGGGAGACCGGGATGGGCTCCTCGCTGCGGGCCGGGTTGACCGCGCTGCGGGATTCCGGCGCCGTCGCGGCGGTCGTCCTGCTGGTCGACATGCCCGGGATCACCGCCGAGGCGGTCCGTCGGCTGGTCGAGATCGCCGCACCGGACGCGCTCGGAACGGCCGGCTACGGCACCCGGCGCGGCCATCCGGTACTGCTCGGCCGGTCACACTGGTCCGGCGTGGCCGAACTGGCGGTCGGTGACGTCGGCGCCCGGCCGTACCTGCGCCGGCACCAGGCGCGGCTGTCGGTCGTACCGTGTGCCGATGTCGCGGACGACGCGGACCTGGACGTGCCACCGGCGACCGTACCGTGACGCGGCGGGCGTCGCCCCACACGGTGACCCGTCCTCGTCCGGCCGACGCCCGCTCGTCGCGGGTCCGGCCTCAGTGCGGCAGCCGCAACGCGAGATAGCAGTCGACCCGGTCGGGAAACCGCGACAGGTCCCGCCCGGTGAGCTGCTCGATCCGGCCGATCCGGTACCGCAGCGTGTTGACGTGCAGGTGCAGTCGTTCGGCCGCCCGGCTCCACGACCCGGAACAGGCGAGGAACTCGTCCAACGTGCGGAGCAGGTCGGCGTCGTGCGCCCGGTCGTAGGCCAGCACCGGGCCGAGTACCCCGTCCCGGAACGCCCGTCGCGCCTCGGCGGGTACGCCGGAGAGCAGCAGCAGGTGCGAGGCGAGATCTCCGGCCGAGACCACGGTGCCGGGGCCGGGGTCCGCGAGCGCCGTGGCGAGGGCGTGCTCGGCCTGCTCGACCGCGCCCGGCAGGCCGCCCGGGTCGGTGACCGGTCCGCTCATCCCCACCGCGAGCCGCCCGGCGCCGAGCCCCGGCACGAGCCCGGCGACCGTGCCCCGGACCGCCTCGCACACCTCGGCGAGTTCGGTCCGTCCGCCGGCCAGCACGGCCAGCACCGTCCCGGGACGGCCGGCGCCGGTGACCACGGCCGGCAGCGCCGTCGACCGGGCGAGTTCCTCGGTGACCGCGACCGCCAGCTCCGGGGGCGTGGTCAGCCCGGTCAGCCGGACGGCCGCCACCAGCAGGGTCGACCGGGGCGGCAACCCGCAGGCGGAGAGTGCGGCGCGCAGCTCCGCCCGGGAGGCGCCGGAGCACAGGGCCGTGCCGAACTGGTCGGCGAGTCGCCGCTCCAGCCGACCCGCCTCGTCGGCGTGGGCCCGTTCCAGCGCCACCAGGCTGACCAGTTCGGTTGCCGCCTCCGGTAGCCCGGGCGGCGGCGCGGACTCGCCGACCGGAGAGCGGCCGGTCTCCGGGAAGCGGCCGGTCTCCGGACACCGGCCGGTGTCTGCGCCGGGACCGGCGGCCCCGGGCCGGGCGGTGACGTCGGGCGCGGACGCTTCCGCCTCCCGTGCCGCACAGGCCAGCAGCCAGGCGGCGAGCCGATGCTCGGGTCGGCCGGCGACGGCGACCAGCCAGACCCGCCGGCCGTCGACCTCGACCACCGCCGGCAACCGACCGGCGGCCAGGAACGACGCCGCCAACCGGCGGCGGGAACCGGCCGGCAGCGCCCCGGTGCCGGCGACGGCCCGGCCGGTCGAGGTCAGCACCCAACAGTCGACGCCGAGGTCGGCGGCGACCGGCTGGATCAGGTCGGCCAACCGGGCGCCGCCGGCCATCGCCGCGACCAGACCCCGGTACCGGCCGAGCACCGTCGCCAGCCCGTTCGCCCGTCGAGCCCACAGGGTCGGGGTGACCTCGTCGATGATGTCCCGGAAGGAGACCTCGACCGGCACCTCGAACAGGGGTACGCCGTACCGCCGGCACGCCGTCACCAGGTCTCCCGGCACCGAGCCGTACGCCGCGTCGCCGGCCCCGATCGCGGCGACCCCGGCGGCGGCGCAGGCCGCCACGAACCCGTCCGAGTCACCGGCACGGCGCCGCCACATCAGCCCGGTGAGCACGATCTCGCCGCCGGAGAGGTAGCGGCGCGGATCGGGTAGGTCGGTCACGTACACCCGGCTGATCGGGCGGTCCAGTCCGGATTCGCCGGTGAGCAGCGTCAGCCGCAACTGGGGTCGGTCCAGCGCCTCACGCAGCAGCATCGCGTACCCGTCCGATCCCGGCGACAGGCCGGTTGGAGGAACCTACGAAAACGATACGGCGGGCGGCGGTGGTTTCGGTGATCGCGCCGGTTCACCCGGGCACCGCCGGGCTGTTGTACTTCTGGTCAACCGCAGGAGGTGAACGGGTGGCCACCGTCAGCACCGGGTTGGACGAGTTCAACCGGCGGTCCGCCGGCCAGGCCGAGCAGGCCCTGCTCGCCTGCTGCGCCGTACCGGACTGGGCCCGCGCGGTGGCGGAGCGGAGGCCGTACCCGGACGTCGCGGCGGTGGTCGCGGTGGCCGACGCCGCGCTGCGCCGGCTGACCTGGTCGGAGGTGGCGCAGGCGCTGGCCGCACACCCGCGGATCGGTGAACGGCCGGCCGGGACCGGTCGGGAGTCGGACTGGTCCCGCCGGGAACAGTCCGGACTCGACGGTGCCGACCAGCACACCCGGGCCGCACTCGACCGGGCCAACCGGGAGTACGAGCAGCGGTTCGGACACCTCTTCCTGGTCTTCGCCGACGGCCGGACGGACCTGGAACTGCTCGCGGCGGCCCGGCGACGGCTCGGCAACGATCCCGGCACCGAACGCGAGGTGGTGCGGGGCGAACTGCGGCAGATCGCGCTGCTCCGGCTGAGGAGGCTGCTCTCGTGAGCGACGACCGGACTGACGCACCGGACGGCCTGATCCGGATCTCCACGCACGTGCTGGACACCGTGCGCGGCGAGCCGGCCGCCGACATCCCGGTCCGGCTCGACCGGCGGGACAGCGGCGGCTGGACGCCGGTGGCACACGGCCGGACCGACCCCGACGGGCGGCTGGCCGACTGGACACCGCTGCTGGACCGGCTGCCGTTGCGGGGTTGGCAGGCCGGCGGCTACCGGCTGGTGTTCCAGGTCGAGCGCCACTACCCGTCCGGCGAGGTCTTCTTCCCGGAGATCGTGGTCGCCTTCCAGGTCACCGAGCCGGACCGGCACCACCACGTGCCGCTGCTGCTCAGCCCGTACGGCTACACCACCTATCGGGGAAGCTGAGGAGGCGCGGCGGTGGCGATCGTGCTCGGTGCGAACCAGTACGGCAAGGCCGAGGTGCGGCTGGTCCGGGTACGCCGGGACGGTCCCCGGCACGAACTGCGCGACCTGACCGTCAGCATCGCGCTCGCCGGAGACCTCGACGAGGTGCACCGCAGCGGGGACAACGCGCACGTGCTCCCGACCGACTCGCAGAAGAACACCGTCTACGCCTTCGCCCGGGAACACGGCGTCGACCAGCCCGAGGAGTTCGGCCTGCTGCTCGCCCGGCACTTCGCCCGGAACGTACCGGCCATCTCCCGGGCCCGGGTGGAACTGGCCGAGCACGGCTGGCGGCGGCTCGGCCCGCACTCGTTCCAGCGCGACGGTGCCGAGAGCCGTACCGCCACGGTGACCGTGGACGCCGAGGGCAGCGTGGTGGAGTCCGGGGTTTCCGGGCTGGTGCTGCTCAACAGCACCGACTCGGAGTTCCGGGGTTACCTGAAGGACCGGTACACGACGTTGCCGGAGACCGGCGACCGGATCCTGGCCACCGCCGTCGAGGCGCGGTGGCGGCACCACGACGTCGACCCGGCCGGCCCGGGGCGGGACTGGGCGGGGTCGTACGCCGGGGTGCGGGCCGCGCTGGTCGACGCCTTCGTGCAAACCTACAGCCGCTCGCTGCAACAGACCCTGTACGCGATGGGGCACCGGGTACTCGCCGAGCGTCCGGAGATCGCACAGGTGCGGCTGGCCCTGCCCAACCGCCACCACCTGCTGGTTGACCTGGCGCCGTTCGGGCTGGACAACCCGGGTGAGATCTTCGTGGCCACCGACCGGCCGTACGGGCTGATCGAGGGCACGGTGACTCGGGAGCCGGATGCCGGGGCGGCCGGGGACGGCGGGGCGGGCTGATGGAGTTCCTGCAACCGGAGAGCTGGGCCGAGGCGCTGGCGGCGCGGGCGGCGTACCCGGAGGCGCTGCCGGTGGCCGGCGGCACGGACGTGATGGTGGAGCTGAACTTCGCCCGCCGCCGCCCGCCGGCCCTGCTCGACCTGGGTCGGGTCGCCGGGCTGGCCGACTGGGGCGTCGAGGACGGCCTGCTGCGGCTCGGCGCCGGGGTGCCGTACCGGCGGATCGTCACCGAACTCGCCGGCCGGGTGCCGGGGCTGGCGATGGCGGCCCGGACGGTCGGTTCGGCGCAGATCCGCAACCGGGGCACCGTCGGCGGCAACCTCGGCTCGGCCTCGCCGGCCGGTGACGCGCTGCCGCCGCTGCTCGCCGCCGGGGCGCTGGTGGAGCTGGCCTCGGTCCGGGGGGTCCGCCGGGTGCCGGTGGCCGGCTTCTGCACCGGACCGAAGCGCAGCCTGCTGGCCCCGGACGAGCTGATCGCCGCCGTGCTGATCGCCCCGGACGGCGGGCCGGAGCAGTTCGCCAAGGTCGGCACCAGGAACGCGATGGTGATCGCGGTCTGCTCGTTCGCGCTGGCGCTGCGGCCGGCGGACCGGACGGTCGGCACCGGCATCGGTTCGGCGGCACCGACCCCGGTCCGGGCGGCGGCGGCCGAGGAGCTGCTCGCCGCCGAGCTGCCCTGGGCGGACCGGGCCGCGTTGCCGGAACCGCTGGTCCGCCGCTTCGGCGAGCTGGTCGCGGCGGCGGCGAGTCCGATCGACGACGTACGCGGTACGGCCGCCTACCGCCGGCACGCGCTCGGGGTACTGGCCCGGCGGGCGGTGCAGCGGGTCTGGGCGGAGCATCGCAGAGGGGGCGACGGGTGAGGATCGACTGCGTGGTAAACGGCGAGCCGCGCCGGGCCGACGACGTCTGGGCCGGGGAGAGCCTGCTGCACGTGCTGCGGGAGCGGCTCGGCCTGCCCGGCGCCAAGAACGCCTGCGAGCAGGGGGAGTGCGGCTCCTGCACGGTCTATCTGGACGGCGAGCCGGTCTGCGCCTGCCTGGTCCCGGCCGGACAGGCGCGGGGCCGCGAGGTGGTCACCGTGGAGGGGCTCGGCCCGGGGCCGGGCGAACTCGACCCGGTGCAGCGGGCGTTCCTCGCGGCCGGCGCCGTGCAGTGCGGATTCTGTACCCCCGGACTCGTGGTCGCCGTACACGACCTGCTGGCCAGGACGCCGTCCCCGGCCGATCCGGAGATCCGCGAGGCGTTGGCCGGAAACCTGTGCCGGTGCACCGGATACGAGAAGATCCTGACGGCGGTACGACTGGCCGCCGGCCGGGAGGACGAATCGTGATCATCATCGAGAACTGCGCCGTCGCCACCGTCGACCCGGCCGGCACCGAGTACTCCGACGGGCACCTGGTGCTCGACGAGGGCCGGATCGTCGCGGTCGGCCCCGGGCACGCCCCCCGCTACCACCGCTCGGTACGCCGGATCGACGGCACCGGCTGCCTCGCCACCCCCGGCCTGGTGAACACCCACCACCACCTCTACCAGTGGGCGACCCGGGGGATGGCGCAGCAGGAGGAGCTGTTCGGCTGGCTGAAGGCGCTCTATCCGGTCTGGGCCGGGCTGGACGCCGAGGTGGTGGCCGCGACCACCGCCGCCGGACTCGGCTGGCTGGCGCTGTCCGGCTGCACCACCAGCACCGACCACCACTACGTCTATCCGGCCGGCGCCGGTGACCTGATGGCCGCCCAGGTCGAGGCGGCCCGGGGGGTCGGGCTGCGGTTCCACCCGTGCCGCGGGTCGATGGACCTCGGTGCGTCGGCGGGCGGGCTGCCGCCGGACGAGATCGTCGAGGAGACCGAGGCGGCGCTGGCCGCCACCGAGGAGGCGATCGACCGCTACCACGACCCGGCCGACGACGCGATGCTGCGGGTGGCGGTGGCGCCCTGCTCGCCGTTCAGCGTCACCGCGAAACTGATGGCCGAGTCGGCGGCGCTGGCCCGGCGCCGGGGCGTACGGCTGCACACCCATCTCGCCGAGACCGTCGACGAGGAGGAGTACTGCCGGCAGACCCACGGCTGCACCCCGGTCGAGTACGCCGAACGGCTCGGCTGGCTCGGCCCGGACGTCTGGCTGGCGCACGGCGTACACCTGGACGACGCCGGGCTGGACGCGCTGGCCGGCAGCGGCACCTCGGTCGCGCACTGTCCCAGCTCGAACGCCCGGCTCGGTGCCGGTGCCGCGCGGGTCCGGGAACTGCTGGACCGGGGCGTACCGGTCGGGCTCGGCGTCGACGGGCCGGCCTCGCAGGAGGCCGGCCAGCTCGGCGCGGAGCTGCGCCAGGCGCTCTACGCGGCCCGGCTGCGCGGCGGGGCGGCGGCGCTGACCGCCCGGGACGCGCTGGCGCTCGGCACCGTCGGCGGGGCGCGCTGCCTCGGCCGGGCCGACCAGCTCGGCTCGCTGGAGGTCGGCAAGCTCGCCGACGTGGTGCTGTGGCGGCTGGACGGGCTCGGGCACGTCGGCATCGACGACCCGGTGGCGGCGCTGGTCTTCGGGCCGCCGGCGCCGGTGGAGCTGTCGCTGGTCGGGGGTGCGCCGGTGGTCGACAACGGTGAGCTGCGCACGGCCGACCCGGGCGAGTTGGCGCGGGGGCTCCGGCGGGCGCACCGGACGCTGGTCCGGAAGGCACGACGATGACCGGGCCGTCGGGCGGCGCACGGCGCGTGCGGGACGGGGTCGAGGCCGCGCCCGGCCGTGCGGCTCCGGCCTCCCAGGGGATCGGGGCCAGCCCGGTACGACCGGACGGGGCGCTGAAGGTGCGCGGCGAGTTCGCGTTCTCGTCGGATCTGTGGGTCTACGACATGCTGTGCGGCGTCACCCTGCGCAGCCCGCACCCGTCGGCGGCGATCCGGGGCATCGACGTCGGCGCCGCACTCGCCGTACCGGGCGTGTACGCGGTGCTGACCGCCGACGACGTGCCGGGTGACCGGTACTACGGGCTGGAGGTGGCGGACCAGCCGGTGCTCGCCGTCGACGAGGTCTGCTACCGGGGCGAGCCGGTGGCGATCGTGGCCGCCGACCATCCGGAGACGGCGCGGCGGGCGGCCGGGCGGATCGTGGTCGACTACCTGGTGCGGGAGCCGGTGACGGACCCGGAGGCGGCGCTGGCCGGCGGCCGGCTGGTCCGGCACGTGCCGATCCGCCGGGGTGACCCGGACGCCGTCGCCGAGGTGGTGGTGACCGGCGAATACCGGGTCGGCATGCAGGACCAGGCGTTCCTCGGGCCGGAGTCGGGGCTGGCGGTGCCGGCCGAGGACGGCGGGATCGAACTCTACGTCGCCACCCAGTGGCTGCACGCCGACCAGCGGCAGGTCGCCGCCGCGCTCGGGCTCCCGGTCGAGCTGGTGCGGCTCCGCCTGGCCGGGGTGGGCGGCGCGTTCGGTGCCCGGGAGGACCTGTCGATGCAGGTGCACGCCAGCCTGCTGGCACTGCGCACCGGGCGGCCGGTGAAGATGGTCTACGGCCGGGAGGAGTCGTTCGTCGGGCACGTGCACCGGCACCCGGCGATCCTGCGCTACGAGCACGGCGCGACCCGGGACGGCGAGCTGGTCTACGTACGGGCCCGGATCCTGCTCGACGGCGGGGCGTACACGTCCACCACTCCGGCGGTGGTGGCGAACGCGGCCAGCCTCGGGGTGGGGCCGTACCGGGTGCCGAACGTGACGGTGGACGCGTACGGGGTGCACACCAACAACCCGCCGTGCGGGGCGATGCGCGGGTTCGGGGCGGTGCAGGCGTGCTTCGGGTACGAGTCGCAGATGGACCGGCTGGCCGAGGCGGTCGGGTTGGATCCGGTGCAGCTGCGGGTCCGCAACGCGCTGGCCGAGGGCGGGACGATGCCGACCGGGCAGCGGGTGGAGGGGCCGGCGCCGGTGGCCCGGTTGCTGGAGCTGGTCCGGGACCGGCCGGCACCGCCGCCGGCCGGCGACGACCCGCGGCAGTTGCCGGGCGGGGTGGCGAACACGACCGGGCCGGAGCAGGTGGTCCGGGGGGTCGGGTACGCGATCGGGATCAAGAACGTCTGCTTCTCGGAGGGCTTCGACGACTACTCGACGGCGCGGGTCCGGCTGGAGCTGGTCGGCGGCGAACCGACGGTGTTGGTGCGGACCGCGGCGGCCGAGGTGGGGCAGGGGCTGGTGACGGTGCAGGCCCAGATCGCCCGGACCGAGCTGGGCGTCGAGCGGGTGGTGGTGGCGACCGCGGACACCTCGGTGGGGAGCGCGGGGTCGTCGTCGGCGTCCCGGCAGACGTACATGACCGGCGGTGCGGTGCGGGCGGCCTGCCGGGCGGTCCGGGCGGCGCTGGCGGCGCGACTGCCCGATTCCGCCGGCCGACCCGACCCGGACGGGCTGGAGTTCGCCGGTGGTGCGGTACGGGACGCCGCCGGCAGTACCCTCGGCACCCTGGTCGAGCTGCTCGCCGCCGGCCCGGTCGAGGAGACCGTCCGCTGGCGGCACCGGCCGACCCGGCCGCTGGACCCGGTGACCGGGCAGGGTGACGCGCACGTGCAGTACGCCTTCGCGGCGCACCGGGCCACCGTGGACGTGGACCCCGAACTCGGGCTGGTCCGGGTGGTGGAGATCGCCACCGCCCAGGACGTGGGCCGGGCGATGAATCCGCAGGCGGTGCTGGGCCAGATCCACGGCGGCACGGCCCAGGGACTCGGGCTGGCGCTGATGGAGGAACTCCAGGTCGTCGACGGGGTGATCCGGAATCCGTCCTTCACCGACTATCTGATCCCGACCGTCGCCGACGTGCCGCCGATGACGGTCGACGTGCTGGAGCTGGCGGACCCGCACGCCCCGTACGGGCTGCGCGGGGTGGGGGAGCCGCCGACCATCTCGGCCACCCCGGCGATCGTGGCGGCGATCCGGGCGGCGACCGGGCTGCCGCTGGCCCGGGTACCGGTCCGGCCCGAGCACCTGACCGGGACCGGCTGATGGGCCGGCTCCCCCCGGAGGTCTACGCCGAGCTGGACGGGCGGCTGGCGCCGGTCGACGCCGAGCTGCGGCGGCGCTATCCCGGCCAGCCGTCCGGGCGGCAGCCGGTGCACACCGTCTACGTGCCGGCCGACCGCTGCGGCCCGGGGCTGCCGGCACGGTGGGGTGCGGCGGCGCTGGCGGCGCTGCGCGAGCACCCGCCGCTGCCCTTTCCGGCCTCGCTGCACGATCGGGTGGTCGACAAGCTGCGCCGGGAGCCGATCGAGGACCTGCGGATCGACTTCGAGGACGGCTACGGGACACCCGACGACGAGGCCGAGGACGAGGCGGCCCGGGCGGCGGGGCGGCTCGTCGGCGGCGGGCTCGGGGTGCCGTTCACGGGGCTGCGGATCAAGAGCCTGACCGGGCCGGTCCGGCGCCGGGCGGTGCGCACCCTGGACCTCTTCCTGGACGCGCTGCGCGACGGCGGTGCCGAGCTGCCCCCGGCCGACCGGTTCGTGGTGACGCTGCCGAAGGTGAGCGTACCGGCCCAGGTCGAGGCGATGGTGCTGCTCTGCGAGCGGCTGGAGGCGGCGTACGGGCTGCCGGCCGGCTGGCTCCGCTTCGAGGTGCAGATCGAGACGCCGGCCGCGATCCTCGGCCCGGACGGGCTGGCGACGCCGGGCCGGCTGATCGGGGCGGCCGCCGGCCGGTGCGCCGGGCTGCACTACGGCACCTACGACTACAGCGCCGCCTGCGGGATCGCCGCCGCGCAGCAGAGCCTGGCGCACCCGGCCGCCGACTTCGCCAAGGCGGTGATGCAGGTGGCCGCCGCCGGGACCGGGGTACGCCTGGCGGACGGCTCGACCAACCTGCTCCCGGTCGGTGACACCGCTGCCGTGCAGGCCGGCTGGGCGGAGCACGCCGCGCTGGTCCGGCGCGGGCTGGAACGCGGCTACTACCAGGGCTGGGACCTGCATCCGGCCCAGTTGCCGACCCGGTTCGCCGGCACGTACGCGTTCTTCCGGGAGGGGCGGGCGGCGGCGGTGGCGCGGCTGCGGACGTACCTTGCGGGGCGCTCCGGCGGGATCCTGGACGAGCCGGCGACGGCCCGGGCGCTCGCCGGCTTCCTGCTGCGCGGGCTCGACTGCGGCGCGCTGACCGAGGACGAGACCGGCTACGACCGGGCGGCGCTGGCGGCGGTGTGACCGCCACCGGGCGTGCGGGGGGAGGGGAGCGATGAACGGGTACGACCTGGTGCTGCGGTCCCGCCGGGCGGTGCTGCCCGACGGTGAGCGTCCGGCGGCGATCTGCGTCCGCGACGGTCGGATCGCCCGGGTTGCCGGCTACGACGAGGTGCCCGGCACCGACCTCGGCGACCTGGCCCTGCTGCCGGGGCTGGTGGACACGCACGTGCACGTCAACGAGCCGGGTCGGACCGAGTGGGAGGGCTTCGCCTCGGCCACCCGGGCCGCGCTGGCCGGCGGGGTGACCACGATCGTCGACATGCCGCTCAACTCGGTGCCGCCGACCGTCACCGTGCCGGCGCTGCGCCGCAAGCGGGACGCGGCCCGGGACCGCTGCCACGTCGACGTCGGCTTCTGGGGCGGTGCCGTCCCGGAGCACCTGGCGGAGCTGCCCGCCCTGCACGCCGCCGGGGTGTTCGGGTTCAAGGCGTTCCTGGTCGACTCGGGGGTGCCGGAGTTCCCGCCGCTGGACCCGGCCGGGCTGGGTGCGGCGCTGGCCGCCGTCGACGCGCTCTTCGTGGTGCACGCCGAGGATCCGGCCCGGATCGCCGTCGCGCCAACCTCGGCCCGGTACGCGGACTTCCTCGGCTCCCGGCCGCCGGTCGCCGAGCGGCACGCGGTCGAGGTGGTGCTGGAGGCGGCCCGGCGGACCGGCCGGCGCGTGCACGTCCTGCACCTGTCGGCCGCCGACGCCCTGCCGGCGATCGCCGCCGCCCGCGCGGACGGGGTACGGGTGACCGTGGAGACCTGCCCGCACTACCTGACCCTGGACGCCGCCGAGATACCGGACGGGGCGACCGAATTCAAGTGCTGCCCGCCGATCCGGGATGCGGCGAACCGGGCGGCGCTCTGGGCCGGCCTGGCCGACGGGCTGGTCGACTGCGTCGTCTCGGACCACTCGCCGTGCCCACCCGCGCTGAAGCGGCTCGACAGCGGCGACTTCGGCGCCGCCTGGGGCGGGATCGCCTCGGTCCAGCTCGGCCTGCCGGTGATCTGGACCGAGGCGCGGCGGCGCGGGCACGGTCTCGCCGACCTGGTGCGCTGGATGGCGCGGCGGCCCGCCGAGATCGCCGGGCTGCCCGGCAAGGGGGTGCTGCGGGCCGGTGCCGACGCCGACCTGGTGGCATTCGACCCGGACGCGGAGTGGACCGTCGAGCCGGCGCGGCTGCTGCACCGGCACCCGGTCACCCCGTACGCCGGGCGTCGGCTGACCGGGGTGGTCCGGGGCACCTGGCTGCGCGGCGAGCCGGTCACCGCGACGGACCCGCCCCGGGGACGCCTGCTCTCCCGGGACGAACGCCGGGCGGACGACCCGGACCGGCCGGCCGGAAGGGGACCCGGATGAGCGCCTTCACCGAGCTGCCCGACCTGGCGGCACGATCACTCGGCGGTGCGGTGGTGGCGGCCAACGACGAGTTCTTCGCCGCCCGGGACAACCTGGTCACCGACGAGCCGCCGGCCTTCGCCGCCGGCACCTTCGGGGCCAAGGGCCAGGTGTACGACGGCTGGGAGACCCGCCGCCGCCGGCAGCCCGGACACGACTGGGCGATCCTCCGGCTCGGCGCCCCCGGCATGGTCACCGGGGTGGTGGTGGACACCTCCCACTTCGTCGGCAACTATCCGCCGCACGCGTCGGTGGAGGCGTGCGGGATGGCCGGATATCCCGACCCGGCCGAGCTGCTCGACGCCGACTGGACCACCCTGGTGCCCCGGGCGGCGCTGCGCGGGAACGGCCGTAACCTCTTCGAGGTGGACGACCCACGCCGCTACACGCACGTGCGGCTGCGGATCTACCCCGACGGCGGGGTCGCCCGGCTGCGGGTGCACGGTGTGGTCGTACCCGATCCGGCGCTCTTTCCCGACGGGCAGCTCGACCTCGCGGCGCTGGAGCACGGCGGCCTGGTGGTCGGGTGCAGCGACATGTTCTACGGTTCGCCACGGCAGTTGATCGCGCCCGGCCTGGCCCGGAGCATGGGCGAGGGCTGGGAGACCGCCCGGCGGCGCGACGACGGCAACGACTGGGTACGGGTCCGGCTGGCCGCACCGGGGCAGATCCGGCAGGTCGAGCTGGACACCAGCCACTTCAAGGGGAACGCACCGGCGGCGGCGAGGTTGCGCGGGATCGACACCCGGGTCGCCGACCCGGCGGACGAGGCGGCCTGGTTCGAGATCCTGCCGCGCACCCGGTTGCAGCCGGACACCCGGCACCGGTTCCCGGTCGACGCCGTCCCGACCGCGACCGAGGTACGGCTGGACGTCTTCCCGGACGGCGGCATGGCCCGGCTGCGGCTGCCCGGCCGGATCGCCCCGGCCGACCTCGACCGGCTGCGCCGCCGCTGGTCGGAGTCGCTGCCCCCGGCACAGGCCCGCCAGGCGGGGCAGGTCGGGAGCCGACCGGCGAGAGCCTGGTGGCCGTGACCCGGACCGTACTGCTGCACCTGCTCGACGGCGCCGGCCGGCCACTCGGCACGCTGCCCCGGTACGACGTGCCGGCGCCCTGGTGGCAGGAGGTCGCCGACGTGGTGGCCGGGGCCCGGGCGCGGTACGGCCTCGACGTCTCGGTGCTGCGGCTGCTGCACACCGACCGGCCCGAGCCGCACGGCGGTACGGTCGGCTACCTGGCCCAGCTCGACCCGGGCGCACGGGTGCCGCCCGGCGTACCGCTGGCACCGTCCGAGGTGGACCTGTCGGCCGAGCCGCTGCGGGCGCCCTGGGCGGAGCCGGGCGGGCCGGTCGCGAGCCTGCGCTGGGCCGCCGCCGAACTGCACCGGGCCGGCCGGGGTCCACACGTGGCCGTGCCGCAGCGGGCCTGGAACCTGTCGGCGATCTGGCGGCTCGACGTCGCGGGAGTTGCCGGCCGGGCCGGCACACCGGTCTGGCTCAAGCAGGTACCCGGGTTCTTCGCGCACGAGGCGGTGCTGCTGCGCTGGCTGGGCACGGCCGTACCCGACCTGGTGCCGGTGCTGCTCGCCGCCGACGGCCGCGGACGGATGCTGCTGGAGCACGTGCCGGGGGAGGACGGCTACGGGCTGCACCCGGCTGGCCGGGACGCGATCGCGGCCGACCAGCACCGGATCCAGCTCGCCTCGGTGGGGGAGGTCGAGCGGCTGGTCGCCGACGGCGTACCGGACCGGCGCGGCGCGGCACTGGCCCGGACCGTACGCGACCGGCTGACCGCGCACGGCGCCGACCTGGCGCCGGTGCGGTCGCTGCTGGACGGCCTGCCGGACCGGATGGCCGAGGTGGCCCGCTGCGGCCTGCCGGACGTGCTGGTCCACGGCGACCTGCATCCGGGCAACGTCCGGATCGCCGGCGACCGTCGGGTGATCATCGACTGGGCGGACGGCTTCGTCGGCCATCCCGCCTTCGACATCCTGCGGCTGACCGAGGCGCTCGATGCGGAGCCGGCCGGCGAGCTGCTGCGGTCCTGGGTCCGGCGCTGGCGGTCGAGCGTCCCGGGCAGCGACCCGGCCCGGGCGGTGGAGCTGCTCCGCCCGGTGGCGGCGTTGCGGATGGCGGCGGTGTACGCCGACTTCCTGGCCCGGATCGAGCCGAGCGAGCGGGTGTTCCACGCCGCCGACGTGCCCGGCTGTCTGGACCGGGCGGCCCGAACGGGCTGAGCCGGCGGAGGTGACTGTCGACTTTCCGTCTCGCCTGCGCTTGTCTGTGTCCGGGGCCGGTCGTAGCGTCGCGGCTATCCCGACGCGACAGGAGCCCTGTTGAGCCAGCCTGTTCCGCCGCAACTCGTCGTGCACTGCCGGATGCTCCACTTCGGCTGGGTGCCGGCGGACCCCGAGGCGGTGGCGGCGCTGGTGCCGCCGGGCCTGCGACTGCCGGCCAACCGGCAGGTATTCCTCCAGCAGTACGTGGTGGACGACGCGGCCCAGACCTCGGGGCTGGAGAGCTACTCGGCGGCCGGGCTCGGCCCGGACCTCGACCTGGCCGACGCGGGCCGGGGCCGGTGGTACGCCCACCACCTGAGTTCGAGCCCGCTGGCCCAGACCCAGGCAGCGGTACGCGGCGTGCCGGCCGGCGCCGGCCGGACCACGATCGAGATCATCGGCCGGGCGCTGGTGGCGGTGACCGAAGTGGACGGCGTAGCGCTGATCCGCACCACCGCCCGGGTGGGCAGCAACGTCTCCCGGGTCTACCGGGGCCACGTCCGCTACCTGAGCCGGCTCGACAGCCAGCTCGTCGGCGCCACCTGCCCGTACATCTTCGAGCCGGTCGCGCCGTTCGAGATCGAGTCGGTGGAGTTCCTCGCGCCGGACCATCCCGTCTACGCGCTCCGTCCGGCCAACCCGTTGGAGTTGCTGTGGGGCTTCTATTCGCCACGCTCGTCGTTCGCGTTGCCGGGCAGCGAGGGTTGGGTCGGGCACTGAGGCAGTCCGGTCCGGCCGGTCCGGCGGGCCGGCCATGACGTCGGCGGCCGAGCTGCGCTTCCGGTACGTCGACCAGCTGCGCCGCGACGGCCTGCTCGACGGTGCCGACCTGGTCCGGGCGTTCGGCACGGTGCCTCGGGAGGAGTTCGTCGCGACCGGTTTCGACGGCGGCGACGGGCGCTGGGTCGGGCCGGCCGATCCGGACTTCCTCTCCCTCGTCTACCGGAACCATCCGCTGGTCACCAAGGTCGTCGACGGTGTGCCGGTCAGCTCGTCGAGCCAGCCGTCGCTGATGGCGGCGATGATCGAGTCGCTGGAGCTGCGCCCCGGCAGTCGGGTACTGGAGATCGGGGTCGGCACCGGTTACAACGCGGCCCTGATGGCGACGATGGGTGCCCGGGTGACCAGCGTGGACATCGCGCCGGACGTCGTCGAGCGGGCCGGGGCGGCGCTGCGCCGGGTCGGGCTGGCCGACGCCGTCGACGTACGCCTCGGCGACGGCTACCTCGGCGTGCCGGCGGACGCCGGGTACGACCGGGTGGTGGTCACGGTCGGGGTGACCGGGGTGTCTCCACGCTGGCTGGACCAGCTCGCGCCGGACGGTTACCTGCTCGCACCGGTCGAACACGCCGGGAACCATCCGGTGCTGCGGATCCGGCCGGCCGGGCCGGGGATGGGCGAGGTGCGCGGCGAGCTGCGCGCCGGTTTCATGTCGGCGGCCGGGCCGCTGGCGGCCCGCTATCCGGGAGGGCATCCGGCGCCGCAGCGCGGTGGCACGCTGCCGTCGCCGACCGTGCGGCATCCGCCCTGCTGGCATCCGCCGCTGGATGTCTTCCGCTACCACGACCTGTGGTTCGCGGTCGGGGCCTGGGACCGGCGGACCACCTTCTCCGCCGGGCCGCCGGGCGGGTGGGGTGGCCCCGGCGGTTGCCTGCTTCTGGACGAGGTGCACGGTGGCGGGGCGGGGCTGCTCCCCGACGGTTCGGTGCAGGCGGCCGGACCGTCCGCCGCCCGGTACGCCGCCGACGCGCTCGCCCTGCGGGACCGCTGGGTGGCCCGGGGCGAGCCGACGATCTGCGACTGGACGGCCGAGTTGGTGCCGGCCGGCGATCCCGACCAGCCGATCCTGGTGCCGACCGGCTGGACCCAGCACTGAGACCGGTCCACTGAAACCGGTCCGGCACTGAAACCGGTCCGGCGTCGGGGTCGGGTCCCACAACCCAGCGGATTCCACAACCGGCGGTATCGGATTCCACAACCCGCGCTGGATCCGGACGGAACGCCGGAACCGCAGAGACCGCTCGTTCGGTCGGGACCCGGACGGAACGGGCGGGGCGGAGGCTTCGGCGCGAACCCGCCTCCGGTTCCCACCGGGCGGGTCCGGGCGGGCAGGCTACCCCGGAATCGGCCGGCGTTGCCGGGTTTCCGATCGCCCAGAGCGGCAACTCCGAGGTCGGGTTGCCCCGATCGCGCAGGTCGGTGGGGCTGTGCTCGTACACGGCCTTCGGGCAGCCCAGGTGCCCAGGCGGGTGCCAGGCGAGGACGACCGGCGCGTACCAGCGGAGGCGCCGGGCAACCGGTCGGTCGGCGGCAGACGTCGGAGCCGGTACGGCGGTGGTCGTCCTGCCCGTGTCGGAGAGCAGGCGACGACCAGGGGAGGACAGCATGTCCAGCGAGATCATGGACGCCGAGCCGGATCGACCGGACCAGGCGGCGGTGGAGAGCGAGCGCGGGGCCCTCGTCGCGGTGTTGGTGATGGTGCTGCTCGGGGTGGCCGGCATCTTCGCCGTCTCCACGTGACGATCTTCGATCTGACAGTGACGGGACCCGCTGGCCGGCAGCACGGCTAGCGGGTCCGACTCCCGTCCGGTCCGGCGTGGACCACGGCGTCCCCGTGCGGCGCGGTGTCGGCACCGCCGTGCCGCCTGGTGTGCTGGCCCGCGCCGTCCGGCGGCTCCTCGATGGCCGGGTCACCGGGGCGACCGGCGTGCCGGGCCGAGCGGAGCGCGACCAGCCCGGTGCCGAGGCAGAGCAGGGCGGCGACGACCAGTGGCAGGCGGTGGTCCGGCAGCACCAGGGCCGCGCCGACCGGGGTGGCGAGCGCGATGGGCGCGAAGAGCAGGGTGTTGGCGCTGCCCGACACCCGTCCGAGCAACGCCTCGGGAGTCCGGGACTGCACCGCCGTGACGGCCGCCACCAGGGTCCAGGGCAGGCCGATCCCGACCAGCACCGAGCAGGCCACGGCCGCCGGAGACCAGGGGACGATCCGGCCGAGGGTGCCGAACGCGAAGAGGACGGCGCCGAGTGCGCCGACGGCGAGGTTTCCCCGGGTACGCAGCAGTCGGCCGACGAGCAGACCGCCGAGCAGCGATCCGGCGCCCTGCCCGGAGGAGAGCACCCCGACGAACGCGGCGGGTTGGTGCAGGTCCTCGGTGACGACGGCGTAGACGGCGGCGGTGGTGAGCCCGGACATCGCGATGGTGACCGAGCCGACCAGTACGGGTGTGCGCAGTTCGGGGTGCCGCCAGAGGAAGGCGGCACCGGCCCGGATCCGCCTGCTCCCGCCGTCCCGCCGTGCGGCGGTCTCCGGGGCCGCCGGGGACTGTGGGCGCAGCGTGAGCAGGGTGTAGAGGACGGCGGCCAGGGTCAGCGCGGCTGCGGTGAGCGCGGCCACCGGATGGCCGCCCTGCCAGACGAAGAGTCCGGCACCGACCAGCGGGGCGAGCAGCTTCACGCCCTCCTGTGCGCTGGTCCGCAACCCGTTGACCCCGCCGAGGGCGGCCGGTGGGAGGGCGGCCGGGAGTACGGCGTTCTCGGCGGCGTCGACCAGGACGAGGCTGGTGCCGTAGCCGACCATCACGAGGTAGACGAGCCAGACCTGGGCGTCGGTGCGGACCGCGAGCAGCGACAGTACGGCCACTGCGGTGAGCAGGTGGGTCCAGACGATCAGTGGCCTGCGGGGCAGCCGGTCCACGAGTGCGCCGAGGACCGGGCCGAGCAGCGTCGGGGCGAAGAGGCAGAGGCCGGTGAGGGCGGCGAGGCTGCTGGAGCCGGTGAGGTCGAGTACCCAGACCCCGGAGGCCACGTTGAGCGCGGTACCGCCGAAGCCGGAGATCAGCGAGATGCCGACGAAGATCAGGATGTTGCGCTTCTCCGGGCTGCGCCGCTGGGCGACGGGCACGTTCCGACCTCCGAGGTATTGAGTCGATGAGACTCACATCCTCGGATCACCCGTCGTCATCTGTCAACCAGAACTTGCGTCGGATCGGCTCAAGTTCTCTCCGTCGTCGTCGGTGGCTCGCCGATCGGACGCCGGGGCGGCCCGCTCGACCGCCCGGCGGAGCCGGTCCAGTGCCTCCGGCAGTGCGCCGTCCAACTGCTCCGACGGGACCAGGTCGAGATCCGCGACGGCCTGGGTGGCAAGCGCGTACAGTCCGCCGGGTTCGGCGGAGCGGGCCAGTCCGAGGGTGGTTCGCGCGAGTCGGGCCCGTGGATGCCAGCCGGCCCGGTCCGGTTCGGTGCTCAGTTGCCGGTGTACGGCCACCACCGCCGCCCGGAGCTGGGTGATCGTCGTCCCGTAGATACTGTCAACGGATTGTTGACGCTTGCGCTCGGCGCGCACCCGGGCCGGGTCCCGGGTCGCCGCACCCGAGAGCCGTACCCAGCGCTGCTCGGCCGCCTGCCGGCTGGCCAGTCCCAGTGCCGTGGCGATCTGTGCCCAACTCGCCCGCTGCTCCCGGGCCGCCTCGACGAGCCGGCGCTCCGCCTCGTCGAGTCCGGCCCGTACCCCCTCCAGCAGCCGTAACGCGGCCAGTGGTGGGGGATGTCCGGTACCGCTGCCGGAGGCGGCGCCGAGCACCGCCGCGTACGCGGCCAGCCGCCGCCCCACCTCGTCCGACGGCGAACCGGTCGGCGGCTGCGCCGCAGGGCCCTCGGGTTGGTCCGCTCTCTCGGGTGACATCCCCGGATGATGTCTGTGGTCGCCCGGGAATGTCAACGACCGGTTGACGCGCTCACCGCTCCGGGAACCACCGGGCCACGACCTCCGTGCCGTCGTCCTCGGTCTCGCCGGTCTCCCGGAACCCGAGTGAGGCGTAGAGGTCACGGGCGGCGGTGTTCGAGGGCGGATAGCTGAGCGCCACGTTCGGGCAGTCGGACTCGGCGGCGAACCGCTGCTGTAGCTGGCGTACCGCGCTGCGGGCCACGCCGCGGCGCTGCGCCGCGGCGTCCACCAGCAGGCCGCCGATCCAGATGCTCCGGTCGTCGTCGCGTCCCCACATCACGAAGCCCACCACCCGGCCGGAACTGGTGATCGCCAGCGGCTGCCACACGCCGCCGTACGCGCACTGGCACAGGTTGTAGACCACCGGCATCACCAGGTCGGCCTGATCCGGCCGGCCCCGGAGCCGGGTGCAGTCCCGCCAGTTGTCGGCCGTCACCGGTTGCAGGCGGACCGTCGGAAGATCATCAGGCATGGCCGACATCCTGCCCGTCCGCCGCCCACCCGTTTCCGCCGGGCCCCCTCCCGGCGGATATGTGCCAGGAAGGCACCATTGTGGCTTCCTGACACCTCCGTCAGTGGGACTGTGGATGCGCGGCGTCGGCGGCGGATCCGCGCCGCTAGGCTCTGACGGGTGGAGGAACTGGAGCTGGCGGACTGGCGCGAGCAGGTGACGAGGCTCTACCTGTCCGACCTCGACCTGGCCGGATTCCGGGCGGCCCGGGACGCCCTCTTCGCCGGGCATCCGCAGTCACCGATCCCGCTGGCCGAGCGGGCCGGCTTCACCGGCCTGCGCTACTTCCCACCCGAGCCGTCGGCAGTGGTCGACGTACCGGTACGTCCGGCCAGCGGCACGCTGAGCATCGACACCGGCGGGCCGGACGGGACGGTGCACTACCGGCGTTCGGGCATCGCCGAGACTCCGTGGGGTCCGCTGACGCTCTGGTGGATCGAGGCGTACGGCGGTGGGCTCTTCCTGCCGTTCCGGGACGGCACCGCCGGCCGGGAGAGCTACGGCGGCGGGCGCTATCTCACCGACACGGTCAAGGGCACCTACGGCCGGGGCGTGACGGTGCTGCCCGGCGGCCGGCTCCGGTTGGACTTCAACTACGCCTACAACGCCTCCTGTGCCTACGACGACCGGTGGGCCTGCCCGCTGGCGCCGGAGGAGAACCGGATCACGGCGCCGGTCCGGGCCGGCGAGCGCGTCTACCACTGACCCCGCCGACCCGACCGGTACGCCGGCCTCCGGCGGGACGGCATGGCGGCCGTACCGTCGGAACGCCGCCGGTCAACCGGTGGCGCCGGCCTGCCGCTGACCCTGCCAGTTCATCCGGCCGATGAGCTGCCGCGCCTGGTCGGCGAAGGTCGCGTCGACGGTCACCGCGTACTGGTTGGCCCGCAGGCTGCTCGCCGAGGTGAAGTCGCGCCGGCCGCCGGTCATGGCGTGCGCGATGGCGCCGAAGATGGCGCCCCAGACCGCACCGATGGCGAGACCCACGAGGATCACGGCCCACCAGTTGCCGACCGTGAAGATGCCGAAGAGCAGGCCGATGAAGAGCCCGAACCAGGCGCCGGTGGCGGCGCCGGCCAGCGCGGCCCGGCCGGTCGTCATCCGGCCCAGTACCGTTTCGACCAGCCTGAGGTCGGTGCCGACGATGGCGGCGCGTTCGACCGGGAACTCGTTGTCGGAGAGGAAGTCCACCGTGTACTGCGCCGATGGGTAGTCCGGGTACGAGGCGACGGTCACCGTGGACTGCTGCTCCGGCGCGATCCCACCCTCGCTGCTCGGCGCCCTGAACTGGTCGCCGGACGGTCCGGCAGGTAGGTTGTTGCCTCCGGCAACGCCCGGCATACCAGGCATACCGGACCGCCAAGCCGCCGTCGGGTTCCTGGACATCATGAATCAGCCTCCTTCGTCACGGCTCGATTCCCCGCCTGCCCCCACTTGGTAACCCGTTCCGCGCGCGGTAAACGGAAGGGGGCGATTGGGCGGAATGTCCGGTCAGACCGGTACGGTGGCCGCCGAAGCGACGCCCCGGCGACGGACGGCATGGACGGACGGTCAGCGGACGGTCGCGGTGCCGATCCGTCGCTCCTCCTGCTCGGCGGCCGAACGCACCGCTGCCGCCGTGTGGTCGTCGAGCGGGAAGAACGACTCGACCGCAAGTTCCGCCACCGTGACATCCAGCGGGGTGCCGAAGGTGAAGACGGTACTGAAGAAGGCGAGTTCCCGGTCTCCGTCCCGGATCCGCAGCGGTACCACGACCTCACCCGGCCCCGGGATCTCGACCTCGGGCTCCGGCTGGTCGCAGGGGTACGCCCGCAGCTCGCCGTAGAGGTCGTTCAGCTCGGCGTCGCCGCTCAGCGCGACCTGCCGGCGGAGCCGCCCGAGCAGGTGTGCCCGCCACTCGCCGAGGTTGACGATCCGGGGTGCCAGTCCGGCCGGGTGCAGGGCCAGCCGGAGCGCGTTGA
Source organism: Plantactinospora veratri (assembly GCF_036421995.1). NCBI lineage: Bacteria > Bacillati > Actinomycetota > Actinomycetes > Micromonosporales > Micromonosporaceae > Plantactinospora > Plantactinospora veratri. The sequence continues at coordinate 22,456 of NZ_JAZGQL010000021.1, forward strand.
CCGGCGGGGTGAGCAGCGGCGCCGCCGCCCCGGCGGTGAACAGGCCGATGCTGGCGTTCGCCTCGACCAGATACCAGCCCCGGTCGACGGCGATCGCCGGATAGGGCTGCTGGGCGGTGAGTACCTGGCGGACCGCGCCGCGTACGGCGGACAGGGCCGGGGAGTCCAGCGGCGTACGCGGGTAGATCGGCGCGTACCCGGCGGCCAGCAGCAGGTGGTTGCGCTCGCGCAGCGGCACGTCGAGCTGCTCGGCGAGCCGGAGCACCATGTCCCGGCTCGGCATCGCCCGGCCGGTCTCCACGAAACTGAGGTGCCGGGTGGAGATGTCCGCCTGGATGGCGAGTTCGAGTTGGCTGAGCCGGCGCCGTTCACGCCACTCGCGCAGCAGTTGGCCGACCGGTCGCTGCCGCTGTCCGGCGACCGTCATCTCGTCATCACCATTCCGATCGTACGGCCGGGGCGCTGGCGGCTGCGGCCAGCCCGGCCAGGTCAGGGGCGGTGTGCCCGGGTGGCCGGGCCGCCGCCCGCGCGTGGCGGACGGCGACCCGGGCCGGAGGGGGAAGGTCAGCTCGTGCAGGCGTTGCCGTTCAGGGTGTAACCGGTCGGCGTGGCCAGGGTCCCGCTGTAGCTGCCCTGGAAGCCGATGCTGGTGGTGCCGCCGGTCGGCAGCGAGCCGTTCCAGGCCACGTTGCCGACGCTGATCCGGCTGCCGGACTGGCTCCAGACGCCGTTCCAGCCGTTGCTGTACCGGACGTTGGCGCCGACGTCGAAGGTCAGCGTCCAGCCGTTGACCGCCGGTCCCTCGTTCGTCACCCGGATCTCGGCGGTGAAGCCCCCGCTCCAGGAGTTGGCGGTCCAGGTCACCCGGCAGCTCGTACCGGCCGGTGGGGTGGTCGGTGGCTGAGTCGTCGGCGGCACCGTGGGCGGTGCCGTCGTCGGCGGCCGGGTGGTCGGCGGCCCGGTGGGCGGGTTGGGGGCGGCGATCGCCATGTCGTAGGCGCGCTGCGGAACGAACTGCCCGGCACCGGCGATGCAGCCGTCGGCCTCGCCCGGCAGCTTGATCCAGAGCAGCGCGTCGACCGCCGGGTCGCCGGTCTCGGTGGTGCTGGCGGTGCCGATCGCCCGACCCGGCGGGTCGCACCACTCGCCCCGGGCGTCGGGGCCGTTGCCGTTCCGGCTGGTGTCGACGACGATCTTGAGGTTCGGTGCGCCGGTCGCCGCGACGACCGCCTTGGCGTAGTTGACCGACTCGGTCGTGGTGCGGTAGTTGGAGACGTTCACCGAGATGCCGTCGGCGCTGTTGGCGATGTCCGCCGCGACCAGCCGGGAGGCCATCGCGGACGGGGTGAGCCAGGCCGAGTGCGCGGCGTCGAAGTAGACCCGGGCCTGGCTGGAGGCGGCCTTGAAGCGCTTGCCGGCGTACGCCATCGACGCCTGCGTCTCGGCCTGCTGCGAGGAGTTCATGCAGTCCGACATCAGCGCGAGCACGTCGGGTTCGAGGATGATGCTCGCCGGTCGCCCGTTCAGGCCGCTGGCCACCTGGTCGATCCACTGCCGGTAGGCGGTGTGGTTGGGCAGCCCGCCGCTGCTGGCGCCGCTACAGTCCCGGTTGGGGATGTTGTAGACCACCAGGATCGGGATCTTGCCGGCTGCGGCGGCGGCGCCGACGAAGGCGTCGACCTGACCGCCTACGGTGCTGGGGTTGTTCTGGGTGAACCACCGGCCCTGCGGGACACTGGCGATCCGGTCCCGGATGACGGCGGCGCGGGAGTCGTTGGGGTTGGCGGCGACCCAGCGTGCGGCGCTGGTGTCCGGATCGACGTAGAACGCCGAGTCGGCGGCCCTCGCCGGGGTGGGGCTGAACAGGCCGACACCGACCGCTGTCGTCGCGGCGAGTGCCGTGACGGCGACGGCACCGGCTGCGGCGAGCGCGGGTCTGAGGTGCATGCGGTACTCCCTTCGGGACGGTGGGAGATCGAGGGGCATCGCTGGAAGCGCTCCCACAGACATCGATTACGGTAAGGCCATGTTGCGTCCGTGTGAAGCCCTGGTTTCCGCCGTACGCCATCACCGCAGGTCAGCGACTTGAACGCGGTACCACTCCGACGCCCTCGCCGGACAGCCGCCGGCCCGCCAGCGGCACGTCGGCAGCGCTGGGGACCCGCCCGCTGACGCTGCGTGGCCGGATGTTGCCGGTGCCGCGTACGCTGCCAGACGGAGGTGGGCGGTGAACGCGTCGCGTACGACCGGCGGACGATGACATTCGAACCAGCCGCCCGGCCGCAGGCCGGAACGTTGCGGCACGACGCCCTCTTCTACCGCACCGACGACGACTACGTCGACGGCATCGGTTCCTTCGTGGCCGAGGGGCTCGCCGCCGGTGAGCCGGTGCTGATCGCGGTCCCCGGAATCCGGCTCGACCTGTTGCGGGCGGCGCTCGGCGCCAGCACCGAACTGCGCTTCGTCGACATGGCGCGGGAGGGACGCAACCCGGGGTGGATCATCCCGGGAGTGCTGCACGCCTTCGTCGAGGAGCACGCGCCGCTGCGGGTACGTGTCGTCGGGGAGCCGGTCTGGCCCGGCCGCTCGGTGCTCGCCTACCCCCGCTGCGTACAGCACGAGGCTCTGATCAACATCGCCCTCGCCGACCGGCCGGTCAGCGTGCTCTGCCCGTACGACGCGGCGCGGCTGGACGTGGACGCCATCGCCGACGCGGCCAGCACCCACCCGTTCCTGATCCGTGACGGCGACCGGCAGGCCAGTGCCGGTTACGGCCGCCCGGAGAGCGTGGTCGACTCGTTCAACCTCCCCTTCCCGTCCGCGCCCTCGTCGGCGTCCACGTTGTTCTTCGAGGCCGCCGGCCTCTCCGGGATGCGTGCCATGGTCGCCGCGCTGGCCCGGGAGGCCGGGCTCGACCGCGACCAGGTCGAAGACCTGCGGGTGGCGGCGAACGAGATCGCCACCAACGCGGTGGTGCACTCCGGACGCCCGGCGGTGGCCCGGGTCTGGCTCGACGACGAGGGGCTGACCTGCGAGATCACCGGCTCCAGCGTGCTCACCGACCGGCTCGCCGGCCGCCTCCCGCCGTCACCGGCCAGCGACACCGGGCGCGGCCTGCTGCTGGTCAACTACCTCTGCGACCTGGTCCAGGTGCACACCGACAGCACCTCGACCACCGTCCGGCTGCACATGTACCGCCGGGCCGGGCCGACGGCCGGCCCCGCCCCGGCAGGCGGCACCTGACCGCGCCGTGATCCCGGTCAGCTCCGGGTCGGACTGTCGGTCCCGGCCGGGCCGGGCACCCGCTGCGCCGGTACGCCCGGCCGGTCCTCCGATCCGTCCGCTGATCCGTCGTCCGAGCCGTCCGCCGGCCGGTCGTCAGGAGTCTCGCCCGAGGACGGGTCGCCGGTGCGGTCCAGACGACGGTCCAGCAGTTGCATGACCGGGGTGGCCGCCACCCCGTGCACCACCACCGACACGACCACCACCAGCCCGGCCGTCGCCCAGAGCAGGTCGGCACCGGGGAAGTGCGCGTGCGTGCTGGCGTACCCGAGGTAGTAGAACGTGCCGACGCCACGGATGCCGAAGAACGCGATCACCCAGTGCTCGGCGGGCCGGCCCGGGGCACCGAGCAGCGAGAGCCGGCCGGTCAGCGGGCGCACCACGAAGATCAGTGCCAGCGCCAGCGCCACCGCCGGCCAGGTCAGCGGGGCGAACAGCCCGGTGACCACCGCACCGCCGAGGAGCAGCAGCAACAGCACGGTGAGCAGCCGTTCCACCTGCTCGGCGAAGTTGTGCAGCACCTGGTGATAATCGTGCGACCGCTCCGCCGCCCGGATCGCCCGCGCGGTGACGAAGACCGCGAGAAAGCCGTAGCCGCCGACCAGTTCGACCAGGCCGTACGAGAGGAAGGTGGCGGCCAGCGCGAGGAAGCCCTCCGAGTGCCGGGCGAGCCGCAGCCGCTCCGAACGGGCCCGGAAGAAGAGCTTGCCGAGCAGCCATCCCACCAGCAGCCCGCCGGCCACCCCGAGCAGGACCCGGTAGCCGACGTCCAGGGTCAGCCAGCGCGCCAGCCAGTCGCCGGGGGCCAGCCCGACCGTGGCGATCGTGATGGCGGCGTAGACGAACGGAAAGGCGAGGCCGTCGTTCAACCCGGCCTCGGCGGTCAGCGCGAACCGCACCTCGTCCTCGTTGTCCTCGACGTCGGTAGGCTCGCCGACCTGCACGTCGGAGGCGAGCACCGGATCGGTGGGCGCCAGCGCGGCGGCCAGCAGCAGTGCGGCGGCCGGCACCAACCCCAGCCACCACCAGCCGAGCAGCGCGACCGCAACGATGCAGAGCGGCATCGCGACCGCGAGCAGCCGCCACGTCGACGACCAGCGGCGGCGGCCGAACGGGCGGTCGATCTTCAGCCCGGCGCCCATCAGCGCCACGATCACGCCGATCTCGGTGAGCTGGGTGGTGATCTCGGCGTGGCCCGGCAGATCCGGCTCGGGCAGCCCGAGCGGAAGCAGGAACACCAGCATGCCGAGGCCGAGGAAGGCGATCGGCATGGAGAGCGGGCGCCGCTCCAGCACCCGGGGCAGGATGCCGGCGAGCAGCGCACCGAGGCCGATCAACGCGTACGAGGTAGCGGAGAAATCCACCCCGGCACCCTTTCCCCGCCGGAGTACTCCGCACGCCTACGGCGCGACGGTCAACGGCCCGGCCGCTTCTCGGCGCCGGCCGCAGCGGGGATCATCATCTCGAACCAGACCGTCGAGCCGCGTACCGTCGGATCGGTCCCCCAGGCGTCGCTGAGCTGCTCGATCAACCCGAGGCCCCGGCCCCGGCTGCTCAGCTTCTCGGTCCGGGCCCGGGTCACCGCGCCCCGGGTGCCGCTGTCGGCGACCGAGACCAGCAACCGCTCCGGACTGAGGTCGATCTCCACCCGGGCGGCGGTGCCGGCGTGCAGCAGCGCGTTGGTGGTCAGCTCGCTGGTGCAGAGCACCGCCGCACCGACCACCTGCTCCGGCACCCCCCAGAGGTTCAGTTGACCGGCCATCCAGTGCCGTACCCGGCCCGGTGCGGTCGGCTCCGCCGGCACCTCCATGCTCGCCGACCGGCTGGGCGTGCTCGCGTGCTCGACGGCGAGGACGGCGACGTCGTCCTCGGTGCTACCCGGCACCGCGCCGCTGGCCAGCGCGCAGAGCGTACGCGGGTCACCGGTCGCCGACCCGGCCACCGTGCCGGCCAGCGCCGCGAACCCGTCGGTCAGGCTCCGCTGCCGCCGCTCCACCACGCCGTCGCTGAACAGCAGCAGCGTGTCGCCCGGCGGAAAGTCCACGGTGACCGCCGTCCGCCGCCCGTGCAGCCCGAGCGGCACCCCGGGCGGCACCTCGACGTACCGGGCGGTGCCCGGCTGGCCGGGCGAGCCGCGCCGGACCAGCGGAGGTGGATGGCCGGCACTGGCGATGGTCAACCGCTCGGTCTCCGGCTCGATCAACCCGTAGACCACGGTGACGAAGAGCTCGTCGCTGTGCGCCTCCGCACTCAGGCTCGCCACCAGCCGGTCCAGCCCGGCGAGCACACCGACCGGGTCGGGGTCGCTCAGGGCCAGCGCCCGCAGTGCGGCGCGTACCTGCCCCATCAGCGCGGCGGCCTGCACGTCGTGCCCGGCCACGTCGCCGAGGACCACCGCCAACCGGCCGTCCGGCAGCGCGAAGGCGTCGTAGAAGTCGCCGCCGGCCGCGTTGCCGTCGACCCCGGCGTCGTAACGGGCGGCGATCCGCAGCAGCGGCAGGTCGGGCAGGTGCTCCGGCAGCATGCTGCGCTGGAGCAGTTGCGCCGTCCCGTGCTGGGTCTCGAACCGGCGGGCCCGATCGGCGGCCTGGGCCACCAGCTCCGCCGAGGCGGTCAGCAGGGCCCGCTCGGCCGGCGGCCAGCGGTGCGGCTGCCGGTAGCCGACGGTCAGCCCGCCGCGCAGCGTCGGCGTACGCAGCGGCAGCGCGGCCAGCGCCCGGATCTTCTCGTCGTGCCGGTCGACGGCGCTGTGCAGCAGAGGCTGGCCGTCCGTGGCGAAGCTCGGGGTACCGCTGTCGGCGGTCCGGACCAGCGGGGCGGGGGAGGTGGCCCCGTGCCGGCGCCACAGCGGGGGAAGCCGCTCGTCGGCCTCGTCCAGCACCTCGCCCCGGATCCGCCGGACCAGCCGCCAGCCACCGCCGTCGTCCACCCCGAACTCGACCTGGTCGGCCGCGAACGTCGAGAGTGCGTTGCGCAGCGTGACCCGGGCGACGTCGTCGAGGGTGAGTGTCCCGGCCAGCGCCGACGCCAGCTCGCCGAGACTCTGCAACCGCTGGGTGACCTGGGGTGCCTCGGCGGCGACCGTCAGCACCCCGACGGTGCCGCCGGTGGAATCCCGCACGGGTGAGTAGCCGCGGGTGAAGAGGGGATTTTCGCGGAACCCCGGTTCGTCGCGGAAGAGCGGCAGCGGGGCGTCCCGCTCCAGGAACGGCTCGCCGGTCCGGTAGACCCGCTCGATCACGTCGCCGACCCCCGGCAACTGCCACACCTCGGCGAAGACCTCCGCCGCCGGCCGGCCGAACGCCTGCGGATGCTTGGCCGGGATCAGCTCGGCGAAGCTGTCGTTGTAGACCAGCGCGAGCTGTGCGCCGTACGCCAGGGCCATCGGCACCGGGGCGGAGAGCACCAGATCGACGACCGCCCGCAGCGCGGGATCCCAGCGGCCCGGCGGACCCAGCGGGGTGTCCGACCAGCGGCGCTCGGCCGGCGGGCCGGCCGTGCCATCGGGAGTTGGCGGCGCGCCGGCGACGGTGGAGGGGAGCGCGGGTGACCGCCCGACCGTGCCTGGCATGCCAGCAGCCTAACCGGAGCCGCCGAATCCGCTCGTCGACTGGTCCGGTACGCCCGTTGTGCTGTGATCCCGCCCGCTTCGACGAGCCGTGCAGGGCGGGGGGTGAGGTGGTCGACCTAGCCGGCGTCCACCGGACGACGCCGCATCGCGTCGTCGGCCAGGATCACGGTGGCGACCATCAGCGAGACGCAGAGGCTGAACAGCCACGAGCTGTCGTCGACCAGGCGGGCGGAGACCGGCGCCTGCATCGCGGTGAGCAGGAAGGCGAGCCACGCGAGGCGACGCTGACGGACAGAAAGGAAACCAGGAGCCTGACGCATCCCGAAATTCTGCCCCGCCGGACGCCGATCGCCGGTCGTCCGTTCGGACGAAATCAGGGTACCTGTCCACTTGATCCGGCTCTGCGGGCCGGGCCGACGCTCCGGGACGGCCCGCCGGCACCTGCGCCGCCAGGCGCGATGGCCAGACGTCCAGCCGTCCGGCATGATCGGCGAGCGTGTCCACGTACTCCCGCCGCAGCGCGGGTCTCGCCGTGCTCGTCCTGGCCTATCTGGCCTTCGTCAGCCTCGGCCTCCCCGACGGCCTGCTCGGCGTCGGCTGGCCGTCGATCAGTGCCGAGCTGAGGTCGCCGACCGAGGCCGTCGGGCTGCTGCTCACCTCGGGTACGGTCGGCTACCTCGTCTCCAGCGTGGTGGCCGGGTTCAGCATCGCCCGGCTCGGCGTCGGCTGGCTGCTGGCCGGCAGCACCGCCCTGGCCTGCCTCGCGCTCGCCGGCTACGCCGCCGCGCCGGGGTTGCCGATCGTGATCGGCTGCGCGCTGCTGCTCGGCCTCGGCTCGGGAGCCGTCGACGCGGGGCTGAACGCGTACGCCGCCGATGCGTTCGGGCCGCGCCAGATGAACTGGCTGCACGCCTCCTTCGGGCTGGGCGTCGCCATCGGGCCGCTGGTGATGACCACCGTGATCGGCGCCGGGCTCGGCTGGCGCTGGGGGTACGGCATCCTGGCCGCCGCCCAGGCCGGGCTGGCGCTGGCCTTCGTGCTCACCGTCCGGACCTGGGAGCGCCGGCGCCCCGCCGCCGAGGCCGAAGACCCTGACCCCGCCCCGGCGGCCCCGGCCGGGCCGGTACGGATCGGCGCCACCCTGGCACTGCCGGCGGTCTGGTTCGGCGTCCTGACCTTCGCGGTGTACGTGGCGATCGAGGTCGGCGCCGGGCTCTGGGCCTTCCTGCTGCTCACCGAGGACCGTGGGATGAGCCCGACCGCCGCCGGCCTCTGCGTCTCGCTCTACTGGGGCAGCCTCTTCCTCGGCCGGGTCGTGCAGGGGTTCGTCGCCGAGCGGCTGGGCACCCGGACGGTGCTGCTCGGCAGCATGTACGCGATGGCGTTCGGCTCCGCGCTCGTCGCGGTGCCCGGACCGGGCTGGCTGGCGGTGGCCGGTCTCGCCGTCGTCGGGTTCGGCGCGGCGGCGGTCTTCCCGCTGCTCACCCTCACCACCGCCGAACGGGTGGGGCGGCAGCACGCGGACCGGACGATCGGGTTGCAGATCGGAGCGTCCGGGCTGGGCGGGGCGATCATCCCCGGCGCGATCGGCGTACTGATCGGGCGTACCTCGGTCGCGGTGCTCGGGCCGGCACTGGTCGTACTCTCGCTGGCCATGATCGCGCTGTACTGGGCGTCCAGCCGCCGGGCGGCCCGCCATCCCGTCCCGGCCGGCTGAACCGGGCTCAGTGCGGCCCGTTCCGCCCGGTGGTCGACGGCCGGTACCGGCGCTGCTCGTCGGTGCGCTGGTCGGCCTGCTCCTCGTCGTAGGGCCGGTCGGTGTCGTCCGCCGCCTCGCCGTGGCCGAACGCCGACTCCGCGCCCGCGTCGTTGCCGGTCACGTCGTCGACCTGCCCGTCGGGCGTCGACGTACCCATCGCCCTTTCCAACTCCTGTAGCGGCAACTGCTCCTCGTCGCGCCAGACGTGGCTGTCCCTGTCCGTCATACCTCTCGCCCTACCCGGCGCGCTCGGCGGGCAAACGCCGCCGATCCCGCCCGTACCCGCCGATGTGGGGACAGCATGGCGGTGGCCGCCGGAAAAGGGACGTACCCCTTCCGACGGCCACCGGACTCGTCGTTTCCGGGCCGGAGCTACGGCTGCGGCCGGGCGACCGCCCCGCGCCAGGCACCGGTCTCGGTGCCGCGCCGCTCGATGAACTCCTTGAAGCGGTTCAGGTCACCGGCGACCCGCCGGTCCACCATGCCGAGCTTGTCGCCGGCCTTCTCGGTGATCCCCTGCGGCTCGAACTCCATCTGCGCGGTGACCCGGGTGTGGTTCTCGTCGATCCGGTGGAAGGTCACCACACCGGCCTGCCGGGTGCCGTCGGTCGAGGTCCAGGCAACCCGCTCGTCGGGTAGCTGCTCGGTGATCCGGGCGTCGAACTCCCGGCTGACCCCGCCGATCTCGACCTTCCAGTGCGTCATCGTGTCCGAGATCTGCCGGACCTCCTGGACGCCCTCCATGAACTCCGGAAAGTCCTCGAACTGGGTCCACTGGTCGTACGCGGTCCGGATCGGTACCGCCACGTCGACGGACTTGGTCACGCCACTCATCTGGCTTCCTCCTTGTCGGTCGGTCGTCTGGGTCTGGTCGCTGCGTCGGTGAGCCCGGGGGTCATCACCAGCGGCGGGTCTCGTTCGGGTGTCCGAGTGCGGCCCACACCTCCGAGACGGTCTGGAACTGGGTACCCGGGGGCAGCCGGTCCAGTTCGGCCAGGATGTCGTCCGGCGCCTCGTTCTCCTCGGCGCTGCGGCGCAGGCCGTCCCGGTCACCGGGCAGCGCGGAGAGCGGGATGAACCGGCCGAGCCGGCTGCGCTGCTCGACCTCCTCCGAGGTCATCCCCTGCGGCACACCCGTGCGCGTGTCGTTGCCGGGCGCCCTGGTCAGGCCGGGCTGGTCCTCGCCGGCCGGCTCGGGGTCGCGCCACTCCTCCGCGCGTCCGCCGACCGAGCCCTGCACCGCACCCTGCACCTCCCGGTCCATCTGCTCGTCCAGGCGGGGGCCGTGCTTGCTGTTCCCACGTTCCATGTCTGATGCGCTACCCGAGGGGAATCGCGCTAAACGGGATCCGGGTACGTCAAGCGTCGTCCGCCGGCGACCTGGGCGGTAGCGCGGGCTCCACCGGGTCCTCGGCGCCGCCCTGGCGGGCCCGGCCGCGCTGCACCTCGGCGTTGATCTCCACCCCGAGCATCACCGCGCAGTTGGAGAGGTAGAGCCAGACCAGGAAGGCGATGATCGCGCCGAGGCTGCCGTAGGTGACGTCGTAGGAGTCGAAGCGGGAGACGTAGAAGCCGAAGCCGGCCGAGACGACGGCCCAGGAGGCGAGGGCGACGGTGCCGCCGACGGTGAGCCAGCGGAACCTGGGCTGCCGCACGTTCGGGGCGATCCAGAACAGCAGCGAGAGCAGCAGCATCATGATGGCGACCAGGACCGGCCACTTGGCGACCGTCCAGGCGGTCCGGGGCGCGTCACCGAGCCCCAGCGCGTCGCCGACCGCGTCGGTGACCGGGCCGCTCACGATCAGCCCGGCGGCCACCACCGCGAGCAGTACCAGCGCGATCGCGGTCAGCCCGAGTTGCAGCGGACGGAGCAGGTAGAACGGCCGACCCTCGGCGACCCCGTAGATGGCGTTGGAGGCCCGGGTGAACGCGCCGACGTAGCCGGAGGCCGACCAGAGTGCGGCCACCACACCGAAGCCGAGCAGTACCTTGGCCGACCCCTGGCTCTCCACGACGTCCCGCAGCACGTTCAGGACCCCTTCGTTGGCGACCACCGAGCCGGCACCGACGTCCGCGGCGAGTCCGGCGATGGTGTCGATGGTCTGCTCTCCGTTGGAGACCAGGCCGACCAGCGCGACGATCACGATCGCGGAGGGGAAGAGCGCCAGTACCCCGTAGTAGGTCAGCGCGGCGGCCCAGTCGGCGCAGTTGTCCGCCAGGAAGCTTCGGACGCTGCGGAACAGTACGCCCCGCCAGGTCGACCAGTGCAACTGGCGCAGTTGACCCGGGAGGTGGCGGTCCCGCTCGGGTGCCGCGGGGACCGGTTCGGTGGTCGACGCCATGTTCGCCCCCTAGTCGGCGGGGCCGGCCGGGCTCGCGGTCGCGCCCCGGCGGGTTGCGCTGCCCGGTACCCCGGGCGGGAAATGGACAAACTCTGCGGCGCCGCAGAGCAGGCCCGGGGCTGCCACGTGCCCGGGTTTGCCGACGGTGGCTCGGGAAACCGAACCAGGGAGACGAACAACGATCCGGAGGAGGAAGATCATGCCCGGACGCGAGGTTCTGCCCAGTACCCTGCGACGCTCGCCGCAGAAGGCCCAGGACACCTGGGCGAAGACCCACGACTCGGCGGTCGAGACGTACGGCGAGGGGCAGCGGTCGCACCGGACCGCGTTCGCCGCGCTCAAGCACTCGTTCGAGAAGGTCGGCGACCACTGGGAGCCGAAGGGGCGCAAGGGCCCGAGCGACGAGCAGGCGGCCGGCGGTGGACCGGCGCGGCGCGCACCGACCGCCGGTGGCGTGGACGCCAACGCCCCGAAGGAGCACCTGATGGACCTGGCCAAGCGGCTCGACGTCAAGGGCCGGTCCCGGATGACCAAGGCCGAGCTGGTCGACGCGATCCAGAAGGCGAACAACCGGAAGACCACCGCGTCCCGCGGGCGGGAGAAGGCGCGCAACCGCCGGTGACCCGCCGCCGCAGCCGTCGCTGGCCCCGGGCGCTTGGCTGCCCGGGGTCAGCCGGATGCGCAGGTCAGCCAGGGTAGGGGTGGGGCGGGGTGTGCGGGCGGCTCACCACCGGCCGCCGTCCCCGCCCGGCCCCTCGATGTGCACCACCTTGGTGACGGTCAGCTCGTCGAGCAGCTCCGGGCCGTACCCGAAGCCCTGACCGCTGCCGCCCCGGGGCTCGGCGGCCCCGCCCGGTGCGCCGCCGAAGACGGCGTTGATCTTCACGGTGCCGACCGGGAGTTCCCGCCAGGCCCGCTGCGCGTGGTTCATCGACCCGGTGAGCACCGTCGCCGCCAGCCCGTACGGCGAGTACGACGCCCTGGACAGCGCCTCGTCGAACGAGTCCACCACCATCACCGGGGCGACCGGACCGAACGTCTCCTCCCGCATCACCGCCATCTGGTCGGTGCACTCGGCCAGTACGGTCGGCGGGTAGAAGGAACCTGGTCCGTCCGGAACGGTACCGCCGGTCAGCACGGTGGCGCCGTCCGCGACCGCGGCCCGGACCTGCCCGTGCACCTGGTCGCGGTGCCGCCGGTCGACCAGCGGCCCGAGTTCGGTGATCGGGTCGCGCCCCGGCCCCGACCGCAGCGCCTCGGCCCGCTCCACCAGGGCGGCGAGGAACCGGGTCGACACCGGCCGGAGCACATAGATCCGCTCCACCGCGACGCAGAGCTGCCCGGCGTTGGCGAAGGCACCGGTCGCGGCCTGTTCGGCCGCCCAGAGCGGATCGACGTCGCCGTCGACGATCAGCGGGTCGCTGCCGCCGTTCTCCAGCAGGGCCTTGGCGCCGGAGCGGGCGCAGGCGGCGGCGATCGACCGGCCGGTGGCGGTCGAACCGACGTGCGCGACCACGTCGACCTCCTGCCCGGCGAGCGCGGCGCCCACCTCGGCGCCGCCGGTCAGCAGCGACAGCACCCCGGAGGGCAGGTGCTCGTCGAGCAGTCGGGCGAGCAGCCAACCGCTGGCCGTGCTCCGCTCGCTCGGCTTGTAGACGACGGTGTTCCCGGTGGCCAGCGCCGCGCCGAGCAGGCCGCAGGAGACCGCGACCGGGTCGTTCCACGGCGTGACGACGGCGACCACGCCGCGCGGCTGCGGCACCATCAGGTCGATCGCCTCGGCGTCGCCGCCGAGGGTGCGGCCGCCGCGCACGGGGGCGAGTTCGGCGTACTGACGCAGCGTCGACACCCCCGCCTGGACCCCGGCACGGGCGGCGGCCAGCGGCCGGCCCATCTCGGCGGTCTCCGCCTCGGCGAGCCGGTCGGCGGACGCCTCGATCGCGTCGGCGGCGAGACGCAGCGCGGCCGCCCGGTCGGCGGGTGAGGTCCGGGCCCACCGGGGAGCCATCGCCCGGGCCGCCTTGACCGTCGCCTCGACCTCGGCCGCGGTCGCCACCGGTACCCGGCTGACCGGGGTACCGTCGGCCGGGTCGACCACGGTCAACCATCCGGCGTCGCCGCTGCCGTCCCAGACTCCGGCGATGAGTTGCTGCACCTGATACATGGAGCGCAGTTTGCCCCGGTCCGGGCGGTCCAAACTATCCCGCCGCACCCGTAACCGGGCGCCTCGTCGGTCCGAGACAGTGGCGGGGCGACCAGGGTGGGCCGGGATAGGGTGCTCGGGTGACGGTGCTCGGGGACACCGCCGACGCGGTCGTCGTCGGAGCGGGGCACAACGGCCTGGTCGCGGCGAACCTGCTCGCGGACGCCGGGTGGGACGTGCTGGTGCTGGAGGCGACCGGCGAGCCGGGCGGAGCGGTCCGGTCGGCCGAGGTGACCGCCCCGGGCTATCTCAGCGACCTCTACAGCGCCTTCTACCCGCTCGGCTACGCCTCGCCGGTGCTGCGCCGCCTCCGGCTGGACGAGCACGGCCTGGTGTGGCGGCACGCGCCGGACGTGCTGGCGCACCTGTTCCCGGACGACGGTGCCGTGCTGCTCAACCGCGACCCCGAGGTCACCGCCGCCTCCGTGGCGCGGTTCGGCGAGGGTGACGGCGAGCGGTGGCTCGACGCGTACGCGCAGTGGCGGCAGATCTCCGCGCCCCTGCTCGACGCGCTCTTCAGCCCCTTCCCACCGGTACGCGGCGGCCTGGCGCTCGCCCGCCGGCTGCGTACCGCCGGGATGCTGCGGCTGGCCCGCCGGCTGGTGCTGCCCAGCTCCCGGCTCGGGGCGGAACTCTTCGCCGGCTCGGGTGGGCCGGCCCTGCTGACCGGCTGCGCGTTGCACACCGACCTCGCCCCGGACGAGCCCGGCTCCGGGGTGTACGGCTGGCTGTTGGCCATGCTCGGGCAGCAGGTGGGCTGGCCGGTACCGGTCGGCGGGGCGGGGCGGATCACCGACGCGCTGCTGGCCCGGCTGCGCGAGCGGGGCGGCCGGGTGCGGACCGGCACTCCGGTCGACCGGGTACTGGTGGCCCGGAACCGGGCCGTCGGGGTCCGCTCGGCCGACGGCCTGCTGTGGCGGGCCCGCCGTGCGGTACTGGCCGACGTGCCGGCCCCGGCGCTCTTCCTCGACCTGGTCGGGGCGGAGCGGCTGCCGCCCCGGCTGGTGGCGGATCTGGCGCACTTCCGCTGGGACGGCTCCACGGTCAAAGTGGACTGGGCGCTGACCGGGCCGGTGCCGTGGCGGGACCCGGCGGTCGCCGGTGCCGGCACCGTACATCTCGGCGGCGACCTCGCCGACCTGCGCCGGTACGCGGCCGCGCTGCACCAGGACGAGTTGCCGGCCGACCCGTTCGTGCTGGCCGGGCAGATGACGGTGGCGGACCCGAGCCGCTCACCGGCCGGTACCGGGTCGCTCTGGGCCTACACCCACCTGCCGTTCCGGCGGAACTGGCGGGCGGAGGAGGTCGGCACGCACGTCGAGCGGATCGAGGCGGTGCTGGAACGGGCCGCACCCGGCTTCGGCCGGCTGGTCAGGGCCCGGCACGTGGCCGGGCCGGCCGAGTTGGCGAGCGGCAATCCCAGCCTGGTCGGCGGCGCGGTGGGCGGCGGTACGGCCGCCGCCTACCAGCAACTCTTCCTCCGCCCGGTGCCCGGGCTGGGCCGGGCGGACACCCCGGTCGACCGGCTCTTCCTGGCCAGCGCGTCGGCGCATCCGGGCGCCGGGGTGCACGGCGGCCCCGGCGCGAACGCCGCCCGGGCGGCACTCGCCAGGGACCGTGCCCTGACCGGCCAGGCGTACGCCGCCGTGCTCGCCCGGGCGCAGCGCGCCGTCTACGCCTGACCCGCGCCGTTCGTCTGGCCCGCGCCGTTCGCCTGGCCCGTGCCGTTCGCTTGACCCGTGCCGTTCGCCTGGCCCGCGCGGCTCGCGCTCGGCCGAGGTCGGCTGCGCTTGGCCGGTGTCGGCGACGGCACCTTGTCGGTGGGACCGGTTACCTCAGATCCGGCGGGCTTGGTCGCCTCGGTGACCTGCGCCGGCTCGGCGGCCGCCGTTCCCTCCGTGGCCTCGGCCGGCTTCGCGGCCTTGACGGCCTTCGTGGCCTTCACCGACTTCGTGGCCTTTGCTGCCTTGGTCGCCGCTGCCTTGGTCGCCGTCGCCTTGGTCGCCGTCGCCTTGGTGGCCGCTGCCTTGGTGGCCTTTGCCGGCCGCCTGGTCCTTGCCGGCTTCGTGGCCTCGACCAGTTCCGTGGCTTCGGTCGGCTTCGTGACCTCGACCAGTTCCGTGGCTTCGGTCGGCTTCGTGGCCTCGACCAGTTCCGTGGCTTCGACCAGTTCCGCAACTTCAGCCGGCTTCGTGGCCTCGACCAGCTCTGCGGCTTCGGTCGGCTTCGTGGCCTCCGGCGACTCAGTCAGCTCGCTCGGCTCCGGCTCCGGCTCCTTCATCGGCTCCGGCACCGGCACCTGGTCCGACGACGGCACCCTCACCGACTCCCGGACCTCGTCAGACACCGTGATCTCGCTGGACGCGGGGACCTCGTCCGGCTGCGGGATCTCGTTCGGCTGCGGGACCTCGTGCGGCTGCGGGACCTCGTGCGGCACCGGAAGCTCGCCCGTGCGGGGAGCCCCCGGCAACCGGGTGATGTTGCGGTGCCGACCGCGCAGCTTGAACGGCATCAGCGCGCTTTCGATCTTGGTCGCGGTGGTCATCTTCGAGTCGCCGTCCAGGCGCTCCTGGAACCGGATCGGCACCTCGAGGATGGTGTGACCGAGCTTGGTGGCCAGGTAGTGCATCTCGACCTGGAAGCTGTAGCCGTTGGACTGCACCCGGTGCAGGCCGATGTCACGCAGCGCGTCCGCCCGCCAAATCTTGAAGCCGGCGGTCAGGTCCCGGATCCGCACCTGGAGCAGCGTGTGCACGTAGAAGTTGGCCCAACCGCTGAGCGCTCGGCGGTACAGCGGCCACGCCTCGTCGAGCTGGCCGCCGGGGACGTACCGGGAGCCGATCACCACACCGGCCCGGGTGGAGAGCAGCGAACCGAGCATCCCGGGCAGCGCCTCCGGCGGGTGGGACAGGTCCGCGTCCATCTGCGCCACGTACTCCGCACCGGCCTCCAAGGCCCGGGTCATCCCGTCGACGTACGCCCGTCCGAGCCCCTCCTTGCCCGCCCGGTGCACCACCTGGATCCGCTCCGGGTGCTCGATCGCGAGCTTGTCCGCCACCTCGCCGGTGCCGTCCGGGGAATTGTCGTCGGCGACGAGGATGTGCAGCCCGGGCAGCGGAAGCGCGAGCAGTCGCTCGACCAGCACAGGCAGGTTCCCCGCCTCGTTGTAGGTGGGGACGACGACGGTCAGGCGAACGTCCCGCCAGGGAGAGGGCAGCTGTACGGGTTCGATCATCGGGGCATCCTCGGTTGGCCGACAGCGGTCAAGGGCAAAGCCTAACTTGACGTAGCGCGCGGGCCACAACACGGGCCGGGGAGGGGAAAACCGGCCCGTACCTCGGTGAACGCCGTACGGGTGGCCGGAAAAACCGATGTAGGGCCCGGGTAACGGTTCGGGCTCTGGATAGCGGCGAGCCGCCCGGGGTATGCCGACCGGTGACGACGACCGGGCTGCGCCGCAGGCCCGACGGGGACGTCGGACGGGTCGGCCGCGCCCGTCCGGCCGGGGCGAATTGATGTTTACTTCTCCTGCCCCCGGGAACCCGCCGGCCGTGCGCAACGACCAGGTCGACCCGCATCAGTGCAGGTCAGGGGCACCGCACGGTGGCCCGGCCGGGGTGTGGGCCAGGGCCGGCCTGTTCGACGCGGTGCTCTTCGACCGGGACGGCACGCTGGTGTACGACGTGCCGTACAACGGGGATCCGAGCCTGGTCCGACCGATGCCGGGCGCCCGGGAGGCGCTCGACCGGCTGCGTGCCGCAGGGCTGCGGTTGGGGGTGGTGACGAACCAGTCCGGGGTGGCCCGCGGCCGGTTCAGTTCCGCCGATCTGGCCCGGGTGAACGCCCGGGTCGACGAGCTTCTGGGCCCCTTCGACACCTGGCAGGTCTGCCCGCACGCCGAACCGGCGCCGGGTGAGCGGGGCTGCCGTTGCCGCAAGCCGGCACCCGGAATGGTCTGGGGCGCGGCCCGCGCGCTCGGTACCGAACCCACCCGCTGCGTACTGGTCGGCGACATCGGCGCCGACATGACCGCGGCCGGTGCGGCCGGGGCGAGCGGCGTACTGGTACCGACCCCGGCGACCCGGCCGGACGAGGTCGCCGCCGCTCCGGCGGTCGCCGGTGACCTGCGCGGTGCGGTCGACCTGATCCTGCGCCGGCACCGCTCCGCCCTGGCCGGCCCGACTGCGGGCGTCCCGCGTCGACGCCCCCGCTGCGTGCTGGTGGCCCGGCCGGACTCGGCCGGCGACGTACTCGTGACCGGCCCGGCGATCCGGGCCGTCGCGGCCGGGGCGGACCGGGTGGTGCTGCTCTGCGGGCCGCGTGGCCGGGCCGCCGCCGAACTGCTGCCCGGGGTCGACGAGCTGGTCGAGTGGCGGCTGCCCTGGATCGACCCGGAACCGGGTCCGGTCGACCGGGCCGAGGTGGACCGGCTGGCCGCCCGGCTCGCCGCGACCGGTGCCGAGGAGGCGGTGCTCTTCACCTCCTTCCACCAGTCCGCGCTGCCGCTCGCCCTGGTGCTGCGGATGGCCGGGGTGGACCGGATCGCGGCGATCAGCCCGGACTATCCGGGCTCGCTGCTCGACGTGCGGCACCGGGTGTCGCCGGGGATCCCCGAGGCCGAGCGGGCGCTCTCGCTGGCGGCGGCGGCCGGCTTCGTGCTGCCGCCAGGGGACGAGCCGGTACTGCGGCTGCGCGCCGGGGCTGACGCGCCTGCCGCCGACGGTGCGCTGCCCGACCCGGGGTACGTCGTGCTGCACCCCGGTTCGTCGGTGCGGGCCCGGGCCTGTCCACCCGAACTCTGTGCCGAGATCGTCGCGGCGCTGACCGGTGCCGGGCACCGGGTGGTGGTGACCGGCGGCCCCGGTGAGCGGACCCTGACCGCCCGGGTCGCCGGGGGTACCGGGATCGACCTGGGCGGGCAGACCTCGCTGACCGGGCTGGCCGCGATCATCGCCCGGGCGGGTTGCCTGGTCGTCGGCAACACCGGGCCGGCACACCTGGCCGCCGCGCTCGGCGTACCGGTGGTGAGCCTCTTCGCCCCGACCGTCCCGTTCGGACAGTGGGGGCCGTACCGGGTGCCGACCGTACGCCTCGGTGCCGCCGCCGCCGGCTGCCGGCACACCCGGGCCACCACCTGTCCGGTACCCGGGCATCCGTGCCTGTCCGGCATCGAGCCGGGCGAGGTGGTCGAGGCGGTCCGGCTGCTCGGCGCAGCGCCGACCGCACCACCGCCGGTGGCCGCGCTGCCGCCCCTGACCCCGGCGCTGGCCGGCGTCGAGGAGGTGCGGCCGTGAACATCCTGCTCTGGCACGTGCACGGCTCCTGGACCACCGCCTTCGTGCACGGCAAGCACCGCTACCTCGTCCCGGTCACCCCGGACCGCTGCCCCTACGGCCTGGGCCGGGCCCGCACCTACCAGTGGCCGGACACCGTCGACGAGGTGACCCCGGAGGAGCTGGCCGGTGCCGACGTCGACCTGGTGATCCTGCAACGCCCGGAGGAGATCGACCTGGTGGCGCGCTGGCTGGGCCGACAGGTCGGCCGGGACCTGCCGGCAGTCTTCGTCGAGCACAACACCCCGAAAGAGGGGAACGTGCCGAACAGCCGGCACCCGCTGGCCGACCGGGACGACCTGCTGATCGCACACGTGACGCACTTCAACGCGCTGTACTGGGACACCGGCGGCACCCGGACCACCGTCGTCGAGCACGGCATCGTCGCACCCACCGCGCAGTACACCGGTGAACTCGACCGGCTCGCCGTGGTGGTCAACGAGCCGGTACGCCGCTGGCGGGTCACCGGCACCGACCTGCTGCCCCGCTTCGCCGAGATCGCCCCGCTGGACGTCTTCGGCATGGGCGTGGCCGGGCTGCCCGACCGGTTGGGACTGCCCGCCGACCGGCTCGCCGTCTACGACGACCTGCCGCAGGGCCGGATGCAGGCGGAGATCGCCCGGCGGCGGGCGTACCTACACCTGTGCCGATGGACGTCGCTGGGACTGAGCCTGATCGAGGCGATGGCCATGGGCATGCCGGTGGTGGTACTCGCCGCCACCGAGGCGGTCGAGGCGGTACCGCCGGAGGCGGGTGCGCTCTCCACCCGGCTCGACACCCTGCTGGCGGCCACCCGGCAGCTCGTGCAGGAGCCCGACACCGCCCGCCAGCTCGGCGGACAGGCCCGCGAGGTCGCGCAGGCCCGGTACGGCCTGGACCGGTTCCTGACCGACTGGGACCGGTTGCTGGAGGAGGAACTATGCGCGTTGCGATGATCTCCGAGCACGCCAGCCCGCTCGCGGTACTCGGCGGCGAGGACGCCGGCGGGCAGAACACGCACGTCGCCGAACTCTCCGCCGCGCTCGCCGACGCCGGCCACGAGGTGCGGGTCTACACCCGGCGGGACAGTGCCGACGCGCCGGAGGTGGTACGGCTGCGCGACGGCGTCGAGGTGGTGCACGTACCGGCCGGTCCACCGCACCCGATCGCCAAGGACGAGCTGCTGCCGTACATGAAGGATTTCAGCCGCTGGCTGGTGGCGCGCTGGCGCGGCGACGAGTGGGTGCCGGACGTCGCGCACGCGCACTTCTGGATGAGCGGGCTGGCCGGGATCGCCGCCGGCCGGCAGACCGGGATCCCGGTGGTGCAGACCTACCACGCGCTCGGCACGGTGAAGCGGCGGCACCAGGGGGCCGCCGACACCAGCCCGGCGCGCCGGGTCGGCTACGAGCGGGCGCTGGGCCGGGCGGTCGACCGGGTCATCGCGCAGAGCCAGGACGAGGTCCGCGAGCTGGTCCGGATGGGCGTACCGCAGGCCCGGGTGACGGTGATCCCGTCCGGGGTCAACGACACGACCTTCTCGCCCGACGGCCCGTCCGTGCCCCGGGTGCCCGGCCGGCCCCGGATCCTCACCGTCGGCCGGCTGGTGGAGCGGAAGGGCTACCAGGACGTGATCCGGGCGATGCCGATGGTCCCGGAGGCCGAGTGCGTGGTGGTCGGCGGGCCGCCGCCCGGCGAGGTCGACGACGACCCCCAGGTCCGCCGGCTGCGGGCACTCGCCGACGAGGTCGGGGTTGCCGACCGGGTACGCCTGATCGGCGCCGTCCCGCGCGAGCAGATGCCCTACTGGTACCGCTCGGCGGACGTACTGGTCGCCGCCCCCTGGTACGAGCCGTTCGGGTTGACCCCGCTGGAGGCGATGGCCTGCGGGGTGCCGGTCGTCGGTACCGCCGTCGGCGGGCTCACCGACACGGTCGCGGACGGGAAGACCGGCGACCTGGTGCCGCCGCGTGATCCGGAGGCGCTCGGCACCGCGGTCCGGGACCTGCTCGCCGACCGGGTACGCCGGTACGGGTACGCCGCCGCCGCGCTGGACCGGGCCCGCCGCTGGTACTCCTGGACCCGGACGGCCGACCAGATCGCGGCCGTCTACACGGCGGTCAGCGAGGTGCGCCGGCCGAGCGGGGTGGTCGCCGGATGACCGCGTCGATGGAGGTGCTGGACAGCCACCTGGCCGGGCTCGCCTCCGCACTGCTGCCGTACCGGACCGAGGCCGCCCGGCTGGCCCGCTGGGGCGACGAGCTGGCCCGGCTGCTCGCCGGCGGTGGTCGGGTCCTGGTCGCCGGCAACGGTGGCAGCGCGGCCGAGGCGCAGCACCTCGCCGCCGAGCTGGTCGGCAAGCTGCGCGACGACCGGGCCCCGCTGTCGGCGATCGCGCTCTGCGCCGAGACCTCCTCGCTGACCGCGATCGGCAACGACTACGGCTTCGACGAGGTCTTCGCCCGGCAGGTGCGCGCGCACGGCCGCCCCGACGACGTGCTGCTGCTCCTCTCCACCAGTGGGCGCAGCGCCAACCTGGTCCGGGCGGCCCGGGCCGGCCGGGAGCTGGGGATGCGCTGCTGGGCGCTGACCGGCCCGACGCCGAACCCGCTCGCCGACGCCTGCACCGAGGTGCTCGCCGTACCCTGCCCGGACAGCCAGGTGGTGCAGGAACTCCACCTGGTGTCGGCGCACGTGCTCTGCGCCTACGTCGACGCGTACCTGCCGGTGCCGTTCGGTCCGGCCAGTGTCGGCCCGGCACCGGCGGTGGCCAGCGTGGCGGCGTCGCCGCCGGGTACCGGTCCCGGCCGGTCGGCCGGCGCCACCCCGGTACGCCCCTCCGGGGTCGAGGACGAACTGGTGCTGCGGGTGCCCGGCACGCTCCGGCCGGCCGGCTCCGAGGAGGCGCCGTGACCGGGCGGATCGTGGTCGTCGGCGACACGCTGCTCGACCGGGACGTGGAGGGCGTGGTGAACCGGCTCTGCCCGGACTCGCCCGTGCCGGTGCTGGACGAGAACAACAGCGTCGACCGGCCGGGCGGCGCCGGGCTGGCCGCGCTCTTCGCCATCGGACGCGGCTACGAGGTCGCCCTGGTCACCGCGCTCGCCGACGACGAGGGAGGCGCCCGGCTGAGCCACCTGCTCACCGCCGCCGGGGTGCAGGTCTACGGGCTGCCGCTGCCCGGGGCGACGCCGGAGAAGATCCGGTTGCGTACCCGGGGCCGGGTGCTGCTCCGGCACGACCGGGGTGGGCCGGCCGGACCGCCCGGCGAGCCGAGCGAGGCCGTACTCGACCTGTTGGCCGGGGCGGCCGGGATCCTGGTCAGCGACTACGGCCGGGGCGTGGCCCGGCTGTCGGCCCTGCGTACCGCACTGGCCGGCACCGCCGCCCCGATCGTCTGGGACCCGCATCCGCGTGGCCCGGCGGCGGTACCCGGCGTCCGGCTGGCCACCCCGAACGAGGTGGAGGCCCGGGAGCTGGCCGGGGTGGCGACCGGCGGCTCCCGGCTGGTCGGCGCGGCGCGGTCCGCCCAGACGCTGCGCCAGCGCTGGCGGGTCGGTGCGGTGGTGGTGACGATGGGCGGCGAGGGCGCGCTGCTCTGCCATGCCGGGTCGACGCCACTGGTGGTGCCGCCACCGACCTGCGCCGACGGCGACACCTGCGGTGCCGGTGACCGGTTCGCCGCCGCCGCCACCGTGGCACTGGCCGCCGGGGCGCTGGTCTCCGAGGCGGTGCAGCAGGCCGTGGCGGAGGCGTCCGGGTACGTGGCGGCGGGCGGGGTGGCGAGTGCCGTACCGGCGGCTCCGGCCCGGGGCGCGACGGTGCGTACCGGAGCGGGGTCGGCCTCCGGCGGGCCCGGCGCGGCACCCGACGGTCCCCGGCCGACGCCCGCTCCGACGGCAGGTCCGACGCCCGCACCGACGGCAGGTCCGAGGCCGGACGGCGCACGGGCGGTACCCGACGGGCCGGTCCCGGTGGCTCCCGGCGACGGTGCCGGTGCGGTGGGGCGGCCCGGTGCGGTGGGGCGGAACCGGCCCGGCGGTGCCCACCAGCTGGACACCGTGCCGATCACGGCGGTCGACTGGAGTGACCGGATCGGCCCCCGGGCCGCCGGTGAGGTGGTCGCCCGGGTCCGGGCGGCCGGCGGCACGGTCGTGGCCACCGGCGGCTGCTTCGACCTGCTGCACGCGGGGCACGTCGCCACCCTGGAGGCGGCCCGTCAGCTCGGCGACTGCCTGGTGGTCTGCGTCAACTCCGACGACAGCGTCGCCGGTCTCAAGGGTCCGGACCGGCCCCTGGTCCGGCACGCCGACCGGGCCCGGCTGCTGGCCGCGCTCGGCTGCGTGGACGCGGTGGTCGTCTTCGACGAGTCGACCCCGCACGCGGCGCTGGCCTGGCTGCGGCCGGACATCTGGGTCAAGGGTGGCGACTACGGCACCGGTGCCGACGGCCCGGACCTGCCGGAGGCCGAGATCATGCACCGCTGGGGCGGCCACACCGTGGTGGTGCCCTATCTGGACGGGCGCTCCACCACCGGGATGATCGCGGCGGCCAGGGCCGACCGCCGACCGGTGGGACGGACCCGGTGAGCGGCGGTCTCGACGGGGCCGGTGGCGCCCTGTCCGGTCGGCCCGGTGACCTCTCGTCGGCCACCGGTGCCGCCGCCGCTGCCGGCGCCCTCGGCGGTGCGGTGCTGGTCAGCGGCGGGTCCAGCGGGCTCGGCGCGGCGGTGGTCGCCGCGATCGCCAACTCGGGCGGACGACCACTGGTGCTCGACCGGCAGCCGCCGGTCGCCCCCACCCCGTGGCTGCACTGCGACCTCGCCGACACCCGGGCCGCCGAGGCGGCCACCCGGGAACTCGCCGAGCAGGCCGGCGGGCTGGCCGGGGTGGTGACCGCCGCCGGAGTCGACGTACCGGGGCGGCTCGGCGAGGTGCCGGCGGAGACCTGGGAACGGGTGGTGGCGGTCGACCTGCTGGCCACCGCCGCGGTGATCCGGGCCGCGCTGCCCTATCTGGAACGCTCGCGCGGCACCGTGGTCACCGTCGCCTCGACCCTCGGCGTCAAGGCGGTCGGGGACGCGACCGCGTACTGCGCGGCCAAGTTCGGGGTGGTCGGCTTCACCCGGGCACTCGCCGCCGAACTGGCCGGCACGGTCGGGGTGACACTGCTGGTGCCGGGCGGGATGCGTACGGCCTTCTTCGACGAGCGCGACCCGCAGTACCGGCCGGGTGCCGACGCGGTACTCAACGACCCGGCGCACGTCGCCGACGCCGTACTCTTCGCCCTGCGCCAGCCGCCCGGATGCGCCATCCGGGAGATGGTGGTCTGCGCCGACCGGGAAACGTCCTATCCGTGATCCTGGTGCTGCGGGCGCTCGGGGTGGGTGATCTGGCGACGGCGGTGCCGGCGCTGCGCGGGCTGCGCGCCGCGTTTCCGGAGCACACCCTGACGGTGGCCGCCCCGGACTGGCTCACCCCGCTGGTGGAGCTGGTCGGCGACGTGGACAACGTGTTGCCGACCGACGGGCTGGACCCGGTCGACTGGGCCGGGCCGGCACCGTACTGGGCGGTCAACCTGCACGGCCGGGGACCGCAGTCGCACCGGCTGCTCGCCTCCGCCGGTCCGGAGCGGCTCTGCGGCTATCACTGCGCCGAGGCCGGCCACCTCGACGGCCCGGCCTGGTGGGCGGAGGAGCACGAGGTACGCCGCTGGTGCCGGCTGCTGCACTGGTACGGCGTCGAGTGCGACCCGGACGACCTGGACCTGCGCCGCCCGGCGCCCCGGCGGGTGCCGGTCGGGGTGACCGTCGTGCACCCCGGCGGCAAGGGCAGCGCGCGCCGCTGGTCGGCGGAACGGTTCGGCACCCTGGCCCGGGAACTGACCCGGGCCGGGCACCGGGTGGTGGTGACCGGTTCACCGGACGAGCGGGATCTGGCGCGGCGGGTGGCGGCCGGGGCCGGACTGCCGAACACGGCGGTACTCGCCGGCCGGCTCACCCTGGTCGAGCTGGCCACCGTGGTCGCGCACGCCCGCCTGGTGCTGAGTACCGACACCGGCGTTGCGCACCTGGCCACCGCGTACCGGACGCCGTCGGTGGTGCTGTTCGGGCCGATCCGGCCGCAGCTCTGGGGACCGCCGCCGGACCGGCCCTGGCACCGGGCCCTGCACCGGACGGTAGGTCCCGACGGGGCCTGGCAGCCGGACGACGACTCACGGATCCATCCGGCGCTCGCCGCGATCGGGGTGGACGAGGTGCTGGGGGCGGCCGGTGAGGTCGACCGGGTGGGGCGGGGCAGCCGTGCGGTTGCGGCGTAGCGACCTGTCCGCCCCGGGCTACGGGCGGCGCCGGCACGGTCGCGGCGTGGTCTTCCTGGACACGCAGGGGCGGCCGATCCGGGACCGGGACGAGTTGACCCGGCTCCGTGAGCTGGTGATCCCGCCCGCCTGGAAGGACGTCTGGATCTGCCCGCACCCGGCCGGGCACATCCAGGCGGTCGGCACCGACGCGGCCGGACGCCGGCAGTACCTCTACCACCCGACCTGGCGGGTACGGCGGGACCAGGCGAAGTTCGACCACGTGCTGGAGGTCGCCGGCCGGCTGCCGGTACTGCGGGAACAGGTCTGCGCCGACCTGGCCGGGCGGGGTCTGCGCCGTCCCCGGGTGCTGGCGACAGTGGCCCGGCTGCTCGACATGGGCACCTTCCGGGTCGGCAGCGACCAGTACGCGGCCGGCGACGACCCGACGTTCGGGGTCGCCACGCTCCGGCCCGAGCACACGCGTACCCGGCACGGCGCGGTGGTCTTCGAGTTTCCGGCCAAGGGCGGCATCGACCAGGTGTGCCGGATCGACGACACCGAGGCGTGCCGGGTGCTGCGGGAGCTGCGTCGACGGCGGCGTGCCGCCCAGCGGCTCTTCGGCTACTGGGACGGCCGGAGCTGGCGGGACGTGCGCAGCGACGAGGTGAACGACTACCTGCGGACAGCCAGCGGGGGCGAGATGACGGCGAAGGACTTCCGCACCTGGCACGCCACGCTGTGGGCGTCCCGGGCGCTCGCCGAGGCGGGTCCGCAGCGGTCGGTGACCGCCCGGCGCCGGGTGATCGCCGAGGCGATGCGCCGGGTCTCCGGCCGGCTCGGCAACACCCCGGCGGTGGCGCGGGCGTCCTACGTGGACCCTCGTCTGATCGACCTCTACCAGAACGGGACGGTCGCCGAGGTGACCCCGGGGAGCACCGACGCCGACGCCGAACGCGCCGTACTGGCGCTGCTCGCCAAGTGACGGATCCGCCGCCCCGCACCACTCGTCAGCCGCCGCCCGCAGCTGGCGCCGCGCTGCCGGGTTCCGTGGACTCACCTGTGCCTCAGAGGCGCTACCGGTCGGTCGTAGCGCCTCTGAGGTACAGGTGAGCGCTGGCCGTCAGGCGTCGTCGAGCAGCCAGCCGGGCAAGCGGGCGATCAGGTCGTCCGGGTGACCTGGGAGCAGCGACCGCACCCCGTAACCCTGCCGGCTAAGGGGCGCTGTCGCTGTCGCAGTGGCTCAGTCGTTGAGTACGTGCGCCAGCTCGTCCCGGAACCGCCGCTCCTTCTCGGTCACCTCGTCGCCGCCGAGGCCGAGTACCCCGCCGGTCGACGCGGCGGTCACCACCTGCTCGGCGATGGTCAGCAGCCAGTGCCGGTACGCCCCGGCCTCGCCCTCGGAAACCCTGCCGGCGAGCAGCTTCGACGCGCTCTGCGCCCGGCTCAGCACGTCGGCGATCATCGCCTTCGGGTCGTCCGGCTCGATCGCCGGCAGTTCCTCGCCCACCTCCGGGTCGCCGATCCGGGTGATCAGCTCTCCGGCGACGGCGGCGACCAGCGGGCTGGCCGACTCCCGTCCGGCGGCGATGCTCTCCAACCCGGCGGCGTTCTCCGATCGGGTCCGGCGGCTGCCGTCCGACTCCGCGGCGCTGGCCGCGGTCAGTACCGACTGCGGCAGGCCGACGAGCAGGCCCCACTCGTCGTCGGAGAATCCGAACTCACTCGCGTATAGCGGTTGCTCGGTCACGGCAACCTCCCTCCAGTCCAGAACAAACCATCACATCCCACGGCACGGCGTGGCCGAGGGCAAACCGAATCGCCGTACGGAACGGGCGGCGTTCCGGTGCCGCCCTGTGATCCGTACCCCAGCCGGCCGTGGATCAGTCGTCGACCGGCTCCAGCAGGCCCTGCTCGCTGACCACCGGCACCGAGAGGGTCTTGTAGCCCACCTCGTCGAAGAGCACGGTCATCCGGTCCTCCTCGTAGCTGAGCACCATTCCGGAGCCCCACTCGGTGTGCCGGACCGCGCTGTGTACCGGAAAGGGCTCGTCGGTCCTGGCGGCCCGCCCGCCCCGCCGGCCGTGATCGCCCGGAGACGCGCCGCCGCCGGCCGATGCGGTGTCGGGCAACCCGGCGTGGCAGTTGTCGCAGTGCCCACAGGGTTTGGGCAGCCGCTCACCGAAGTACGCCAGCAGGAACTGTCCCCGGCAGCTCCGGGTCTCGGCGAAGGCCCGCATCATGTCGGTACGCGACCGCTGCACCGTCTGCTGCCGTTCCGCCTCGGCCAGTGCGGCGCTGGCCGCGTCGACGGGCTTCGGGGCGTACCGGGGACTGCCGAGCCGGTTGTCCGGCCGGGTGTCGGCGGCACCGACCTGCTCCAGCAGGGCGAGGAGTTGGCCGAGCTTGCGGGCGCCGAGCCCGGTCCGCTCGCGCAGCGCGGTCCGGGTGGTGGGCCCGTCCCGGAGCAGTGCGGCGAGGTCGCGCAGCTCCTCGGGGTCCGGGGCGCCGCCGGTGAAGTAGCGGCGCAGTCCGACGTCCTCGGCCCGCCAGAGCAGCAGCGCGCGGGCCGGTTCGTTGTCCCGACCGGCCCGGCCGATCTCCTGGAGGTAGCTGTCCGGCGCGTCCGGCAGCGCCATGTGCGCCACCCAGCGGATGTTGGGCTTGTCGATGCCCATCCCGAACGCCGACGTGGCGACCATGATCGGCACCCGGTCGGCGAGGAAGTCCTCGTGCAGTTCCTCGCGGGCGCCGGCCGGCATCCCGCCGTGGTAGTACTTCGCCGGGAAGTCGGCCTCGGTGAGTCGTTCGGCCAGCTCCTCGGCGGCTCGCCGGGTCGGCACGTAGACGATCCCGGGACGGGACTCGGCGCGGAGCAGCGCGAGCAGCCGCCGCCACCGGTAGTCCTCGGTGGCGCAGTTCGCCACCTCCAGGAAGAGGTTGGCCCGGTCCAGCCCGGAGACCACCACCCGGGGCTTGCGCAGGCCGAGCCGGCCGATGATGTCGTCCCGGACCGGCGGGGAGGCGGTGGCGGTCAGCGCGACCACCGGCGGGCGGCCCAGCTCCCGGATCAGGTGTCCCAGGGCCAGGTAGTCGGGGCGGAAGTCGTGGCCCCAGGCGGAGATGCAGTGCGCCTCGTCGACCGCGACCAGGGCCGGGCGCAGCGCGCGTACCTCGGCGAGCCGGTCCGGGTTGCTGAGCTGTTCGGGGGTGGTGAAGAGGAATCGGGCCCGGCCGGTCCGGATCTCGTCCAGGGCGGCGGCCTGCTGCCCGGCGCTCTCCGCCGAGCTGATCCGCACCGCCCGCAGCTCCGGCTGGCCACGGTCGTTGAGCGCGGCGATCTGGTCCTGCTGAAGGGCCAGCAGGGGTGAGATCACCACCGTCGGTCCGGTCAGCAGCGTCGCCGGTACCTGGTAGACGGCCGATTTTCCGGCCCCGGTCGGGAGTACGACGAGAGCGTCCCGGCGGCGCATCACCGCACGCATCGCCGTGAGCTGGTCGGGGCGCAACGATCGCCAGCCGAACCGGTGCCGGGCGGCACGACGGAGCCGGGTGGCGTGCAGGGGTGGCAGCTTCATCGGTCGCCGGAGGTACCCCGGGGGCCCCGGCCCGAAACGGCGCGGGCGGCCGGGAGGGGCCTACCGGCGGCCGAACATCGAGCGGAGGGCGGCGACCAGCAGCACGGTGCCGAGGATGGCGCCCACGAGCCGGACGCCGGGGATGTCGAACCAGCTCGTCTCCTCGGCGGCGAGCAGCTGCTGCGGCAGCTCGACGAGGCGCGACGCGGTCTCCGCGATGCTGGACTGCATGCCAGCACTCTCGCACGTCGTCGGTGCCGTGTCCCGTCTCCCGGGCCGTTCCGGCTAATAGGAAGGTTTATTGACTATTTGCTGAGGTGGTGTGACCATGGCAGCACCCGCCGCTACCAGGGCGGCGGCTGTCCACTGTAGATACC
Source organism: Plantactinospora veratri (assembly GCF_036421995.1). NCBI lineage: Bacteria > Bacillati > Actinomycetota > Actinomycetes > Micromonosporales > Micromonosporaceae > Plantactinospora > Plantactinospora veratri. The sequence continues at coordinate 51,177 of NZ_JAZGQL010000021.1, forward strand.
GGGGGGAACCGGCGGGATGAGCGGAACGACGGACAACCTGTCCAGCCTGGCGGCGGCGGTGCTACAACCAGGGTTCGTCGGCACCACCCGACCGCCGGACTGGCTGCGCCGGTGGCTCGGTGAAGGGCTCGGCGGGGTGGTGCTGTTCGCCCGCAACGTGGTCGACGCCGAGCAGGTCACCGCGCTCACCGACGCGATGCGGGCGGAGCGGCCGGACGTGCTGGTGGCGATCGACGAGGAGGCCGGTGACGTCACCCGGCTGGAATCCCGGCTGGGCAGCTCCCGGCCCGGCAACCTGGCGCTCGGCGCGGTCGACGACCCCGAGCTGACCGAGGCGGTCGCCCGGGACCTCGGCGCCGAGCTGGCCGCCGCCGGCATCGCCCTGAACTACGCCCCGGACGCGGACGTGAACGCCAACCCCGACAACCCGGTGATCGGCGTACGCTCCTTCGGGGCCGAGCCGGGGCTCGTCGCCCGGCACACCGCCGCCTGGGTACGCGGTCTCCAGTCGGCCGGGGTCGCCGCCTGCGCCAAGCACTTCCCCGGGCACGGGGACACCAGCGTCGACTCGCACCTCGACGTACCCCGGATCGCGGTTTCCCGGGCCCGCCTCGACGCCTGTGAGCTGCCGCCGTTCCGGGCCGCGATCGACGCCGGGGTGCAGGCGGTGATGACCGGCCACCTGCTGGTCCCGGCGATCGACGAGGAGTGGCCGGCGACGCTGAGCCGACGGGTCCTGACCGACCTGCTCCGCGAGGAGTTGGGCTTCCAGGGCGTGGTGGTGACCGACGCGATCGAGATGCGCGCGGTCGCCGACCGGTACGGCTTCGCCGGGGCGACCGTCCGGGCCCTGGTCGCCGGGGCGGACGCGATCTGTGTCGGCGGCGAGCACGCCGACGAGGCGGACGCGCTGCGGCTGCGGGACGCGATCGTCGACGCGGTACTCGCCGGGGTGCTGCCGGAGGAGCGACTGGTCGAGGCCGCCAAGCGGGTCGGCCTGCTGGCCGCCTGGAGCGGTGCCGCCCGGGCCCAGCGCGCCGAGTGGACCCCGGCCGGCCCGGACGGTTCCGCGCTGGGGCTGGCCGCCGCACGCCGGGCGATCCGGGTCACCGACGGTGCCGGCCCGGCCGGGCTGCCGCTGACCGGCCCGGCCCACGTGCTGGAGTTCGAGCCGCCCCGGAACATCGCGATCGGCGCCGAGACGCCGTGGGGCGTGGGTGCCCCGCTGGCCGCCCTGCTGCCCGGCACCACGACCGTACGGCTGGCCGCCGGTGACCTGGCCGCCGAGCACGTCCCGCCGGCCGGTGCCCTCGCCGGGGCGGCCGGGCGACCGCTGGTGCTGGTCGTCCGTGACCTGCACCGGCACCACTGGATGTCGGCGGCGGTACGCCGGATCCTGGCCGACCGCCCGGACGCCGTGGTGGTGGAACTCGGGGTGCCCTCGATCGTCACCGGTCGGGTGCACCTGGCGACCTACGGTGCCACCCGGGCCGCCGGCCGGGCCGTCGCCGAGGTGCTCGTCGGACGGTCCTGAGCGGGTCGTCGTCGTGCTCACCGGACGGTCCTGATCGGACCGTCGCCCGGTCCGGTGTCGTGGCCGTCGGGGGCGAGTTCGGGTCGACAACCGATCAGTACCACGACTGTCACGAAGGGTGCCCCCACGTTTACGGCGAGTCGCTGTATCGTTCGTCCGGTGACCCCTCGCTGGCAGCGGGCCGCCCTCACCCCGTCCTGGATCCGGTGGCTACCCTGCGCCTTCGTCTACCTCACCGTCGTACCCGGGGAACCCCGGTTCCGCCGGTCGGCCTGGTCGGCGATCGTCCCGTGGGAGGGGTCGGCGTGGTGCGATCCCGGCAGCGTCGACGACTGGGTGGAGCGGGCCCGGCGGCGCCGCGCCGGCCGGGACGCCGACGACGCCGAGCTGCACGCCCGGCAGCACTACGCCTGGATGGTGCGGATCCGCGCCACCCGGATCGAGCTGTTCGCCGAGATGTGCCGGCGGCGTGACCTGCCGGTACCGCACACCGTCGGCGAGTTGCTGCTCTGCCTGGCGGAGTTCGGCCTCTTCGAGGTGGCCGAGGGCGACGGCGACGACCCGTGGGTCACGCCCCGGCTGGACCGGGACCCGCTGGAGGTGCTGCCGCTCTCCGAGACGGAACGGGAGCTGGAGGCCCGGGCGCAGCGGGACGACCAGGCCGTGCTGGTGGCGATCGCGATCCGCCGGCTGGCCCAGCGCACCCGTCGACGGTGGCGCCGCCGGGTGGTCAGCACCAGCCTGACCAGCCTGGCCGGCGCGGCCGGGGTCACCGAGGAGCAGGCCCGGCGCTCGCTCGCCGACCTCGGTCAGATCGCCGAGTTGGGCATCGACGCCGGCCGTGGCGGCGAGTGGCTGCGGCTCAGCGTGCCGTGGCCCGACTTCCGGCTCCGGTTCCCGTTCACCGAACTACCCGCCCCGGAACACGCCATCTAGACCCGCCCGTCACCAGGGGTGAGTCAGGGGACCAGGCGCAGGATGCGGTCGTCGTCGCCGGACGGCGAGCCGCGCCCGTCCCGGTTGGAGGTGAGCACCCAGAGCGACCCGTCCGGCGCCGGGGCGACGTGCCGGAGCCGGCCGTACTCCCCGGTCAGCAGCGCCTCCGCGCCGCGCCCGTCGGTGCCGATCCGGTAGAGCCGCTGCCCGCGCAGGCAGGCGAGCCAGACCCGGTCACCGACCACCGCCAGCCCGCTCGGGGACGCCTCGGCGGTACCCCAGGTGGCGACCGGTGCGACGAACCGGGAGTCGTCGGAGTCACCCTCCACCTCCGGCCAGCCGTAGTTCCCGCCCGGCGTGATCCGGTTGAGTTCGTCGTAGTGGTTCTGGCCGAACTCGGCCGCGTACATCGTCCCGTCGGCATGCCAGCCGAAACCCTGCACGTTGCGGTGGCCGTAGCTGTAGACCAGGGTGTCGCCGAACGGGTTGCCCGGGGCGGGCGCACCGTCCGGGGTCATCCGCAGAATCTTGCCGGCCAGGCTGTTCCGGTCCTGCGCGGCGTCGCGGTCACCGGCGTCCCCGGTGCCGACGTAGAGCATCCCGTCGGGGCCGAAGGCGATCCGCCCGCCGTTGTGCGTACGCGAGCCGCGCGGGATCCCGCTCAGCACGATCTCCGGGCTTCCTCCGCCGAGGCGCAGCCGGGCGACCCGGTTGTCGTCGGCGGCGGTGTAGTAGACGTACACCCAGCGGTCGGTGGCGTGCCCGGGGGAGACGGCGACGCCGAGCAGGCCGCCCTCGCCGGCCGGTGCCGCCTCCTCGATCCGGGCCACCTCCCGGGCCTCGCCGCCGGTGACCTGGAGAAGCCGCCTGCTGTCCCGCTCGGTCACCAGGGCCGAGCCGTCGGGGAGGAAGGCCAGCCCCCAGGGCGCCTCGAGGTCGGCCACCAGGGTCTGCACGGTGCCGGCCCGGGCCCGGGGCGCGTCCGAGACCGACGGGTCGGCGAACCAGCCCCGCCACAGCCCCACCCCGATCCCGGCGGCGGCCAGCGCCACCACCGCGACCAGCACGATGATCCACCGACCCGCCCGGCCCGTCGTGCGCACTCCCGGCTCCGCCACGGGTACGACGGTAGCCCGTGCACCGGACCCGGCCGCCGTGCCCCGGCGGCTCAGCCGTCGACCAGCACCGACGAGTACTCGGGATGCCGCTCCAGGAAGGAGAGCAGGAACGGGCAGGTGACCCGGACCCGCTCGCCCCGGTCACGGAGCTGGTCGAGGGTGCCCCGGGCGAGCGCACTGCCCACGCCCTTCCCCTCGAACTGCTTGTCGACCTCGGTGTGCGCCAGCACCATGGTCCCGGACTCGACCTGGTAGCCGATGAAGCCGGCGAGGGCGTCGTCGACCAGGATCTCGAAGCGGCGGCGGGCAGGATTTTCTTCGACGAGGAAGCTCACCGGAGCAATTCTCCACCAACCAGCCCGGTGGCGTCGGTGACCCCGGACACGGCCAGCCGGTCGAGTTCGGCGAGCAGCCGGTCGACGTCCTCGACGGTGTTGTAGTGGTAGACGCTGGCCCGGACCGCCCCGCCACTGTCCCGCAGCCCCAGCGCCGAGAAATACTCGTACGCGTAGTAGTCGCCGGCCGAGACACATACCCCGCGCTCGCCGAGCGCGGCGGCGGTCTGCCCCGGGGCCTGGCCGGCGAGCCGGAACGACACGGTCGGGCAGCGGCGCCGGGGCGAGCCGTAGATCGTCACCCCGGGCAGCCCGGCGAGGCCCTGGCGGAGGCGGTCGAAGAGCTGCTCCTCGTGGGCGAGCGCGGCGGCGAGACCGGCCGTCACCCGGGTGCGGCGGTCGCCGGTGGCGTCGGGGTCCAGCCCGGCCAGGTGGTCGACGGCGGCCCGGATCCCGGCCAGCAGTGGAAAGCTCGGCGTGCCGAGTTCGAACCGCTCCGGGGCCCGGTCGGGGGAGGGGAGCAGCTTCGCCGGGCGCAACTCCGCCCAGCGGGCCGGGTCGGCGACGACGGCGGCCAGGTGCGGGCCGGACCACTTGTAGGCGCTGGTCACGTAGAAGTCGGCGCCGAGCGCGGCGACGTCGGTCGGGCCGTGCGGGGTGGCGTGCACCCCGTCGACGTAGACCAGCGCACCGGCCGCGTGCGCGGTCGCGGCGATCCCGGCCACGTCCGGCACCGTGCCGATCGCGTTGCTGCCGGCGGTGAGCGCCACCACCCGGGTACGCGGCCCGACCAGGTCGGCGTACTGCCCGGCCGGCAGTTCACCGGTCTCCGGGTCGAACTCGGCCCACCGGACGACCGCGCCGGTCGCCTCGGCGGCCTGCACCCAGGGCCGGACGTTGGAGTCGTGGTCGAGCCGGGAGACCACCACCTCGTCGCCGGGGCGCCACGCCTGGGCGAGCGTCCGGGCAACGTGATAGGTCAGCGCGGTCGCGCTCGGCCCGAACACCACCCCGTCCGGGGCCGCCCCGAGCAGGTCGGCGACCGCCGCGCGGGCCGCCGCCACCAGGTCACCGGAACGCTGCCCGGGAATGTGCGCGCTGCTCAGGTTGGCCACCGCCGTGCGCATGGTGCCGGCCACCGCCTCGGCGACCGGAGCGGCGACCTGGGTGCCGGCGGCCCCGTCGAAGTGCGCGTATCCCTCGACGAGGGCGGGGTAGGCGGCCCGGACCCGGGCGATCTCGAACGGCATGGCAGGCACGATATCGCCGGTGGCGGCGAACGCGGCCCGGCCGTTGCCTGGATCACTCCGGGTACCGTTGGTGGGGTGACGAATCCCCCGTACCGCCAAATGACCACCGTCCGTCGTGCCGCCGGTCTCCTCGCCGGCCTGGCCCTCGGTGTGGCCGTAATGGCCGGCTGTAGTTCCGAGGGTGCCAGCACCGACTGCGGGCTGGACGCCTGCACCGTCACCTTCAAGCAGGGTGTCGACGCCCAGACCAGCATTCTCGGGGTCGAGGCCAAGCTGATCGGCGTCGACGGCGACAAGGTGACGATCGAGGTCGCTGGTGAGCAGTTGGCGCTGACCGTCGGCCAGCAGGCCACCGAGGTCGGCGGCCTGTACGCCACCGTGCAGAGCGCCGACCAGGAACAGGTGGTGGTCCGGATCGGCCGCAACGCCGGCTGAGCCCGCGACACGGGAGCGGCGGTGGCGGTCGGCCGCCACCGCCGGCCACCGGGCCGGAGGGCCGCCTCCGCCGCCCGGACGTTTGGAAATCTTCCCGATCGGTCATTGACAGGCCCATGTCAGCGACTTCGACCGCAGGAGCGAGCGCGGCCCGCGCCGCCAACAGCAAGCCCCTGGAAATCCTCGCCCGGGCCGGCTTCGTCGGCTACGGGCTCGTCCACCTGCTCTTCGCCTGGCTGGCATTGCAGATCGCCTTCGGCCGGCCGGCCGACGACGGCGACCAGTCCGGCGCGCTGCGCACCCTGTCCGCCCAGCCGCTCGGCCGGTTCCTGGTCGGCGCGATCGGCGTCGGCCTGCTCGCGATGGCGATCTGGCAGGCCTTCGAGGCGGCGATCGGGCACCGGGAGTACCGGGGCCGGGAGCGGGTCGTCGAGCGGCTCACCTCGGCGGGCCGGACCCTCGTCTACCTCTACTTCGCCTGGACGGCCTATCAGGTGGTGCAGCACGCGAACTCGTCCAGCGCGGACAAGCAGCAGGCGCTGACCGAGGAACTCATGGCGTCGACCGGAGGCCGGCTGCTGGTCGGGCTGGCCGGTCTCGCCCTGGCCGCGCTCGGCGCCGGGCTGATCTGGTACGGCGCGGTCAAGAAGTTCGAGCGGCACCTGAAGACCGGGGAGATGAGCCCGCAGACCCGCAAGCTCGCCCGCCGGCTCGGCGTCGCCGGCTACGTCGCCAAGGGCATCGCGTACGGCATCGCCGGGCTGCTGGTGCTGACGGCCGCGGTGAACTACGACCCGGACCGGGCGCGGGGGCTGGACGCCGCCCTGCACACGCTGCGGGAGCAGTCGTACGGCTCGATCCTGCTCACGCTGGTGGCGCTCGGCATCGCCGCCTTCGCCCTGTTCTGCGTGGTCCAGGCGAGGTACCGCAAGGTCTGACCCGAAATTTGTCGGACGCTCCCGGGCGTCCCACGTTTTCCGACCCCACAACGTTTCGCAGCCCTCGCCGGGTGCGGTTCGGGAGAAGTCCCGCAGCCGCACCCGGCTTTGGCGTGAAAGGAAGAACATTGGTGGACAGCTATCTGTGGACGGTCATCGCGACGGCGGGCGCGGCGCTGCTCGCCCTCGCAGTGGTGGAGGCGGTGCACCGGACCGTACGCCGGCTCGGCCGCCGGTCGGTGCTGCTCAACGAACTCTCCGAGCATTCGCACCGCCCCTTCCAGGTGGCGGCGACCGTGCTGGCGATCCAGTTCGGGGTGCGGTTCAGCACCGGCTACGGTGCCGGTACCCCGTGGCGGCGTACCCTGCTGCACCTGCTCGTCCTGGCGGTGATCGCCGCCACCGCCTGGCTGGTCGCCTCGCTGCTGCTGGTCAGCGAGGACACCGCGCTGGCCCGGTTCCGGGTCGACGTGCCGGACAACCGCCACGCGCGGCGGATCAAGACGCAGATCGTGATGCTCCGCCGGGTCACCATCGCGGTGATCGTGGTGTTGGCCGCCGGGGTGATGCTGATGACCTTCCCCAGCGTGCGCGGGGTCGGCGCCAGTGTGCTCGCCTCGGCCGGGGTGATCGGCGTGGTCGCCGCGCTGGCCGCGCAGAGCGTGCTCGGCAACGTCTTCGCCGGGCTGCAACTGGCGTTCAGCGACGCGGTCCGGCTCGACGACGTGGTGGTGGTCGAGGGGGAGTGGGGTCGGATCGAGGAGCTGACCCTCAGCTACGTGGTGGTGCAGATCTGGGACGACCGGCGGCTGATCCTGCCGACGTCGTACTTCACCACCAAGCCGTTCCAGAACTGGACCCGTACCCAGGCCGCCGTGCTCGGCACCGCCGAGTTCGAGGTCGACTGGTCGGTACCGGTGCAGGCGATGCGGGAGGAGTTGCGCCGGCTGGTGGAGGGGACCGAGCTGTGGGACGGGCGTACCTGCGTACTCCAGGTGACCGACGCGGTCGGCGGGATGGTCCGGTTGCGTGCCCTGGTCAGCGCGGCCGACGCACCGAGGCTCTGGGACCTGCGCTGTCTGGTCCGCGAACACCTGGTCGGCTGGCTGCGGGACCAGCGGCCGAGCGCGCTGCCCCGGCTGCGCGCCGAGCTCGGCGACGCCTCCGGCCGGATGCCCCGGCAGTCGGTCGGGTCGCGCCGGCCGACGCGGGGCGGCACCGTCGACAACCGGTCGGCCGAGCACGAGCCGCCGGACGACGCCCGGCTCTTCGGCGGTACCGACGACGGCGAGGCCCGAAGCAGTGCCTTCGTCGGCCCCGACGAGCCGGTCGAGGCGTCGCAGCGCTGAGCCGCCGCGAACTGGGGCAGCGCGCGATCCCGCGACCAGGTCGCGATGCCGACCGGAGCCGCGAGCGGAGCCGCTGACCTGCCGGATCGGCCGTCATCGGAGCGTCCGGTGGCGGACACTGACCACAGCGGGGCGGGACGTCTCTCCTCCTCCGCCGCATCGACGGGCCGTCGGCTCGGCACCGGTGGACGGGCGCGACGATCGCAGATTCCGCGCCGACGAAACGGACATCCGGCGCCAGCAACGGTCGGCAGGATTGAACCACCGGCGACCGGGGCATACAGCTCAGGAGCCGGGATAGGAGGGCAGCATGGCCGATGTCGTACGCGACTCCGCTCGACCGGTCGCGGAGCAGTCCACCGCCGAGCTGGTGCAGCGCGCCACCGAGCAGGTGTCGCGGCTGGTGCGTGACGAACTGGCGCTGGCCCGGATGGAGCTGGCCGAGAAGGGTCGGCATGCCGGGATCGCGGCGGGTCTCTTCGGCGGCGGCGCCCTCCTGGCGCTCTGCGGACTCGGCGTCCTGGTGGCCGGCGCGGTGCTGGGACTGGCCCTGGTGATTCCGGCCTGGGCCGCCGCGCTGGTGGTGGCCGGGGCGCTCTTCATCGTCGCCGGGATCTTCGCGCTGCTCGGCCGAGGCCAGGTACGCCGGGCGGTGCCACCGATGCCGAAGGCGACGGCGGAGAGCCTGCGCGCGGACGTGCGTACGGTGGCGTCGGCGGTCCGGGACAGGGGACAGGGATGAGTCGCAGCAACGGCTACCGCAACCCGGAGGCGCTCCGGGCGGAGATCCGGCAGACCCGGGCCGAGTTGGGCGAGACGGTCCAGGCGCTGGCGGCGAAGGCGGACGTCAAGGCCCGGATCAAGGGCTCGGCGGTGCAGACCAGGGACCGGATGGTGCAGCGGGCCGGGCAGACGACCGCGAACGTCCGGTCCTCCGTGCACGACGCCGGTTCGGTAGCGTTGCGCCACCCGGTGTCCTGGGCCGTCTTCGCGGCCGGGGCGCTGGCGCTGGCGGTCGTGGTGCTGATGGCACGAGGGAGACGTGGGTGAGCAGGACAGTCAGCAAGATGGCCTACCGGCCGGTGGGCATCCTCCTGGGCATGGCCGCCGGGGTGGCCGCGGGTGCGGTGTTCCGGCAGGTGTGGAAGATGACCGCGGGCGACGGTGAGGCGCCCGACGCGATCGACGAGGACCGGCACTGGGGTGAGATCCTGGCCGCCGCCGCGTTGCAGGGGGCCATCTTCTCGGTGGTCCGGGCCGCGGTGGACCGGGGCGGCGCGATCGGCGTACGCCGGCTCACCGGCCGCTGGCCCGACTAGATCCGACCGTTCGGTGGGGCCCGGGGCGGGATCACCGCCGCCGGGCCGCCGGTCGTGAGTACGCTTCGGTTCATGCGTCGATCCCTCGCTCTCGCCGGTGCGCTGAGCCTGCTTCTGGCCGTCTCCGCAGGCTGCACCGACCGGGGCGCCGATGACCCCGCCGGGGCGGACTCCACGGCCCTGCCCGAGGCGGCCGAACTCCTCAAGGACGCGGCGACCGAGCTGGGGACGGTCAAGACCGCCCGGTTCGCGATCGCCACCGAGGGGGCGGCGGAGAGCCTCGGGATCAGCGCCGCCGAGGGCGTGATCACCGCGGCCGGCGAGGCACAGGGGACCGCCAAGATCGAGCAGGGCGGGCTGCCGCTGGAGCTGTCCTTCGTGGTCAAGGACGAGACCCTGCACGTCAACGGGCTGACCGGCGGCTGGCAGAAGCTGCCGCTGGCGACCGCCGCGGCGATCTACGACCCGACCGCGATCCTCTCCCCGGACCGTGGCGTCGCCAACCTCGTCGGTACGGCCACCGGCACCACCAGGGGCCGGGAGAAGGTCGACGGGGTCGAGACGTACCGGATCGAGGGGACGTTGCCCGGCACCGCGCTCGGCAACCTGGTGCCGGGGGTCAGCGCGGACGTCACCGGCACGCTCTGGATCGGTACCGACCGGCGGCTGCTGCACCGGGCCCGGTTCCCGGTACCCGGCCAGACCGGGACGGTGACGGTGACCTTCTCGGAGTACGACGCTCCGGTCACCATCCGTGTCCCCTGATCCCGTGCCGCGGGCCGGTCGCCGGCTCGCGATCGGGGTGGGCGGCGCGGCGGTGCTGCTCGCCGCCCTCGACGCGTACGTCGTGGTGACCCTGCTGGTCGAGATCCTCGGCGACCTGCGGGTACCGGTCAACCGACTGGAACGGGCCACTCCGGTGGTCACCGGCTACCTGCTCGGCTACGTCGCCGGGATGCCGCTGCTCGCCCGGCTCTCCGACCGGTACGGCCGGCGCGTCGTCATCGAGGTCTGCCTGGCCGGTTTCGCCGCCGGTTCGGTGCTGGCCGCACTCGCCGACAGCCTGCCGTTGCTGGTCGCCGGTCGGGGCCTGCAGGGTCTGGCCGGCGGCGCGCTGCTGCCGGTGACGATGGCGCTGGTCTCCGACCTCGGCTCGGCCCGGCGCCGGGCGCTGACCCTGGGGCTGGTCGGCGCGGCGCAGGAGCTGGGCAGCGTGCTCGGCCCGCTCTACGGCGCCGGGCTCGCCGCGCTGGTCGGCTGGCGCGGTGTCTTCTGGGTGAACCTGCCGCTGGCGGCGGTGGCGATCGTGGTGGTCCGGTTGACGCTGCCGGCCCGGAAGGACCGGCCGGATGCCGTGCGGCAGCGGGTCGACGTCGTCGGCGGGCTGCTGCTGGCGGTCGCGCTCGGGCTGCTGGTGGTCGGCCTCTACAACCCCGATCCGGCGCGCTCGCTGCTGCCGCCCTGGGGGCCGGTCACCGTCGGGGCCGGGGTGGTGGTCTTCGCCGGGTTCCTGCTCTGGCAGGCCCGGGCCCGGACCCGGCTGCTGGATCCGACCGGGGTACGGATGCGGCCCTTCCTGGTCGCCCTCGGGGTGAGCGCGCTGGCCGGTGCCGCCCTGCTGGTGACCCTGGTCGACGTGCAACTCTTCGCGCAGACCGTACTCGGCCGCGATGCGGTGCAGGGAGCGCTGCTGCTCACCCGGTTCCTCGTGGCGCTGCCGGTCGGTGCGGTGCTCGGCGGGTTGCTCGCCCGTCGGCTCGGCGACCGTACCCTCACCGTCGGCGGCCTGGCGCTGGCCGTACTCGGCTACCTGCTGATCGCCGGTTGGCCGGTCGAGGCGATGGCGGCCCGGTACCCGATCGGGCCGGTCGGGCTGCCCCGGGTCGACACCGACCTGGCACTGGCCGGTTTCGGTCTCGGGCTGGTCATCGCACCACTGAGTTCCGTCGTACTCCGTGCGGTGCCGCCGGTACAGCACGGAGTCGCCGCCGCCGCACTGGTGGTGGCCCGGATGGTGGGCATGCTGCTCGGGGTCGCCGCCGTCACCGCCTGGGGGCTGCACCGGTTCCAGCAACTCACCGCCGACCTGGTGACCCCGCTGCCGTTCGGTGTGGACCGTGCCGTCTACCAGCAGCAGGTCGCCGAGTACACGGCCGCGGTGCGCGCGGCGCTCCGGGTCGAGTACGCCGAGATGTTCACCGGTGCGGCCCTGTTCTGCCTGCTCGCCGCCGTTGCGGCGGTTGCGCTCGGCGGCCGCGACGGTGTTGCCGAGCCGGCCGTGCCGGCCGGTGACGCGGCCGGGCGGAGTTCCCGGGCTGATCCTGTTTCGTCCGGATAGCGGTGTCGTCGCCGTGCCCTGCCGTCGATGCCTGGAGGGCCACCGGGCGCGTTCTCAGGTCACATGTCGGAGAATTTCGTCGGGTAGGCTATGCGAAGTTTTTGCGTACGTGGTTTGCTGTTCCACGCTGTTGAGAGATGGCGTGGGTCGAGAGAAGTCCTCCTTCGTGGGGGCCGACTCAAGGCGCCGCTGCTCGAAAACGGCCAACCGGCCGCACGGCGTGCTCGGCCGCCAGTTTTAGAAGGAGATACACATGGCGCAGGGAACCGTGAAGTGGTTCAACGCAGACAAGGGCTTCGGCTTCATCACCGTCGACGGCGGGGGTGCTGACGTGTTCGTCCACTTCTCGGCCATCCAGACCAGCGGCTACCGCACGCTGGAGGAGAACCAGCGGGTGGAGTTCGAGATCGCTCAGGGCCAGAAGGGGCCGCAGGCGGAGCAGGTTCGCCCCATCTGATTCCGTGACGGCCGGCCCCCGCCGGCCCGAGTTTCGATTGCTTTGGGATCCACGTCGAGCCCCGCGGCCCCGCGGGGCTCGACGCGTATCCGGTCTGTCGGGCCCTGGTCGGCGGCACAGGTCAGGGCGGCGGTGTGCCCCGGTTGCGGGCGCGCAGGCCCAGCACCACCAGGACAAGCCCGGCGACCACCACCACCGGGCCGATCACGGCCCAGAGTGGTTCACCGGTCATCACACTGCCGCCCAGCCGGCCCAGCCCCTGTAGCGTCCACACGGCGCCGACGACGACGGCCAGCAGCCCGAGCGTGAGCGGGAGCCACCCCTTCATCTGTCTCGTTGCTCCTTCCCGTGCCGATGTCGCACCACCTCCGCGACGAACCGGTCGCATCCGCTCCAGCCCGAATCGGTCGCATCCACTCCGACCGAACGGTCGCATCCGTTCGGCAACGAACCCGTTGCGGTCAGTAAACCGTGCGGTGCGCCGGGGCGCACGTCGCCTCGCGGTGCGGCAGCGCTCCGGTCGGTCGGCTACCAGCGGTCGTGCACCTGCGGTCTGACGAGTTCGGCGTAGACCGCGTCCACCGTCCCGGCGGCCTCGGCCGGCAGTGGCGCGAGCGCGGCGGCGGCGACGTTGGCGCGAGCCTGTTCGGCGTTACGGGCACCGGGGATGACCACCGTGACGCCGGGCTGGTCGAGGATCCAGCGGAGCGCGAACTGCGCCATCGTGGCCCCCTCCGGCACCGCCGGACGCAGTCGCCGTACGGCCTCCAGCCCGGTTTCGTAGTCCACCCCGGAGAACGTCTCGCCGACGTCGAACGACTCACCGTGCCGGTTGTAGTTGCGGTGGTCGTCGCTCGGGAAGGTGGTGTGCGCGTCGTACCGGCCGGAGAGCAGGCCGCTGGCGAGCGGCACCCGGGCGATGATGCCGACTCCGGCGGCGAGGGCGGCCGGGAGTACCCGCTCGACCGGCTTGTGCCGCAGCGCGTTGAGGATGATCTGCACGCTGGCCACCCCGGGCCGGGCGATCGCGGCGAGCGCCTCGTCGCAGGTTTCCACGCTGACCCCGTACGCCGCGATGCGTTCCTCCGCGACCAGGGTGTCCAGGGCGTCGTAGACGGCGTCGGTGGAGAAGACCGGGGTGGGCGGGCAGTGCAACTGCACCAGGTCGAGCACCTCCACGCCGAGGTTCGCCCGGGACCGGTCCGTCCAGGCCCGGAAGTTCTCCAGGACGTACGCGTCGGGGGTCTGCGGTACCCGGCGGCCCATCTTGGTGGCGACGGTGAGCCCGGCGTCGGGCCGCTCGCGCAGGAACCGGCCGATCAGTTGCTCGCTGCGCCCGTCGCCGTAGACGTCGGCAGTGTCCAGAAAGGTGACTCCGCCCTCGACGGCGGCGGTCAGCACCGACAGGGCCTCGGACTCGCTGACCTGGCCCCAGTCGGCGCCGAGCTGCCAGGCGCCGAGCCCGACGACGCCGACCTCGCGGTTCAACCGCGCGAATCTCCGCTTTTCCACGCCGGCGAGCCTATCCCGGACGGAATCGGGCCTGCGGGGGCGGGACGGTGCCGGTATGCTAAACAAGACGTACGTACGGTTTGGAGGAGAGTCATGTGGGACCCGGCCAGCTATCTCCGGTACGCCGACGAACGCTCCCGGCCCTTCTACGACCTGCTCGCCCGGGTCGCCGCGCAGCGGCCCCGGACCGTGGTCGACCTGGGCTGCGGCCCCGGCAACCTGACCGCGACCCTGGCCGCCCGCTGGCCGGCCGCCCGGATCGTCGGGCTCGACTCCTCGACCGAGATGATCGCCACCGCCACCCGCACCGCTCCGCCGGCCGGAACCGCCCCGCCCGGCGGCGGGGTCGAGTTCGCGTTGGCGGATGCCCGGACCTGGACACCCGACCCCGACGTCGACGTGCTGGTCTGCAACGCCGTGCTGCAATGGGTCCCCGGGCACCAGGAGCTGCTGCTGCGCTGGGCACACGAACTGGGCCCCGACCGCTGGCTCGCGGTCCAGGTGCCGGGCAACTTCGACGCCGCCTCGCACCGGGCGCTGCGCGAGGTGGCCGACGTCCCCCGCTGGCGGCACCTGGTCGCCGACCTGCTCCGGGCCGCCCCGGTCTCCGACGCGGCCGGCTACGCCACCCTGCTGACCGGTGCGAACTGCGCCGTCGACGCCTGGGAAACTACCTACGTGCACCTGCTCCCCGCCTCCGGCGACACCGACCATCCGGTGCTGACCTGGATGGAGGGGACGGCGCTTCGTCCGGTCCGGGCCGCGCTCGGCGGCGCGGGTACGGACTGGGACGAGTTCCGGTCCGCGCTGCACGACCGGCTGGTCGAGGCGTACCCGGTCCGGCACGGGCTGGTGCAGTTCCCGTTCCACCGTGTCTTCTTCGTCGCCCGTACCCGCGCACGTCAGTAGGGAGTTTCCGTGACCGACCTCTCGGCCTTCATCGCCGGACTGCCCAAGGTGGAGCTGCACGTGCACCACGTCGGCTCCGCGCTGCCGCGCATCGTGGCCGAGCTGGCCGCCCGGCACGAGGGCCGGACCCGGGTACCGGCCGACCCCGAGGCCCTCGCCGGCTACTTCGAGTTCCGCGACTTCGCCCACTTCGTCGAGATCTACCTCAGCGTGGTCGATCTGATCCGCGACCCGTCCGACGTCCGGCTGCTCACCTTCGAGGTGGCCCGGGAACTGGCCCGCCAGCAGGTCCGGTACGCGGAGCTGACGGTCACGCCGTACTCGCACGTGCACCGGGGGATCCCGGCACCCGCCTTCTGCGAGGCGATCGAGGACGCCCGGCGGGCCGCCGAGACCGAACTCGGCATCTCGCTGCGCTGGTGCTTCGACATCCCCGGCGAGGCGGGGCTGCCGGCGGCCGAGCAGACCCTGCGGATCGCCCTCGACGAGCGGCCGGACGGGCTGGTCAGCTTCGGGCTCGGCGGCCCGGAGGTGGGGGTTCCCCGGCCGCAGTTCAAGCCGTACTTCGACCAGGCCCGGGCGGCCGGACTGCGCTCCGTGCCGCACGCCGGTGAGACCACCGGGCCGGGGACCATCTGGGACGCGCTGCGCGACCTGGGTGCGGAGCGGATCGGGCACGGCATTTCGGCGGTCCACGACCCGGAGCTGCTGGAACACCTCGCGCAGCGGCAGATTCCGATGGAGGTCTGCCCGACCTCCAACGTCCGGACCCGGGCGGTCCGCTCGATCGAGGAGCACCCGCTGCCCCGGCTCGTCGAGGCCGGCCTGCTGGTGACGGTCAACTCCGACGACCCGCCGATGTTCGGCACCACCCTCAACGACGAGTACGCGGTCGCCGCCCGGCTGCTCGACCTCGACGCCGCCGGGCTGGCCGGACTGGCCCGCAACGCCGTCACCGCCTCGTTCCTGGCGGCGCCGGAGCGGGACAAGCTGATCGCCGAGATCGACGCCTACCTGGCCGGGTACCGGTCCTGACCGGGCGTCCACCGGGAAAGACAGGCTGACCCGGCGCGGGGTGCTGCGGGCGGCCGCGCCGGGTCAGCGATCATGGGGCCGAGATCGACCGGTACGTCCCGCGCACGTCGCGGCGGTACGCCGGCCCGACCTCTGCCGTTGGTGTCGGCGCGCGACGGAAGCCAGGTGTGGGGGACCGTGCTTCCGCCGCGCGCCAGGCTCCACGGGCCGGATCGGGGCAAACATCTGTGGGTAGTTGGCCCGGTGGAGCGGGATGGGATCGCGTTCGATGTTGCCACCGGGGCGGGCCACTCGGACGCGCGTTAATCCAGACCTAAGGAAGACTTGCGCGGAACCAGAAACTCCTTGCCAGGACGCCCGATCCGGCCGGGAAAGGGGTTCCCGACCGGTGCGCCGGGGGGCGGCGCAGGCCACCGGCTCCGGCCGGTGACCGGGTCAGTCGTCGGAGGAGCGCGCCATCAGCGCGTCACCGTCGGCGGAGCGCGTCAGTCGCCGGCGGAGCGCGCCATCGTCGGGGGAGCGCGTCAGTCGCCGGCGGAGTGGCTAGTCGCCGGAGGAACGCGGCCGGGACCAGCGGCGGCGGGTGACCGCGTCCTTCTCCCGGGCCAGCCGGCCGACCAGCCCGAACCGGCTCACCTGTCGGGGCGCCGCGTCCGGGTCGGCCAGCAGCATGACCACGCTCGCCCCGCCGAGCCGGGCCCGGTCGATGCTCACCGAGCCGTTCGCCTGCTGGGCCACCCGGCGGGCGATGTCCAGACCGAGCCCGGTGGAACCGCGGTCGCTGGCCCCCCGGCGCAGCGCCCGGTCCGGGTCGGCGATGCCGGGGCCGGCGTCGTCCACCCGTACCGCGATGTAGCCGTCCCGACGGGTGACCGCGACCTCGAACGCGGTGCCCTGCGGGGTGTACCGGAAGACGTTGCCGAGCACCGCGTCCAGCGCGGCGGCCAGCTCCGCCCGGGGTACCGGCACCGGGATCCGGGTGTGCGCCCCGATGACCCGGTGCGACCGGTTCTGGTCGCCGGCCAGCGCCGACCAGAAGACCATCCGGTCCCGGACCACCTCGCTGACGTCGCAACTGCCCGGTGCGGCCTCCTGGGCCACCGTCTTCCGGGTGGTGTTGATCAGTACGTCGATCTCGCCCTCCAGCGTCACGATCGCCTGCCGGATCCGGCGGATCGTCCGGCGCCGGTCCAGTTCGGCAGCGCTGAAGTTCCCGACGCTGGTGTCGTCGGAGTCGAGCGCGTCGGCGTCGAGCCGCAGCACGGTCAGCGGGGTACGCAGCCGGTGTGACAGGTCGGCGACGAGTTCCCGTTCGTCGGTGCGCGAGGTGACGAGCCGGTCCGCCATCCGGTTGAAGGCGTACCCGGCCTCGGCCAGCTCGCGGGGCCCGCTCGGCTGGATGCGTACCTCCAGGTCGCCGTCGCCGACGGCCAGCGCCGCCTGCACCAGCCCGCGGGCCGAGGCGACCGCCTTGCCGGCGAGCCGGTCCACCACGATCACCGAGGCGATCACCAGCCCGATCGCCACCAGGATCAGCATCAGCCAGGTGCCGCCGGTACCGGCGGTCAGCGCCGCCTCGGAGACGAAGACCTCCACCACCAGCACCCGGCCGGCGACCGGTACCGGTTCGAGCCGGACGACGCCCCCCGCGACCTCGGCGACGACCGGGGTGCCGGTTCGGATCGCCCGGTCGACGTCACCGGCGGCGGCCCGGGGGTTGCCACCGAGCGACAGGCCGTGCACGACCGGTGGGTTGCCGGTGTTGCCGGCGGTCGACTCGACGACCCGGCGGACCACGGCCGGGTCGGCGCTGACCGCGAGCGCGCCGGTGACCACCGCGCTGCGCCGGGCGGCGTCGCCGAGCGCGTCCTCCCGGGCGTCGCGTTGCAGTGCCGTGCCGAGCGGGATCAGGAAGGCGAGCGCGACGATGGTGGTCATGCCGGCCCCGAGGTAGGCCAGCGCCAACCTCAGTCCGGTACCACCAACCGGAACCCGACCCCCCGCACGGTGCGCAGGTAGCGGGGCTTCGCCGCGGACTCGCCCATTTTGCGGCGGAGCCAATACAGATGTACGTCGATGGTCTGATCCTCGCCGACCGATGGCTGCCGCCATACCTCCTCCAACAGTTCCCGGCGGGACACTACCCGGCCGGGCCGCGCCGCGAGATAGGCCAGCAGGTCGAACTCCTTGCGGGTCAGCGCCAGAGGCACCCCGTCGAGGTGTGCGCTCCGCTCGCCGACGTCGATCCGCAGCCCGCCGACGGAGTGTACGGCCGGCTCGACCGTCCGGCTCGCCCGGCCGACCCGGCGGAGCACCGTGGTGATCCGGGCGTCCAGGTGGGCGCCGGTGAACGGCTTCACCATGTAGTCGTCGGCACCGGCCCGGAGCAGCCGGACGATCGCCTGCTCGTCGTCCCGGGCGGTGGCGATGATGATCGGCACGTCGGTGATGCCGCGCAGCATCCGCAGCGCGTCGGCGCCGTCCAGATCGGGCAGCCCGAGGTCGAGTACGACCAGGTCGGGGGTTTCGGCGGCGACCCGGCGCAGCGCGTCGAGCGCCGTACCGACCGCGTGCACCGCGTGCCCGCGGTCGGCCAGGGAGCGCAGCATGGCGCCGCGTACGACATGGTCGTCTTCGACCAGGAGGACGGTGGCCACCTGATGACCGTACTGCCCATGGCAAGTCGGGTGAATCGGTGGCTGGTGCGGCGGTCCGCCCGGAATATGCCACCAGCGCGACTCCGGGCGGACCGGGCACCGTTCAGCCGGTGCCGCAGGACTGCCCGTTCAGGGTGAACGCTGTCGGCCGGGGGTTGCTGCCGGTGTGGCTGCCGGTGAAGCCGAGCCCGACCGAGGCGCCGGCGGCCAGGGTGCCGTTCCAGCTCTCGTTCGTCGCGGTGACGGCGCTGCCGGACTGCGTCCACCGGGCCGACCAGCCCTGCACCACCCGTTGCCCGCCGGCCGGGAAGCCGAAACCGAGGGTCCAGCCGGTCAGCGCGGAGGTACCGGTGTTGCGGACGGTGAGGTTCGCGGAGAATCCGCCGCCCCACTCGTCGACCGCGTACGTCACCTGGCAGGCGGCGCCGGCCGGTGGCGGGGTGCTGGGCGGCGGGGTGCTCGGCGGCTGGCTGGCGTAGCCGAGGCCGTGGCCGTACGGGAAGAGCGGCGTCTTGCCGTCGCCGTCGTTGATCGGCTGCTGGCTCGCGCTGCTCATCCAGCTCATCGGCAGCCGGCCGGTGGCCGGGCGTACCCCGAACAGCACGTCGGCCACCCCGGCGCCCTCGGTGCCGGGCAGCCAGGCGGCGAGCAGGGCACGCCAGTTCGGCAATTGGCCGGCGATGTCCAGCGGCCGGCCGGAGACCAGCACCACGATCACCGGTACCCCGGAGGCGCGCAACCGGTCCAGGGTGGCCAGGTCGGTGGCGTCCAGCCCCATCCCGCTCGGCCGGTCCCCGCGCCCCTCGGCGTACGGCGTCTCGCCGACCACCGCGATCGCCGCCCGGTAGGAGCTGTCGATGCCGGTACCGCTGGCGTTGTAGGTGACCGTGCTGGAGGAGGCGACCGCGTTCCGGATCCCCTGCAGGATGCTGGTGCCGGGGGTGATCGCCCCGCTGCCGCCCTGCCAGGAGACCGTCCAGCCGCCGCTGGCGTACCCGATGTTGTCGGCGCTCTTGCCGGCCACGAAGATCCGGTTGTTCGCGGTGGCCAGCGGCAGGATGCCGCCGTCGTTCTTCAGCAGCACCTGGGAGGCCGCCACCGCCTCCCGGGCCAGCGCCCGGTGTGCCGCGCTGCCCACCGTCGAGGTGTACGACCGGTCGGCCAGCGGCCGTTCGAAGAGGCCCAGCTCGAACTTCTTGGTCAGGATCCGCCGGTTGGCGTCGTCGATCCGGGCCTGGCCCACCCGGCCGGCCTGCACCTCGGCCCGCAGGTGGGTGATGAACTGCCGCCAGCCGGTCGGCGCCATCACCATGTCGATGCCGGCGTTCACCGCCTGCCGTACCTCGGCGGCGGTGAATCCGGTGGCGCCGTCGAGCTGGTCGATGCCGTTCCAGTCGGAGACCACGAAGCCGTCGAAGCCGAGTTCGCCCTTGAGCAGGCCGTTGATCAGGTAGTCGTGCCCGTGCAGCTTCTGCCCGTCCCAACTGCTGTACGAGATCATCACCGAGCCGACGCCCCGGCGGACCGCCTCGGCGAACGGCGGCAGGTGTACGGCCCGCAGCTCGGCCTCGGAGAGCTGGGTGTTGCCCTGGTCGGTGCCGTTCGTGGTGCCGCCGTCGCCGAGGTAGTGCTTGGCGGTGGCCAGTACCGACGCGGGGCCGGAGAGCGAGTCGCCCTGGAGACCGTCGATCACGGTGGTCATCGAGCTGACCAGGGCCGGATCCTCGCCGAACGACTCGTAGGTGCGGCCCCAGCGGTCGTTGCGGGCCACGCAGAGGCACGGGGCGAAGGTCCAGTTCACCCCGGTGCCGGCGACCTCCTCGGCGGTGGCCCGGCCGATCCGCCGGACCAGTTCGGGGTCCCGGGTGGCGCCGAGGCCGATGTTGTGCGGGAAGATCGTCGCGCCGACCACGTTGTTGTGCCCGTGCACGGCGTCCGAGCCGTAGATCATCGGGATGCCCAGCGGCGTGCCGAGGGCGCCGTTCTGGAACCGGTCGTACATGTCGGCCCAGCTCGCGGCGTTGTTCGGGGTGGGCGCGGAGCCGCCGCCGGAGAGCACCGAGCCGAGCCGGTAGGTGGTGATGTCGGCGGGGGTGACCGAGGCGCGCTCGGCCTGGGTCATCTGGCCGATCTTCTCGTCCAGGCTCATCCGGCCGAGCAGGTCGTCGACCCGGGTGGCGACCGGCAGCGCCGGGTCCTGGTAGGGCAGCGCGGCGGCGCTGGCGGCCGGCGGGGCGGGGGCGCCGACACCGATGCCGACCAGGGTCAGCAGGGCGGCGGCGAGCAGTGCGGCGGGAGGTCGGGTGGGCACGGGACGTCCTTCCGGCGGTAGGTTCCCGCACGTCCGGCGCCGCTCCCCGCCGTACGGTGACCGCAGCAATCGACGATCGTCGTTCTCGGCTCCGCCACCACCCTAAGCGGGAGCGCTCCCACCCGCAATCCCGGATGCAAGGAGGGGGCCCTTCTACAACAGAAAGCGATAAGAGGGGGCCCTTCCTTACCGGGCCGGCGGCAGTTGCAGCACCCAGCGGTACGCCTGGACCATCCCGGTGTCGAAGCCGGCCGCCGAGCCCCAGAGGAAGAGCCGGAACCGCCGGTACAGCGGCTCGCCCCAGCGCCGCACGATCTCGTCCCGGGCGTCGTCCAGCCGGCGCGCCCACTCCCGGCAGGTCAGGTAGTAGTTGTGCCGGTCGTCGACCAGGTTGAGCAGCTCGAACGGCGAATGCGCCACGTGCCGCAGGTACTGGTGCAGCAGCAGCGGGGCCGAGCCGCCCGGATAGACGTACCGCTTCATGAAGGTGGAGACGACGTGCTTGCGGCGCATCGCCAGCGCGTCAAGGTAGACCCTGCCGCCGGGCCGGAGCAGTTCGGCGTACTTGCGCAGCGTCGTGCGGTAGTCGGGCAGGTGCTCGGTGACCCCCATGTTGACGATCGCGTCGTAGCGCTCGCCGGGGGAGTAGCCGAAGATGTGCTCCCGGACCACCCGCACCGGCAGCCGCTCGCGGTCGAACAACTCGGTGAGGAAGCGCTCCGACTCCACCGACAGGGTGGTGGTGGTGACCTGCAGGCCCCGGCGGGCGGCGTGCTCGCTGAACGCGCCCCAGCCGCCGCCGACCTCCAGCACGTGGTCGCCGGGGCCGACCCCGATCGCCTCCAGCGCCAGGTCCATCTTGCGGGTCATCGCGTCTTCCAACGGCTCGTCGTCGGAGGCGAAGACCCCCTCGGTGTAGCAGCGGTGCCGGTGGTCGAGGAAGGTCAGGAAGAAGTCGGAGTCCTCGTCGTAGTGGTGCGAGATGGCCCGCCGGTCGTCCTCGCGCCGCCCGCGCAGCAGCGTCGGCAGGAACCGGCCGAGGAAGGCGATCGGATGCCGGTCGGTGAAGAACGAACGCATCCGCAGCGCCGCCGCCAGGTCGCCCTCGACGTCCAGCGACCCCTGGAGGTACGCGACGGCGACGGCGAACTGGTCGAGTGCGGCCAGCGCCTTGGCGCCCCGCTCGTCCTTGACCACGATGGTGAACTGCGGTGCTCCGGTGCCGAAGGTCCGCACCGGGCCACCGGCCGGAGCCACCGCGAAGGGTACGCCCGGCCCGGTGCCGAAGAAGGTCTGGTATCTACGCTGTAGTGCGCTCACGGCGTCGACGGCTGCCACGGCGTCAATCTAACGCCGAGGCAGCGGCGCCGGCAGGAAGAAAACGCAGGACCGATAGCATCTGGGCAAGCCGATCCCCTCGGTGACGCCCGATTCGTCCGAGATCGTAAGGAGCCACCGTGTCCCAAGCCCGTACCCCCGTCGGTGTCGACCCCGTCGTCGTCCCGGCCGGGACGACGGCGGCCGAGGCGGTGGCCGCGGCGGGTCTGCCGCACGCCGGCCCCGGGGCGATCGTGGTGGTCCGCGACCCGGGCGGCCAGCTCCGCGACCTGGACTGGGCGCCCGAGGTGGAGACCGTGGTCGAGCCGGTACGCCTGGACTCGCCGGACGGGCTCAACGTGCTGCGGCACTCGACCGCACACGTGCTGGCCCAGGCCGTCCAGGACACCTTTCCGGAGGCGAAGCTCGGGATCGGCCCGCCGATCGACAACGGCTTCTACTACGACTTCGACGTCGACCGCCCGTTCCAGCCGGAGGATCTCGACCGGCTGGAGAAGCGGATGCAGGAGATCGTCAAGTCCGGCCAGCGGTTCCGGCGGCGCCGCTTCGACAGCCTGGACGCCGCCCGCACCGAACTCGCCGACGAGCCGTTCAAGCTCGAGCTGATCGAGGTCAAGGGCGCCGGGACCGAGGGCGGCGGGACCGGGTTCGACGCCGGTGAGGTGATGGAGGTCGGCGCCGGTGACCTCACCATCTACGACAACCTGGACGCCGAGAGCGGCAAGGTCTGCTGGTCGGACCTGTGCCGGGGGCCGCACCTGCCCAGCACCCGGCTGATCGGCGCGTTCAAGCTGATGCGCTCGGCCGCCGCCTACTGGCGGGGCAACGAGCGCAACCCGCAGCTCCAGCGGGTGTACGGCACCGCCTGGCCGACCCGGGACGCGCTCAAGGCGTACCTCAAGGTGCTGGAGGAGGCGGCCCGGCGCGACCACCGCAAGCTCGGCGCCGAACTGGACCTGTTCAGCTTCCCCGACGAGATCGGCTCCGGCCTGGCGGTCTTCCACCCCAAGGGCGGGATCATCCGGCGCGAGCTGGAGGACTACTCGCGGCGGCGGCACGAGGCAGCCGGCTACGAGTTCGTGAACAGCCCGCACATCACCAAGGCGCAGCTCTTCGAGACCTCCGGCCACCTGCCGTACTACGCCGACACGATGTTCCCGCCGATGCGGTTCGAGGGCGCGGAGTATTACCTCAAGGCGATGAACTGCCCGATGCACAACCTGATCTTCCGGGCGCGCGGGCGGTCCTACCGGGAGCTGCCGCTGCGGCTCTTCGAGTTCGGCACCGTCTACCGGTACGAGAAGTCCGGCGTGGTGCACGGGCTGACCCGGGTACGCGGGCTGACCCAGGACGACTCGCACATCTACTGCACCCGGGAGCAGATGCCGGGCGAGCTGACCACGCTGCTGGCGTTCGTCCTCGACCTGCTCCGCGACTACGGCCTGGACGACTTCTACCTGGAGCTGTCGACCCGGGACGACTCGCCGAAGTTCATCGGCTCGGCCGAGGACTGGGCGGAGGCGACCGAGGCGCTGCGTACCGCCGCCGAGGCGTCCGGGCTCGACCTGGTGCCCGATCCGGGCGGCGCGGCCTTCTACGGGCCGAAGATCAGCGTGCAGGCCAAGGACGCCATCGGACGTACCTGGCAGATGTCCACCATCCAGGTCGACTTCAACCAGCCGGAGCGGTTCGGCCTCGAATACCAGGCCGCGGACGGCAGTCGGCAGCGGCCGGTGATGATCCACCGGGCACTCTTCGGCTCGATCGAGCGCTTCTTCGGGGTACTGACCGAGCACTACGCCGGGGCGTTTCCGGCCTGGCTCGCCCCGGTGCAGGTGGTCGGCATCCCGATCCGCGAGGAGCACGCCACCCACCTGCACGGGTTCGTCGCCGCGCTGCGCGCCGAGGGGATCCGCGCCGAGGTGGACACCTCGGACGACCGGATGCAGAAGAAGATCCGTACCGCCCAGCAGCAGAAGATCCCGTTCATGGCGATCGCCGGGGACGCGGACGTGGAGGCCGGCGCGGTCTCGTTCCGCTACCGGGACGGGTCGCAGCGCAACGGGGTACCGCTCGCCGACGCGGTGGCGCACGTGGTGGAGCTGGTCCGGTCCCGGGTCAACACCGGTCCGACCGCCGAACCGACCGGTGGCGAGGCCGGGTCGTAGGATCGTCGGCGTGACAGGCGCGGCGCCCCACGCGGAACTCGGCATGCCCGACGGGCTCGATCGGCTCTGGACCCCGCACCGGATGACCTACATCTCCGGTCCGGACCGGCCGGGGGAGGGGCACGAGAAGCCGGCCGGCTGCCCGTTCTGCCTCGCCCCGGAACGGGAGGGCGAGGAGAACCTCGTGGTGCACCGGGGCGAGCGGGTCTTCGTGGTGCTCAACCTCTACCCGTACAACCCCGGGCACCTGCTGGTCTGCCCGTACCGGCACGTCGCCGACTACACCGAGCTGGATGCCGGGGAGACGGCCGAGCTGGCCGACTGCACCCAGGCGGCGATGCGGGTGGTCCGGCGGGTCAGCAACGCGCACGGCTTCAACATCGGGATGAACCAGGGCGGGGTGGCCGGCGCCGGCATCGCTGCCCACCTGCACCAGCACGTGGTGCCGAGGTGGGGCGGGGACGCCAACTTCATGCCGGTGATCGCCCGGACCAAGGTGCTGCCGCAGCTGCTCGCCGACACCCGTACCCTGCTCGCCAACGCCTGGGCGACCACGGCCGGCTGAGCGACGCACTGCCGGCGACCCCTGCGGCTCCCCGTCCCGGCGTGCCTCCGCTTCTCGGCCGAGCCGACCACCGGTGCCGGAGCGGCCCGGACGGCGGCGCGAGGTCCGGTCCGGCACGGTCGGCGACGAAGCTAGGCGGCGAGGCCGTACCGGGGATGCCGGCGACCGGTACGCAGCCCGGAGCGGATCGTCCGGGCGATCTCGTACCGGCCGAGCCCGCTGCGCCGGGCGGCGTCGGCCAGCACCACGGTGATGTCGTGCTCGTCCAGCAACTCCACCGCGGCGAGCTGACCGAGGTGGTACGCCGCCCGGTAGAGCGTGGTGTTGCGGGTGCCGGTCACCGCGCCAGCGACGGTGCTGGCCTCGGCCGCGAGCGCGGCGCTGGCGTACCGGTCGGGATGCCGCAGCCGATCGGCGGTGCCCGGGCCGGGAAGTCCCGGACGGGCCGGCGGTGCCGGCGGGAAGAGCAGCGCGGTCAGCTCCGGCGGGCAGTCGGCGAGCGGCACGTCCGGCCGGCGGATCCAGCGGTAGTCCCGGCCACTGGCATGCCGGGACGGCGGGGCGACGACGTAGCCGCCGGCTCCGCGCCAGTCGACGCCGGGCAGCAGCCCGCCGCGGTTGCCGGCCCCGGTCGGGCGCAGGTAGAGATGCCAGCCGCCGGAGCCGGTCCGGACCACCGGCCCGGTGATCCGACGCTCCCGGACCACGGCAAGCAGCGCGGCGACCCCGTCCGGCGGGTCGACGTCGCAGACGTCGAACCGGTCACCGGTCCGCAGCGCCAGGTTCGCCTCCGGCCAGCGGGTCCACCACCGCCGGATCACCTCCGGTCGGGTGCTCGCGTCGTGCAGGCCGTGCCGCAGCAGGCTGCGGTGCCAGCGGGGATGCTTTCCCGGGCGGTCGCAGTCGGGCCGCCGGCAGGTGCAGCCGGTCGCGGTCGGGGAGTGCAGCGGGAGCACGGGTACGCCGGCAGCGGCGTACTCCAGGGCGGCGCGCAGCAGCGGTGTCATCCCGACCTCCTCACCGGCCGGATACCCACGCTCAGGATATTCGAACACCTGTCTGATCGACACCCTCGATCGGCTCGGGCCAGGACTCGACCCGGGGTACCGCCGGATCTCCGTGTTCCGATGACCGGCAGCCTTCCTCGACGGCGTCCAGCGGATTGTCGCGGGCCGCGCCCGGCCAACCGCGTGTGAAACCCTTACCAACATGAATGCGAACACGCGGGTGTTGGGGCGCAGCGGCATCGAGGTGAGCGCGCTCGGCCTCGGCTGCTGGGCCGTCGGGGGCGTCTGGCACCAGGGCGACCAGCCGTTCGGCTGGGGGCAGGTGGACGACGACGAGTCGATCCGGGCGATCCGGCGCGGCCTGGACCTCGGCGTCACCCTCTTCGACACCGCCGACGTCTACGGCACCGGGCACAGCGAGCGGATCCTGGCCCGCGCCCTCGCCGGGCACCGCGACGAGGTGGTGCTCGCCACCAAGTGGGGCTACACCTACGACGAGGCGACCCGGCAGATGACCGGCGCGGACGGGTCGGCCGACTACCTGCGCCGGGCGGTGGAAGCCTCACTGCGCCGGCTGGAGACCGACCGGATCGACCTCTACCAACTGCACCTCGGCGACCTGCCGGTCGGCGAGGCGGCGGAACTCCTCGGCACCCTGGAGGAACTGGTCGCCGAGGGCCGGATCCGGTCGTACGGCTGGAGCACCGACCTGCCCGACCGGGCCGCCTCCTGGGGCGCCGACGGCCCGCACTGCACCGCCGTGCAGCACTCCTTCTCGGTGCTACAGGACTCGCCGGAGGTGCTCGCCGTCTGCGAGCGCCACGACCTGGCCAGCGTCAACCGGGGGCCGCTGGCGATGGGGCTGCTCTCCGGCAAGTTCACCGAGTCGTCCACGCTGGCCGCCGACGACGTACGCGGAGTCGCCCCGGCCTGGCTGGACTGGTTCCGGGACGGGCGGCCCGCCCCGGAGTTCCTGGCCCAGGTGGCCGCCGTCCGGGACGTGCTCACCGCCGACGGCCGTACCCTCGCCCAGGGCGCGCTCGGCTGGCTCTGGGCGCGCAGCGACCGTACGGTGCCGATCCCCGGCTTCCGGACCGTCGCCCAGGTGGAGGAGAACGTCGGCGCGCTGGCGCACGGCCCCCTCCCGGCCGACCAGCTCGCCGAAGTCGAGCGCCTGCTTGCAAGGAAGGGCCCCCGCTACGACAGAAAACGATAAGCGGGGGCCCTTCCTTGCACGTCAGCGGCTGGCGTGCTCCTTGCGGATCTGGTCGGCCAGGTGCGCCGGCATCGGCTCGTAACGGGCGAAGGAGCGCCGGAAGGTGCCGCCACCCGCGGTCATCGAGCGCAGCTCGACGGCGTACCGGATCAGCTCGGTCGCCGGCACCTCGGCCCGGACCAGCGTGTGCTCGGTGCCGGCCGGGTCCGGCTCGGTGCCGAGCACCCGGCCGCGCCGCCCGGACATGTCGCTCATCACCGCGCCGACGCATCCGTCCGGCACCCGGACCACCACCTCGTCGACCGGTTCCAGGAGCGTGACCTGCCCTTTCTCCGCCGCGTCCCGCAGCGCCAGCGAGCCGGCGGTCTGGAACGCGGCGTCGGACGAGTCGACGCTGTGCGCCTTGCCGTCCACCAGGGTCACCCGCAGGTCCACCACCGGATAGCCGGCGACGATGCCCCGGCCCATCTGGGTGCGTACACCCTTCTCCACCGACGGGATGTAGTTGTGCGGCACCGCGCCGCCGACCACCCGGTCGGTGAACTCGAACCCCGCACCCCGGGGCAGCGGCTCCACCTCGATGTCGCAGACCGCGTACTGGCCGTGGCCGCCGGACTGCTTCACGTGCCGCCCGTGCCCCTTCGAGGCCACCGCGAAGGTTTCGCGCAGCGCCACCCGGACCGGCTCGGTCTCCAGGTCCACCCCGCCGCCACGGAGCCGGTCGAGCACCACCTCGGCGTGCGCCTCGCCCATGCACCAGAGCACCAGCTGGTGCGTCTCCGGGTTGCGTTCCAGCCGCATCGTCGGGTCTCCGGCGACCAGCCGGGCCAGGTTCTTGGCCAGCGCGTCCTCGTCGGCCCGGCTCTTCGCGACGATCGCCACCGGCAGCAGCGGCTCGGGCATCTCCCAGGGCTCGATCAGCAGCGGGTGCTCCTTGGCCGAGATGGTGTCGCCGGTCTCCGCCGTACCCGACTTGGTGATCGCGCAGATGTCACCGGCCACGCAGTACGGCACCTCGCGCAGCGCGGCGCCGAGCGGGGAGTAGATGTGCGAGATCCGCTCGTCGGCGTCGTGGTCGGGATGGCCGCGCTCGGCCATGCCGTGCCCGGAGACGTGCACCACCTGGTCGGGGCGGAGCGTGCCGGAGAAGACCCGGACCAGGGAGACCCGGCCGACGTGCCGGTCGATGGTGGTCTTGACCACCTCGGCCACCAGCGGGCCGTCCGGGTCGCAGTGCAGCGGCGGCTGCGGCGAGCCGTCGACGCCGGTGACGGTGGGCAGGTCGTGCTCCAGCGGGGTGGGGAACGCCGAGGTCAGCAGCTCCAGCAGGACGTCGATGCCGAGCCCGGTCTCGGCGCAGACCGGCACCACCGGATAGAAGTGTCCCCGGGCGACGGCCTTCTCCAGGTCGTCTACCAGGACCTCCACCTCGATCTCCTCGCCGCCGAGGTAGCGGTCCAGCAGCGTCTCGTCCTCGCTCTCCGCGATGATCCCCTCGATCAGCTCGTTGCGGGCGTCGCCGATCGCCGGCAGGTGTTCGGGATCCGGGTCGCGGACCGCCGCCGGCAGCCCGGCGGAGTAGTCGAAGACCCGGCGGGTGATCAGGCCCATCAGGCCGACCACGTCGACACCCTCGTCGTCGAGCATCGGCAGGTAGAGCGGGAGTACGTTGTCGCCGAAGACCCGCTGGCAGAGCGCCACCGTCTCGTCGAGGTCGGCCCGCTGGTGGTCCAGCCGGGTGACCGCGACCGCGCGGGGCATCCCGACGGCGGCACACTCCTGCCAGAGCGCGGCGGTCGCCCCGTCCATCCCGTCCACCGCCGAGACGACGAAGAGCGCCGCGTCCGCCGCGCGCAGTCCGGCCCGGAGTTCCCCGACGAAGTCCGCGTAGCCGGGGGTGTCCAACAGGTTGACCTTGATGCCGTCGTGTTGCAGCGGTGCGCAGGCCAGGCTGATCGAGCGCTGCTGGCGTACCGCCGCCGGGTCGTGGTCGCACACCGTGGTGCCCTCGGTCACCGCACCGGGCCGCGAGATCGTGCCGGTCGCCGCCAACAGGGCGTCGACCAGGGTCGTCTTCCCGGCACCGGAGTGGCCGACGAGCACCACGTTGCGAACCCTGCCGGGCTCGTCCACCACCGGCGCCGGGCCGGTGACCCCTTTCTCCTGACTCTTCTGCGCCATCGGGCGCACCTCCCTAAGCCGGTGGTTGGTGGCGACCGCCGCGTACGACGGGGGAGCTGCCCTGGCGACTCCGCGGCGATATCCTCGGGTGGCCTGCCGTGCTGCCGGAGACGTGCCGGGTGACAGGTGAGCGACGTCACGTCCCCTGCACCGATCTCACACCCGTACAAGTCGTGACACAAGCCTGCGGGGCGAAGTAGGCGCCACCGGGCGTACCGTCGCCGTTCGCGGCCCGTTATGGTGGGACGGCCATGGCGAAGATCTTCCAGGTGTCGGCCCGGGCCGGCATGACCCGAGTCGTCGAACCGATCGCCCGGACCCTGCTGCGGGTCGGGGTGACGCCCAACGCCGTCACCGTGACCGGCACGCTCGGGGTGGTGGTCGGATCGATCGTCCTCGGCGCCCGGGGTTACCTGGTCGCCGGAGCGCTGGTGGTGACCTTCTTCGCCCTCACCGACCTGCTCGACGGCACGATGGCCCGGATGCGGGGCGGATCGAGCCGGTTCGGCGCGTTCCTCGACTCGAGCATGGACCGGGTCTCCGACGGCGCGGTCTTCGGCGCCGTCGCGTACTGGCTCGCCACCCAGGACGACCACGTCGGGGTCGCCGCCGCGCTGATCTGCCTGGTCGCGGGTGGCCTCGTCTCGTACGTCAAGGCGCGTGCCGAGGGGCTCGGGATGACCTGCAACGTCGGCATCGCCGAGCGGACCGAGCGGCTGTTGATCGTCGGGGTCGGCGGGCTGCTCACCGGCCTCGGGCTGGACTGGGCGCTGGTCGTCGCGCTCTGGCTGCTCGCCGCGGTCTCGGTCTTCACCGTCGGGCAGCGGATGACGCACGTCTGGCGGCAGGCGCAGCGCGCCGAGTTGGGCGTGGACGCGTGACACTGCCGCGAGCCAGCCGGTGACCCCGATCGAGTTCGGCTACCTGGCCGGCTGGCGGGCCGTACGCGCACTGCCCCGGCCGGCGGCCGCGGCGCTGTTCCGGGCCGCCGCCGACCAGGCGTACCGCAGGCGTGGCCCGGGGACCCGCCGGCTCGCCGCCAACCTGCGCCGGGTGGTCGGTCCCGAACTGCCGCCGGACGCCCTCGAAGAGCTTGTCCGCCGGGGCATGCGCTCGTACGCCCGCTACTGGCTCGACGTGTTCCGGCTGCCGTCACGCAGCCGGGAGCAGATCCGCGACGACTTCCGGCTCGACGGCGAGGAACTGCTCGCCGCCGACATGGCCGCCGGCCGGGGCGTCGTGGTGGCGCTGCCGCACTCCGGCAACTGGGACGCCGCCGGTGCCTGGGTGGCCGCGAAGGGCTGGCCGATCGCCACCGTCATGGAACGACTCAAGCCGGAGGGCGTCTACGAGCGTTTCCTCGACTTCCGGCGCCGGCTCGGCATGGAGATCCTG
Organism: Plantactinospora veratri; assembly: GCF_036421995.1. NCBI lineage: Bacteria > Bacillati > Actinomycetota > Actinomycetes > Micromonosporales > Micromonosporaceae > Plantactinospora > Plantactinospora veratri. Next base: position 81,480 of record NZ_JAZGQL010000021.1, read on the forward strand.
CCGACCCACGGCGGCCCCCGGGCCCCCTTCGACGTGCTGGCCGAGCGGGTCGCCGCCGGTTACCTGGTGCCGCTGCTCGCCGACCGGGACCTGTCGGCGCGCGGCGTCGAGGTGCGGTTCTTCGGCGGCCGGGCGCGGATGCCGGCCGGACCGGCGCTGCTGGCCGTCCGGACCGGCGCGCCGCTCTACGTGGCGGCGCTCTGGTACGACCCGGCCGGTCCCCGGGGCCGGCTGGTCGGGCCGCTGGCGGTGCCGTCGCCGGACGCCGGCCCGCTGGACCAGCGGGTCCGGGTGCTGACCCAGCAGATCGCCGACCACCTGGCCGAGGGCATCGCGGCGCGCCCGGAGGACTGGCACATGCTGCAACGGGTCTGGGTCGACGAGCCCGGCCGGACCGTCGGGGTGGCCGATCCGGCCGGGATGGTGGCGCCGGAGACACCTGGCACCCCGTCGATCTCCGAGCCGGCCTGAAGGGGGAGGCGCAGTGCGGATCGGCATCGTGTGTCCGTACTCCTTCGACGTCCCCGGCGGGGTGCAGAACCACGTACTCGACCTCGCCGAGGCGCTGATCGGGCTCGGCCACGAGGTGAGCGTGCTGGCGCCGGCGGACGAGGACTCGCCGCTGCCGCCGTACGTGGTGTCGGCCGGCCGGTCGGTGCCGCTGCCGTACAACGGGTCGGTCGCCCGGATCACCTTCGGGCCGGTCTCCACCGCCCGGGTCCGGCGCTGGCTGGCCCGGGGCAACTTCGACGTGCTGCACGTGCACGAGCCGTTCACGCTCAGCCTCTCGCTGCTCGCCGTGCTCTCCGCCCGGGGGCCGGTGGTGGCCACCTTCCACACCGCGATGACCCGCTCCCGGGCGCTCGCCGCCGCGCAGGGAGTGTTGCAGTTCGCCGTGGAGCGGATCACCGCCCGGATCGCGGTGAGCGCGCTGGCCCGCAAGGTCCAGGTCGAGCATCTCGGCGGCGGGGCGGTGGAGATCCCCAACGGGGTGGCGGTGGCGAAGTTCGCCGACGCCGAACCGCTGCCCGGGTGGCCTGGCCGGTGCGACCGGGGCGAGGGCGGCACGCTGGGTTTCCTCGGTCGGTTCACCGAGCCCCGCAAGGGCTTCGGGGTGCTCCGGGAGGCGTTCGTCGGGCTCGCCGCGCAACGTCCGGGGCTGCGGCTGCTGGTCGCCGGCCCGGGCGACGAGGCGGAGCTGCACGAGGGCGTACCGGAGGAGTTGCGGGACCGGATCACCTTCCTCGGCCGGGTCTCCGAACCGGATAAGGCGCGCATGCTGCGCAGTGTGCACCTCTACGTCGCGCCGAACATCGGGGGCGAGTCCTTCGGCATGATCCTGACCGAGGCGATGGCCGCCGGGGCGACGGTGGTGGCCAGCGACCTGGACGCCTTCCGTCGGGTGTTGGACGGTGGCCGGGCCGGGGAACTCTTTCCCACCGGGGAGCCGGCGGCGCTGCGGCGTACCCTGGCCAGCCTGCTCGACGACCCGGTGCGCCGTACGGAGCTGTCGACCTGTGCCCGGGAGGTGGTCGCGACCTTCGACTGGCCGACGGTGGCCCGCCGGGTCCTGGAGGTGTACGCCACCGCGATCGAGGCAACCGACGGTCGGGTGCTGGACCAGGAGTGGATCGGGCCGGCCTGAGCGGGTTCGGTCGGTCTGGCCCGCTTGCGACACTGCCGGGGCCGCTCGGCGGGATCGTCCCGCGAGGTGCCGGTGACGTGCCAGGAGACGGAAGTGGGGGCCGCACTACGATGCCGGGCATGTGGTGGGTGGTGGGCGGCGTCGCGGCGGTCGTCCTGGTGACGGCGTACCTGATCTGGATCGCGGCCCGGGTCGACCGGATGCACGTCCGGGTACGCTCGGCGACCCGCGCCCTCGACGCGCACCTGCTGCGCCGGGCGGCGGCCGCCGCGGTGCTGGCCGAGGAGCGGTACGCGGTGGAGCTGTACGCGGCGTCCCGGATCGCGCTGGACGCCGAGGGCGACGAGCGGGAGGCAGCCGAGAACGACCTGACCCGGCAGCTGCGGTCCAGTCCGCTGGATCCGGAGGAGCCGGCCTCGGCGGCGGTGATCGGCGCCAGCCGGCGGCTCGCGCTGGCCCGTCAGGTGCACACCGACCTGGTACGCGACGCGCTCTCCCTGCGGCGCCGCCCGGTCGTACGCCTGTTCCGGATGGCACGCAAGCACGAGCGGCCGCGGTACTTCGACATCGACGACCCGACTGTGAGCACCCGTCCGGAGCTGTCGGTCGGCTGACCGGCAACCGCGCGGCCACCGGGCGTGAGCCGGGCCACAGTGCAGGCCACCCGGGGTCTGATTGGCTGTCGGTCCGGCGTTGTACCGCGCGTAGCATCGAGTGCGATCCCACCCCCGAAAACACTGCCGAGGAGCGAAAACGCCGTGTCCGAATCCACCGCCCAGTCCGGTTCCGACCAGTCGACCGCGGCCGGAGAGCAGACCGTCAGCGCCACCGCAGTGGTCGGCACCGCGCGGGTCAAGCGGGGTATGGCCGAGATGCTCAAGGGTGGCGTGATCATGGACGTGGTCACGCCCGAGCAGGCGAAGATCGCCGAGGATGCCGGCGCGGTCGCGGTGATGGCGCTGGAGCGGGTACCTGCCGACATCCGGGCCCAGGGCGGCGTCTCCCGGATGAGCGACCCGGACATGATCGACGGCATCATCAACGCGGTCTCGATCCCGGTGATGGCCAAGGCCCGGATCGGGCACTTCGTCGAGGCGCAGGTGCTCCAGGCGCTGGGCGTGGACTACGTCGACGAGTCCGAGGTGCTGACCCCGGCCGACTACGCCAACCACATCGACAAGTGGGCCTTCACCGTGCCGTTCGTCTGCGGTGCCACCAACCTGGGCGAGGCGCTGCGTCGGATCACCGAGGGCGCGGCGATGATCCGCTCCAAGGGCGAGGCCGGTACGGGTGACGTCTCGAACGCCACCACCCACATGCGCAAGATCCGTGACGAGATCCGCCGCCTCGGTTCGCTGCCCACCGACGAGCTGTACGTCGCCGCCAAGGAGTTGCAGGCGCCGTACGACCTGGTCCGGGAGGTGGCCGAGACCGGGAAGCTGCCGGTGGTGCTCTTCACCGCGGGCGGCATCGCCACCCCGGCCGACGCGGCGATGATGATGCAGCTCGGCGCGGAGGGGGTCTTCGTCGGCTCCGGGATCTTCAAGTCCGGCAACCCGGCGCAGCGCGCGGCCGCGATCGTCAAGGCCACCACCTTCTACGACGACCCGGACGTGCTGGCCAAGGTGTCGCGCGGGCTCGGCGAGGCGATGGTCGGGATCAACGTGGACGACATCCCGGTGCCGCACCGGCTGGCCGACCGCGGCTGGTGAGGTGAGATGAGCGCACCCGTGATCGGGGTGCTCGGGGTGCAGGGTGACGTCCGCGAGCATCTCGCCGCCCTGACCAGCGCGGGCGCGCAGGCCTGTCTGGTACGCCGGCCGGCGGAACTGGACGCGGTCGACGGCCTGGTCATCCCGGGCGGGGAGTCCACCACGATCAGCAAGCTGGTCGACATCTTCGAGCTGCGCGAACCAGTCGACAAGCGGATCGCCGCGGGCATGCCGGTCTACGGCTCCTGCGCTGGGATGATCATGCTGGCTGCCGAGGTGCTCGATGGCCGGCCGGACCAGCGCGGCTTCGACGGCATCGCGATGACGGTACGGCGCAACGCCTTCGGTCGGCAGGTCGACTCGTTCGAGGCGCCGGTGGAGATCTCCGGCATCGACGGTGGACCGCTGCACGCGGTCTTCATCAGGGCGCCCTGGGTCGAGCGGGTCGGCCCCGGTGTAGAGGTCCTGGGCACGGTTGCCAGCGGCCCGGCGGCCGGCACGGTTGCCAGCAGCCCGGCGGCCGGCCGGATCGTGGCGGTACGACAGGGCAACCTGCTGGCCACCTCGTTCCACCCGGAACTCACCGGCGACGCCCGGCTGCACCGCTACTTCGTCGACCTGGTCAGCAGCGCGACCTGAGCCGCGCGCTCTCCGCGGCAGCCTCAGCCGGCCACCGAGCGCAGCCGACCCGGACGCCGGCCCAGCAGGCGGTCCAGGGCCTCCGCACCGGCGGCGTCGGCCGGCAGCTGTACCACCAGTCGCTGCTGGTCTTCGCTGAGTTCCAACGTCTCGTACGCGAGCCGCACCGGCCCGACCTCCGGATGCCGTAACCAGCGCACGCCGCTGGACGTGGCGGTGACCGGACGGCGCCGCCAGCGCGAGGTGAACGGTGTCCCCACCGTACGGCCGAGGCGCTCGGCGAACTCGTCGGTGGCCGGGTCGCCCTGGCGCAGCCGGTGCAACTCGGCGACCTGCTGGTCGGCCAACCGCGCCCAGTCGGGGAAGTGCTCCCGGGCGCGTTCGTCGGTGAAGACGTACCACACCAGGTTGGGCCGGTCGCCGTCGAGCAGCCCGAGCGGGCGGGACACCCGGTCGAACAGACCGTTCCAGGCAAGCAGTTCGCCGATCCGGTTCACCAGGTACGCCGGCCGGTCCCGTAGCGCGTCCAGGAGCAGCCGAACCTCCGGGCGGACGGTACGCGACACCGACGGGCGACGTCCCGGGCACAGTTGTCTGTGGTGGTTGACCGCCGCGAGCTGCCGCAGGTGTTGCCGGTCGTCCTGGTCGAGCCGGAGCGCGTCTGCCAGCGCGGCGAGGATCTCCGGCGAGGGCCTGCTGTCGCGGCCCTGTTCGAGCCGGGTCAGGTATTCCACGCTGACCTGCGCGAGCGTCGCGAGTTCGGCCCGACGCAGCCCTGGCGTACGGCGTCGGATGCCGGCAGGCAGTCCGACCTGTTCCGGCCGCACCGCCTCTCGCCGGCTGCGGAGGAACGCGCCCAGTTCTCCGTTCATCACCGGTCCAGTCTGCCGGTGTCGCGGGTCGGAAGGGTGTCCCTGCCAGGGCTACCCTCGCGCCGGTCTCCCGGCGGCGGGGGATCGCCGATGGGATCGGGTCATGGACAGTACGGAACGCAGAGAACTCCCGGACAGTACGGAGCGGACCGGACCTCGCGTCATCGGCGTGGTCGTCGGAAGCAGCCGGCCGGGCCGGCGAGGACCGGCGGTGGCCCGGTGGGTGGTCGAGGTGGCGGCCGGGCACCCGGCGGTACGGGCCGATGTGGCGGCCGTCGAACTGATCGATCTCGCGGAGCAGCGGCTGCCGCTACTCGACGAGCCGGTACCGGCCAGGTTCGGTGACTACCGGCACGACCACACCCGCCGCTGGTCGGCGGTGGTGGCCGGCTGCGACGCCTTCGTCTTCGTCACCCCGGAGTACAACCATTCGATTCCCGCGGTGCTGAAGAACGGGATCGACTATCTGGATGCGGAGTGGCGGGGCAAACCCGCCGGCCTGCTCAGCTACGGCGTGAGCGGCGGCGGGCAGGCGGCTGGACATCTGCGGGACATCCTCACCGAGGTGGGGATGGTGGTCGTGCCGACCCATGTCGGGTTGGGCCTCTTCACCGACTTCGACTGGTCCGGCGAGGACGCGTCCGACCCGACCGCCGCGGGGCGGATCGCGCCGGGCGAGGATCGGGCGGTGGCGGTCACCGCGCTGCTCACCGAACTCCTCGACACGGCCCGGGCCCCGGTCCCGGCGTCGTGAGCAGGCGGACGATCCTGGTCACGTACCCGGCCCGCTGAGGTCGTTCCGGCGCCCCGGACCGACCCGGAACAGCGCTGCGAGCAGCGGGTCGTCTCGGAGTTCACCGTGCTGGGTCGTACGGCCGGGGCCGATCCTCTGTTTGTTATGTGTCGATCTGTACCATTTCCTGGCCGTCGACGTGCGGCGGGTGACGGCCGCCCGCCGCACGTCGGTAGGATTGTCGAGATTCGGCAGGGCCATCTGGCCGCCACGGCTTCCAGCGGAGTTGACCGGCACCACCGTGTGCGTCGGGGTGCGGAGCGAGGCGTGCGCGGTGCGGTCGAAGCAGGCGGCGGCTAGCAACGGAGGTAACAGATGTCCGGCCACTCAAAGTGGGCGACGACGAAGCACAAGAAGGCGGTCATCGACGCCAAGCGCGGCAAGATGTTCGCCAAGCTGATCAAGAACGTCGAGGTCGCCGCGCGTACCGGTGGTGGTGACCCGGCCGGCAACCCGACCCTCTTCGACGCCATCCAGAAGGCGAAGAAGAACTCGGTGCCGAACGACAACATCGACCGCGCCGTCAAGCGCGGCTCCGGCCTGGAGGCCGGCGGCGCCGACTGGCAGACGGTGATGTACGAGGGGTACGCCCCCGGCGGTGTCGCGCTGCTGATCGAGTGCCTGACCGACAACCGCAACCGTGCCGCGACCGAGGTACGCACCGCGCTGACCCGCAACGGTGGTTCGCTGGCGGACGCGGGCTCGGTGTCGTACATGTTCTCCCGCAAGGGCGTCGTGATCGTGCCGAAGGCGGGACTCTCCGAGGACGACGTGCTGCTCGCCGTACTCGACGCCGGGGCCGAGGAGGTCAACGACCTGGACGAGGCGTTCGAGGTGGTCTCCGAGCCCGGTGACCTGATCGCGGTACGGACCGCGTTGCAGGACGCCGGGATCGACTACGAGTCGGCCGAGTCCTCCCTGGTGCCGAGCGTGACCGTGCCACTCGACGCCGACGGCGCCCGCAAGGTCTTCAAGCTGATCGACGCGCTGGAGGACTCCGACGACGTGCAGAACGTCTACGGCAACTTCGACGTCTCCGACGAGGTCATGGCAGCGGTCGGCTGAGCCGGCGCCGCACGGTGACCATCGAAGGAGTGGTACGCGAGTTCGACGCCGACCGGGGCTGGGGGGTGCTCGACGCCGCCGAGACCCCCGGCGGCTGCTGGGTGCACTTCTCCGCCATCGCGGCCCCCGGTTACCGTGCTCTGACGGCGGGGCAGCGGGTCTTCTTCCGGGCCGAGGCGCCCGGGCAGGACGGTTACCCGTACCGGGCCACGAAGGTCTGGAGGGACGGACCGGTGGAGCCGCCGGACCGGGTGCCGGACGGGAACCCGCCGGAGGCGTACCGCAGCACGATGACGATCGTCTACGACGACGACCCGTCCGTCGGGGTCGCCGAGGCCGGTTGACGCCGGTCAGGTCGGCGCCGGGCCACGCGGCCGGTCAGCGTTCGGTGTCGCGGTCGAGCACCGGTTTGACGTCCAGGATCGGCGTACCGTCCAGGGCCTCCAGGTCGCGTACCCGGATCCGGAGGTCGTCGATCTCCAGCAGGTGCACCCGGTGCAGGCCGATCGGGTTCGGCCGGTCGGGGGAGCGGGTGCTGAAGACACCGGTCGGCGGCCGGGTCAGCTCACCCCGGGGATGCACCACCAGCACGTCCCGATCGGACCGGTCGAACCAGGTCAGCAGGATGACGTCGGCGCCGGGTCGGAGGTCGCGCAGCCCGTCGCGTACCGCCGAATCGAAGACCAGCCACGCCTCGGGCGCCCCCTCGTCGCCCTGCCGGGGTGCCGAGGCCCGGTCGACCAGCGGAGACTCGACCCGCCCGATCGGAGCCAGGGCGAGCGGGGCCAGGTCGGTCGGCCTCCGGCCGGTCCCGGCGGTCGGTGCGTTGCCGGGAACATCGCTCACGCCTCGCTCCTCCCCGTGCGGTCGGCCGAGCCTACCGCCAGCTGACGTGTAAGGAAGGGCCCCTTCTTATACAAAAAGCGATAAGAAGGGGCCCTTCCTTACACGGTCCCCGCGGTGGGTGCGGGTTCCAGCGGTTGTTCAGTGCCTGTCCAGTCGTGGGCGGCAGGCTTGCCTTCGGATTCAGTCGAAGGGGGCCGGTGGTGGGGAAGTCTCGCCCGGATGGGCTGAGCGCGGTGATGCTGGCGGCCGGCCTGGCCCTGGCCGGCACGCTGGTCGCCGGCCCCACCGCCACCGCCGCCGGGACGCTGGACGGGGCGGCCCGGAACCTGGATCAGATGGTGAAGCCGCCGTCGACGTTGATCGTCGCTCCGGTGACGTACGAACTGTCGGCGCTGGCCACCCAGGCGATCGTCGCCGCGATCTCGGCCGGTGCGGCGTACCGCCCGACGGCGGTGAGGCCGCGGATGGTCTCCGCCATCGGGCTGTCGGCGGGGTTCGAGTCGGTGTCGGTCGGCCCGGGGTTGACCAGGTTGACGGTGATGCCCAGGGGGCCGAGGTCCCGGCCGAGTCCCTTGGTCAGCCCGGTCAACGCGGTCTTGCTCATCGAGTAGAGCGCGAAGCCCGGGAACGGCGCCCGTTCGGCCATGTTGCTGCCGATCGTGATGATCCGTCCACCGTCGACCATGTGCCGGGCTGCCGCCTGGGCGGCGACGAACGGGGCCCGGACGTTCACCGCCACGGTCCGCTCGAACTCGGCGAGCCCCAACTCCTGCACCGGCCCGACCAGGAACGCCCCGGCGTTGTTGACCAGTACGTCGAGCCGGCCGAACTCGCCGGCCGCCCGGTCGATTGCCGAGACGACCGCCGCCGGGTCGGCGCTGTCGGCCTGGATCGCCAGCCCGCGCCGCCCGATCGCCTTGATCCGGTCCACTACCGCGTGGGCCGCTTCGGCATCCCGCTGGTAGGTCAGCGCCACGTCGGCACCCTCCTGGGCCAGCCGGACCGCCACCGCCGCGCCGATGCCCCGGCTGCCTCCGGTGACAACCGCGACCTTTTCCTCTAGAACGCGGCTCTTCGCCGCGATGATCTCGCTCATGCCAACCATCCTGATCAGCGGGCGGGCCGTCGTCTGGCGGCGATCGGACGCCTCGTTCGAGGACGGTCACGCCTCGTTCGAGGGTCGTCCAAGCCGAGGGGTGAGCCGGCTCACATTACGATACGGAACGGTTCCGTTTCGGTTCATGGCTGGTTATCGTCAGTGCGGTCAAGAAACTTCCCCGCCGCCGGAATCCGGCGAAGTGGGGTCTCGGGGGGACAAAACACCGCATGGAGTTAACGGAAAACACCGGGCACCCGAGGCGCTGGGCGATTCTCGGCGTGCTCGTGGTCAGCCTGCTGGTGATCGTGCTGGACAACACGGTCCTGAACGTCGCACTGCGCACCCTGGCCGACCCGGTGCACGGCCTCGGCGCGAGCCAGGGCGAACTGGAATGGTCGATCAACTCGTACACCCTGGTCTTCGCCGGGCTGCTCTTCACCTTCGGCGTGCTCGGCGACCGGTACGGGCGCAAGTGGTTCCTGATGGTCGGGCTCGCCGTCTTCGGCCTGGCCTCGCTGCTGTCGGCGTACGCGCATAGCCCCGGTCAACTGATCGGCGCCCGCGCACTGATGGGCTTCGGGGCCGCCGCCGTGATGCCGGTGACCCTGTCGATCATCTCCAACGTCTTCGACCCCCGGGAGCGCGGTCGCGCCATCGGGGTCTGGGCCGGCGCGATCGGCCTCGGTGTGGCGATCGGCCCGGTGCTGGGCGGTCTGCTGCTGGAGAACTACTGGTGGGGCTCGGTCTTCCTGATCAACGTGCCGGTGGTGCTGATCGGGCTGGTCGCGGTCGCGCTGCTGGTGCCGGACTCGCGCGACCCGAAGCCGGGCCGGATCGACGTGGTCGGCGTACTGCTCTCGGTGATCGGTCTGGTCGCGCTCTCGTACGGGATCATCGACGGTGGCGAGCACGGCTTCGGTCGGCCGCTCATCTGGGTGTCGATCGTCGGCGGGCTGGCCGTACTGGCCGCCTTCGTGGCCTGGGAGCGCCGGGTCGAGTTCCCGTCGCTGGACGTACGGCTGTTCCGGGTACCCCGGTTCGCCGCACCGGTCGCGGTGATCGGCCTGGTCTTCTTCGCCGCGATGGGCGTGATGTTCTTCAGCGCCTTCTACCTCCAGCTCGTCCGCGGCTACAGCCCGCTGGAGACCGGCCTGCTGATGCTGCCGTTCGCCGCCGCCCAACTGGTCTTCGCCCCGCGCAGTGCCACCATGGTCAAGCGGTACGGCGGCAAAGCAGTCGCGGTGACCGGGCTGGCGCTGACCTCGGCGGCGCTGGTGGCGTTCGCCTTCGCCACCGCGACCACGCCGATCTGGATCATCGGGTTGATCTTCTTCGTCCAGGGTGTCGGGATGGCCAACATCATGCCACCGGCGACCGAGTCGATCATGTCGGCGCTGCCCCGCGAGAAGGCCGGGGTGGGCTCGGCGGTCAGCAACACCGTCCGCCAGGTGGCCGGCGCGCTCGGCGTCGCGGTACTCGGCTCGGTGCTCTCCGGGGTCTACCGGGACCAGATCGAGCCGGCGGCCCGCGCGCTGCCGGCACCGGTCCGGGACGCCGCGTCCGAGTCGGTCTCCGGGGCGTACGCGGTGGCGGAGCGGCTCGGTGGCCCGGCCGGCTCGGCGGTGACCAGCGCCGCCAACGACGCCTTCGTCTCGGCCATGCACTGGGCGAGCGGGCTCTCGGCGGTGGTCGCCGCCCTCGGCATCCTGGTGGTGCTCCGCTGGCTGCCCGGCCGCACCGCCGAGGAGCAGGTGCTGCCGCCGGAGCCGGTGGGTGATCCCGAACTGGTCGCCGCCTGAGCGACAGGGGACAATGGTTAACGTGACCGAAACGATGGATGCTCCGCGGGCGCCAGGACGCCCGCGGAGCATCCGCGCGGACGAGGCGATCCTGGAGGCCGCCCTCGACCTGCTCGCCGAGGGCAGCAGCATCGAGACGCTCTCGATCGAGGCGATCGCCACCCGGGCCGGCGTGGGCAAGGCGACCATCTACCGGCGCTGGTCCGGCAAGGAGGCGCTGCTCCAGGACGCCCTGCGCCGGCTGAAGCCGCCACCGCCGCCACCGCCCGGCCGGTCCGTACGTGAGGACCTGATCGCGCTGGTCGGCAACACCGGACACAACCCGGACCCCAGGATGCGGCAGATCATGCCCTGCCTGATGCCCACGATCACCCGCAGCCCGGAGCAGTACCGGCTCTACCAGGAGCTGGTCGAGCCCCGGCGGCGGATGATCCGCGAGGTGCTGCGCCGGGGGATCGACCTCGGCGAGCTGCGGGCGGACCTCGACGTCGAGCTGACCCTCTCGCTGCTCACCGCCCCGCTGCTGATGCAGCGGTTGCTCCGCGCCCAGCCCGACCTCGACGAGCGGGACCTGCCGGCCCGGGTCGTCGACGCGGTGATCGCCGGCATCGCCGCCCGCTGACCCGCCGCCGCGCCGCGCCGGGGCGACACGCCCTCAGGTCAGGTCGGTGCCGCCGCCTGCCCCGTTCCGGTCGGCCGCCGCACGCAGCCGGTGCAGGCGGAGGGCGAGCTGCACCTCCAGCGCCCGCTCCGGCTTCTGCCACTGCGGCCCGAGAAGTTGCCCCACCCGGTCCAGCCGCTGGGTCACCGTGTTGACGTGCACGTGCAGCAACTCGGCCGCCCGGGCCAGGCTGCCACCGACCCCGAAGTACGCCTCCAGCGTCTTCACCAGCGCGGTGCCCCGGCGGGCGTCGTAGTCGACCACCGGGCCGACGGTGTCGACCAGAAACCGGGCCACCTCCCGGTCGCCGCCGGACCCGACCGCGCCGAGCAGCAGCCCGACGAAGCCGAGTTCGGCGCTGCTGGCACCCTCGCCGCCCCGACCCAGCGCACGCAGCGCCGTCAGGCAGCGGTCCGCCTCCCGGGCCGCGCCGGCCAGCGACGCCGGGCCGGTCGCCGGCCCGCCCGCCCCGGCGGTGACCGGCCGGCCCAGCGCCCGGGACAGGTCCCGGACCACGGTCCGGGCCGCCGAACCGGCGTCACCGCCCGGCAGCATCAGCACCGCCCGGCCGTCCCGGGCCGCCGCCAGCCCACCCTGGGCCGAGGCGTACGTGCTGGCCCAGGAGGTGACCCGCTGCCGTACCGAGGTACTGCCGGCCATCGCGTCGTCGCCGACCGCGACGAGTACGTGCGGCGCGTCCAGGTCCACGCCGAGCCGGCGGGCCCGGCCGCGCAGCGCGGCGGCGTCGAGTACCGGCCGGGCGATCAGATCGTCGAGCAGTTCGCCCCGGACCCGTCCCTCCGCCTCGGCGACGCTCTGCCGAAAGAGCAGCAGCAGCGCGGTGACCAGCGCCGCCCGCTCCAGGATCCGCTGGTCGGCGTCGACCAACTCCTCCTCGGGGCGGGAGACCAGGGCGCCGAGGTTCTCCGTACCGGCGACCACGGCGGCGTACCAGAGGTCGCCCCGGCGCACGCTGCGCCCCTCGGTACGCGACGCCACCACCGCCTCGTCCAGCGCCGCCCGCTCCGGCTCGTCGATCTCGCCGACCCGGGCCAGCGTCCGGCCCTCGGCGTCCAGCGCCAGCAGCGCACCGCCGAGCACCTCGGTCACCGCCGCCGCCACGTCCTCCACCCCGCCGCCGCGCAGCACCAGCGAGGTCATCCGGTCGTGCGCGGCGGCGGCCCGCTCCACCGACGCGCTGTGCGCCTGGATCGTCGAGTTGGCCGCCGAGAGTTCCGCCAGCGCGGCCCGGGTCTCGGCGAGCAGCCGCGCCGTGTCGATCGCGACCGCCGCGTGCGCGGCCAGTGAGAGCAGCAGCGACACCTCCTCCCGGGCGAACGGCCGGGCCGACCGGTTGGCGGCGTAGAGCACCCCGATCACCCGGGAGCCGAGCCGCAGCGGCACCCCGAGGATGGCGACCAGCCCTTCCTCGCCGACCCCGGCGTCGATCTCGCCGGTGTGGTGGAACCTCGCGTCCTCCGGGTAGTTCGCGGTCGCGTACGGGCTGCCGGTCTGGGCCACCAGCCCGCCCAGTCCGGCCCCCATCGGCAGCCGCAGCGCCTGGAACCGGGCCGAGATCGAGCCGTCGGTGACCCGCATGTACGTGTCGCCCAGGTCGTCGTCGACCAGCGTCATGTACGCCACGTCGGTGCCGAGCAGGTGCCGGGCCCGGTGCACGATCGCCCGCAGTACGTCGTCCGAGTCGCGCAGCCCGGCCAGGTCGCTGGCGGTGTCGTACAGGCCGGAGAGTTCCGCCTCGCGGCGCCGCCGCCGTTCCAGCAGGGCGCGTACCCGCAGCGCCACCACCTTGGCCGCCTCCAGCTCGGCGAGCCGGTCGGCGGGTACCCCGGCCGCCCTGGCAGCCACCAGCGGCCCCTCGAACTCGACCGGAGCGGCCTCCCGGGCCAGCAGCTCCAGGAACTCGATCGGCGTGGACACGGGGTCCATTCTGCGGGAGGCGCCCACTCAGTTCGCCGTCCAGCCCCCGTCGAGGGGGATCGAGGCGCCGGTCAGGAAGGAGGCGGCGGGGGTGCAGAGGTAGGCGACGAGTTCGGCGACCTCCTCCGGCTCGATCAGTCGCTTGATCGCCGCCCGGGCCAGCATGATCTGCTCGATCACCTCGCTCTCGGCGATGCCGTGCGCGCTCGCCTGCGCGGCGATCTGACCCTCGACCAGCGGCGTGCGCACGTACGCCGGGTTGACGCAGTTCGCCGTCACCCCGTGCGCCGCCCCCTCCAGGGCGACCACCTTCGACAGCCCCTCCAGGGCGTGCTTGGCGGAGACGTACGCCGACTTGAACGCCGAGGCGCGCAGCCCGTGCACCGAGGAGATGTTGACGATCCGGCCCCAGTTGCCGGCGTACATGTGCGGCAACGCCCGCCGGACGATCAGGAACGGGGCGGTCACCATCACCCGGTGCAGGTGGTCGAAGCGGTCCGGCGGGAACTCGTGCAGCGGCGCCACGTGTTGCAGCCCGGCGTTGTTGACCACGATGTCCAACTCGGGATCGATCCGGTCGGCGGCGCCGGGATCGGCGAGGTCCAGCCCGAGCGCCCGACCGCCGATCTCGGCGGCGACCGCCTCGGCCCGGCCGGCGTCCCGGTCCAGCACGGTCACCGTCGCGCCGGCCGCGGCCAGCCGCGCCGCGCAGGCCCGCCCGATCCCGCTGGCACCGCCGGTGACCAGGGCGGTCCGCCCGGACAGGTCGAGCCGGACGACCGGCAGGACCCGCCGGTCGGTCCCGGTCGGGTGGTCGGCCGAGGCCGGGGATCCGACCTCCTGCTGCCGCCGTCGCGCGGCCTGGTCGTCCCGACCGGGTTCTACCGTCATGGCCGAAAAAGCTACGAGCCAACCGGGCGGCGGCACATGGGCGTCGGCCACATACTCCGGCGGCGGCCTATGTGGCGACCCCCGGCGGGCTGCCGGGGACGGCTCTGATGATCGGGTACGGGCGTGTCGGCGTTTCCGGCTCCGGCGCAGGCCAGTAGGGTGTCGAACACACGTACGTGCTGCGGCACGGGGAGGGGGCGGCGTGCGGGTGTTGGGCGTCGACCCGGGGTTGACCCGGTGCGGGGTCGGCGTGGTCGAGGGCGTGCCCGGCCGGCCGTGCACCCTGGTCGCCTACTACGTCGTCTACACCGACCCGGGTGACGAGCTGCCGCTGCGCCTGCTGCACCTGGACACCGAGCTGACCCGGCTGGTCGCCGAGCACCAGCCGCAGAGTGTCGCGGTGGAGCGGGTCTTCAGCCAGCACAACGTGCGGACGGTGATGGGGACCGCGCAGGCCAGCGCGGTGGCGGTGCTGGCCGGGGCCCGGGCCGGGCTGCCGGTGCAGACGTACACCCCGAGCGAGGTCAAGGCGGCGGTCACCGGTTCCGGCCAGGCGGACAAGGCGCAGATGATGTCGATGGTGACCCGGCTGCTGCGGCTGGCCGAGCCGCCCCGGCCGGCCGACGCCGCCGACGCGCTGGCGCTGGCGATCTGCCACATCTGGCGCGGCGGCACCCGGTCCCGGATCGCGGCGGCGGCCGACGCGGTCCGGCAGCGCGCGGCGGCGTCGGCCGCGTCCCGGACCGGCGCCCGACCGGGTACGCCCCGGCGGGCCGCCCGGCCGGCCCCGAAGCGACAGGGAGGAACGGGATGATCGCGAGTGTCCGGGGCGTGGTCGCCGGGCTGTCCCCGGACGGCGCGGTGATCGAGGTCGGCGGGGTGGGGCTGGCGGTGCAGTGCGCGCCCGGCACCCTGGCCGGGCTGCGGGTCGGCTCACCGGCCCGGCTCGCCACCAGCCTGGTGGTCCGGGAGGACTCGCTGACCCTCTACGGCTTCGCCGACGACGACGAGAAGCACCTCTTCGAACTGCTCCAGACCGCCAGCGGGGTCGGCCCCCGGCTCGCCCAGGCCGTCCTCGCCGTGCACGCGCCGGACGTGGTGCGCAAGGCGATCGCCAACGCCGACACCGGCACCCTGACCCGGGTGCCGGGGATCGGCAAGAAGGGCGCCGAGCGGCTGGTGCTGGAGCTGCGGGACCGGATCGGCCCGGTGCCGGTCGGCCCGGACGGCGCGGCCGGGGTCACCGCCGGTGCCTGGCCGGAGCAGGTGCGCCAGGCGCTGGTCGGGCTCGGCTGGACGGCGTCCCAGGCGGACCAGGCGGTGGCGGCGGTGGCCGAGACCGTCGACGGTGAGGTCCCGCCGGTGCCGGTGCTGCTGAAGCAGGCGATCCGGCTGCTGGGCAGGACCCGGTGACCGATCCCGAGGGGCTCGTCTCGGCGTACGCCAGCGACGCGGAGCGGGACGCCGAGGTCACGGTGCGGCCGAAGCGGCTCGCCGACTTCATCGCCCAGCACCGGGTACGCGACCAGCTCGACCTGCTGCTGCGCGGCGCCATGGGCCGGGGCACCCCGCCGGACCACATCCTGCTCTCCGGCCCGCCCGGCCTGGGGAAGACGACCCTGGCGAACATCGTCGCCGCCGAGCTGGGTGCCGGGATCCGGGTGACCAGCGGCCCGGCGATCGAGCGTTCCGGTGACCTCGCGGCGATCCTGACCAGCCTCGCCGAGGGTGACGTGCTCTTCATCGACGAGATCCACCGGATCGCCAAGCCGGCCGAGGAGTTGCTCTACAGCGCGATGGAGGACTTCCGGGTCGACGTGGTGGTCGGCAAGGGGCCGGGTGCCACCGCGATCCCGCTGGACGTCGAGCCGTTCACCCTGGTCGGCGCGACCACCCGGTCCGGGTTGTTGACCGGCCCGATGCGGGACCGGTTCGGTTTCGTCGCGCACCTCGACTTCTACTCCCCGGACGAGCTGGACGTGCTGCTCCAGCGCTCCGCGCGGATCCTGGGGGTGCCGATCACCCCCGACGGTTCGACGGAGATCGCCGGCCGGTCCCGGGGTACGCCCCGGATCGCCAACCGGCTGCTCCGCCGGGTACGCGACTTCGCCGAGGTCCGGGCCGACGGGACCGTGACCCTGGAGACCGCCCGGGCCGCGCTGCGGGTCTACGACGTGGACGAGCTGGGGTTGGACCGGCTGGACCGGGCGGTGTTGACCGCGTTGGTGGACTCGTTCCGGGGTGGCCCGGTGGGGCTGTCGACCCTGGCCGTGGCGGTGGGGGAGCAGCCGGACACCGTGGAGGAGGTCTGCGAGCCGTTCCTGGTCCGGGCCGGTCTGCTGGCCCGGACGCCCCGGGGGCGGGTGGCGACCGAGGCCGCCTGGCGACACTTGGGGCGTACTCCGCCAAATGGTACATTTGGTGTGAGCGGGTCCGGAGGGCCCGACCTCTTCTCCGCAGGGTCCCAGGAGGTGTGATCCGTTCGTGATCCGTGCCGCATTCGGTGTTCTCAGGTGCAGGGACTAGACTCGCCGCGGTTTGTACAGGACGTGAGTTCCTGCCTCCGCTCCGGCATACCCGTGTCGTGACGAGGCCGATGGGAAGGTCGTAACAGTGCCTTTGGCAGCACAGAGCGGCGGCGGAGCCGGGAGTTTCATGCCGCTCCTCATGATTGTCCTGCTTTTCGTCGTCATGTACTTCATGATGATCCGGCCGCAGCAGAAGCGACGTCGCGAGGCCGAGCAGATGCAGTCCTCGATCGGCCCCGGCGACGAGGTGGTCACCATCGGCGGGCTCTACGGCACCGTCACCGGCATGGACGACGAGACCGTGATGCTCGAGGTGGCGCCCGGCGTGCAGACGCGGTATGCGCGGCCGGCGATCGCCCGGGTCGTCAAGAAGGTGGAGCGGGTCGAGTCGGTGCCCGAAGAGGTCGACGCGAAGGAGTGAGCCCCTGCTCAACCTCCCTCGCGGTTCGTGGTCGCCGTGGGCGGAGGGCGGGCGTACGCTCCGCGCTCTCCGGGTTGAGAATGGCTCGGTGACCGACCCGGCCGACGGGGCGGGTTCGGCATCGAAGATAATAGATCGACGGGCCGGTGGGACCCCCACCGGTGCGGTACGTATGTCGCCGGCCTCCACCGGCGTCCGACCCGCCGCCCACCACTAGCGGCCGAACCGCGCAGGGAGACAGGAAAGCCGTGGCACCACCTCAGGGACAGATGCGACCCGGGCGGCAGCTGGCCGTGCTCGGGTTGATCTTCACCGTCCTCTACCTTCTGGTGTTCTTCGCCGCCGGGGCCAAGGGAAGCTGGACGGACCGGCTTGAGCCGAAGCTCGGCCTGGATCTCATCGGCGGCACCCGGATGACCCTGGAGGCGGCCACCGAGGCCGGCCAGGCGCCGCCCGCCAGCTCCCTCGAGGAGGCCCGGCAGATCATCCAGGCCCGGGTGGACGGCCGAGGGGTCGCCGAGGCCGAGGTGGTCACCGAGGGCAACCGCAACATCGTGATCTCGGTACCGGGGCAGAACGCCGACCTCGACGACGTCGGCACCCCGGCCGAGCTGCGGTTCCGCAAGGTGCTCAAGACCGTCGACGGTGGCGGCCCGGTCAACGCCGCGCCGTCGCCCGGTGCCTCGGCCAGCCCGGCCCCGTCGGGTAGCCCGACTCCCTCCGGCAGCGCCAGCCCGTCCGGCAGCCCGGCTCCGGACGTGACCTCGTCGCCGGGCGCCGGTGGCGGCCAGGGCGGCGGCGCTCCGGCCCCGACGCCCACCCCGAGCGGCAGCGCCTCCCCGGCACCGAGCGCCTCGGCCAGCGCCGCCCCGGCGGGCGACCAGACCCTGGAGGCGCAGCGCGCGGCGGTGGAGCAGAAGATCGGCGCCGAGGCCTGGGCCGCCGCCACCGCGCTCCAGGCGCCGGCGGACTTCAGTGCGGACCCGGCCCTCGCCGAGAAGCTCAAGCCCTTCGCCGACCTGACCCCGCAGGAGATCCGGGTCCTGCCGGCCGGCGTCCAGTTCAACGTACCGACCATCACCTGCGAGAAGCTCGACCAGCGGCCGCCCGGCTCGATCAAGGAGTCGGACCAGCAGGTGGTCGCCTGCGAGAGCGGCCAGCAGAAGAACCTGTTGGACGTCGCCAAGGTGGAGGGGACCGACGTCGAGGACGCCGACGGGGTGCTCGACCAGACCAGCAGCCAGTGGGTGGTCAGCCTGGACTTCACCGGCAGCGGTCAGAGCAAGTGGACCAACCTGACCCGCGAGGCGTACAACAACACCGACAACCAGTGCGACCAGGCGGCCCTGGGCGACGAGGGCCGGTGCCGGGTGGCGGTGGTGCTGGACAACCAGATCATCTCCTCCCCGGAGATCCAGGGTGTGCTGACCGGTGACTCGCAGATCACCGGAAGCTTCACCAACGCCACCGCCAGCGAGCTGGCCAGCCAGCTCCGCTACGGCGCCCTGCCGCTGACCTTCCAGCCGCAGGAGGCGCAGAACATCACCGCCACGCTCGGCACCGAGCACCTGCGGGCCGGCCTGCTCGCCGCCGGCATCGGCATGCTCCTGGTGATCATCTACGCCTTCTTCTACTACCGGCTGCTCGGCTCGGTGATCTTCCTGAGCCTGGTGCTCTCCGCGATCCTGGTCTTCGGCGCGCTGGTGGTGCTCGGCCGGCAGATCGGCTTCACCCTGACCCTGGCCGGAATCGCCGGCTTCATCGTCTCGTTGGGTGTCGCCGCCGACTCCTTCGTGATCTATTTCGAACGTCTGAAAGACGAGATCCGGGACGGACGCAGCCCACGCAGCGCGGTACCCCGTGCCTGGGCCCGGGCCCGCCGGACGATCATCTCGGCGAACGCGATCTCGATCATGGCCGCCGTGGTGCTCTACCTCGTCTCGGTCGGCACGGTGCAGGGCTTCGCCTTCGCGCTGGGCCTGGCCACCATCCTCGACCTGGTGGTCGTCTTCCTGTTCCGGCATCCGATCATGACGATGTTCGCGCGTACCCCGGCGTTCCTGTCGCCGCGGGTCAGCGGTCTCGGTCGGGCGCTGCACAGCCAGGACGACGACGAGGCGCCGACGACCGGCAAGACCCGCGTGAAGGAGGCCTGAGATGAGCAGGAGTGGGCTCGCCAGCCGCTTGTACCGCGGTGAGGCCGGTCTCGACATCGTCCCCCGCCGAAAGCTGTGGTTCGGCATCGCCGGTGGGTTGGTGCTGCTGACCATCCTCAGCTTCCTGATCCAGGGCTTCCACCTCGGCATCGAGTTCCGGGGCGGCAACGAGTTCCAGGTGCCGACCAGCGTCGGCACGATGCAGCGCGCCGAGGAGGCGCTGAACTCCGCGCTCGCCGAGGAGTCGACCCCGGAGGGGCCGGCCGAGCTGGTCTCCAGCCAGCGGGTCGGCGACGCCACCTACCTGTTCCGGACCTCACCGCTGGAGCAGCAGCAGGCCACCGAGGTCCGCACCGCGGTCGCCGCCGATTTGGGCATCGCGGTCGACGAGATCAGCGACAACCGGGTCAGCGCGGCCTGGGGTGCCCAGATCACCCAGCGGGCACTGCTCGGTCTGGTGATCTTCGTGGTGCTGGTCACCGGTTACCTGGTGCTCCGGTTCGAGCTGCGGATGGCGATCGCCGCCGTCGCCGGCCTCCTGTTGGACCTGCTGCTCACCGCCGGCGTCTACTCGGCGGTCGGCTTCGAGGTGACCCCGTCGACCGTCGTCGGCTTCCTCACCATCCTCGGCTTCGCCCTGTACGACAGCGTGGTGGTCTTCGACAAGATCCAGGAGAACACCCGGGGCATCACCGGCGGCAGCAGCCAGACGTACGCCGAGGCCGCCAACCTGGCCCTGAACCAGACGCTGATGCGGTCGATCAACACCTCGGTGGTCGCCCTGCTGCCCGTCGGTGGCCTGCTCTTCATCGGTGCCGGGCTGC
This sequence comes from Plantactinospora veratri, assembly GCF_036421995.1. Classification (NCBI taxonomy): domain Bacteria; kingdom Bacillati; phylum Actinomycetota; class Actinomycetes; order Micromonosporales; family Micromonosporaceae; genus Plantactinospora; species Plantactinospora veratri. Next base: position 101,369 of record NZ_JAZGQL010000021.1, read on the forward strand.
TCGGTGCCGGCACGCTGAAGGACCTCGGCCTGGTGCTCTTCGTCGGTATGGGCGCCGCGTTCTTCTCGTCGATCTTCCTCTCGACCCCGCTGCTGGTGGCGCTGAAGGAGCGGGAGCCGCGGATCCGGCAGCACACCCAGCGGGTGCTGACCCGCCGGGCCGGTGGCGGCCGGGACGCCTCCGCCGTACGCCGCCCCGCCCGGCAGCCCGGCCAGGCGCGGCCGGCCGCCGCCGAGGCGCCGGTCGACGAGCCGGCGACCGAGGAGGCCCCGGTGCCGTCCGAGGGGACCGCGCTGGCCGGGACCGCGCCGAAGGTCGGCTCCCGGCCGACGGGCAAGCGGTCCGGTGGCGCCCGGGGCGGTCGCTCCGGTGGCAACCGACCCGGTGGCAAGCGGCGCTGAGCCGACAGACGGATCGAAAGGCGCCCGACGCGCCGCCCAGGCGGCGGGTCGGGCGCCTTTGCCCGGAGAGGACGCAGTGGTGACGGAGACCCCGACCGAGGTACGCGGCGACAGCGGACCGGTGACCGCCCAGTTGGTGGCCAGCCGGGTGCTGGACGTGCCCGACTTCCCGAAGCCGGGCGTGGTGTTCAAGGACCTGATGCCGTTGTTCGCCGACGGCGCCGCGTTCCGGGGGGTGATCGACGACATCGTCGACCACCACGGCCGGGACTCGTTCGACGTGGTGGTCGGGATCGAGGCGCGCGGCTTCGTGGTGGCCGCCGCGATCGCGTACGCCACCGGGGTCGGGGTGGTGCCGGTACGCAAGGCCGGCAAGCTGCCCCGGGCCGCGTACGCCGCCTCGTACGCCCTGGAGTACGGCGAGGCCACCCTGGAGGTGCACCAGGACGCGTTCACGGCCGGACACCGGGTGCTGGTGGTCGACGACGTACTCGCCACCGGTGGGACGGCGCAGGCCACCCTGGACCTCGTGGAGCGGGCCGGTGGCACGGTGGCCGGGTTCAGCGTGCTGCTGGAACTGAGCTTCCTGAACGGCCGCGACCGGTTGGCGCCTCGTCCGGTTCATGCCCTCCTGACCGTTTAGTCCCTGGTGACCGCCACGACCGGCCGGTACGCCCGGAGGACGGTCACCAGGTCCCCGGTGCGGGTACGATTGCCCTTCGTGGCCGGCTCGGGTGCATGCCCGCGACTGGCGTAGGACCGGCTCGACCGGCTACGGTCGGGTCATTCCCGGCGAAGTGTTGAGGAGGCCGGTGTCTTCCGATGTCGCCCCTCCGGCGGAGGGCATGGTGCATCCCACCAACGAAGCTGATACCCCTGCCGACGGCACGCCCGGCGCCGGTGGTGGCCAGTCCCCGGTCAACGGGTCCGGTCGGCCCGGCGGGCCGGCGGAGCCGGTGGTCGCCGCCGAGCAGGCCCAGCCTGACTCCGGACGGGTGGCCACGCCGAACCGACCGCTCGGCGCGGTCCAGCCGGTCGCCGGCAGTCCGGCCGGGGCCGCTGCCCCGGTCGCCGGGCCGCTGGCCGCCCCCGCCGTCGACGGCGGTGCGGTGCCGGCCGGCGTCGGTGCCACCGTGGGGGCCGGCGCGACCGCCGAGTTCGCCGGGATGGCCACCGGGGTCGCGCAGCCGCCCGCGTCCAGTTTCGCCCTGGCCAACGCGCCCACCGGGCGCCGGGTCCGGGCCCGGCTGGCCCGGTTCAACGCGCCCTGGCAGACCCCGCAGGTGAGCGAGGTGCTGGAACCGCTGATCGCGACGCACCGCGCCGCGCATCCCAAGGCGGACGCGCGGCTGCTGCAACGCGCCTTCGACATGGCCGCCCGGTGGCACTCCGGGCAGTACCGCAAGTCCGGCGACCCCTACATCACCCACCCGCTGGCGGTCGCCACCATCCTGGCCAACCTCGGGATGGACACCACCACCCTGGTCGCCGCGCTGCTGCACGACACGATCGAGGACACCGACTACGGGCTCGACCAGATGCGCGCCGACTTCGGTGCCGAGGTCGCGCTGCTGGTCGACGGCGTCACCAAGCTGGACAAGGTCAAGCTGGGCGACGCGGCCAAGGCGGAGACGATCCGCAAGATGGTGGTGGCGATGGCCAAGGACCCCCGGGTGCTGGTCATCAAGCTGGCCGACCGGCTGCACAACATGCGTACCCTGACCTTCCTGCCGCCTGCCAAGCGGGAGCAGAAGGCCAAGGAGACGCTGGAGATCCTGGCTCCGCTGGCGCACCGGCTCGGTATGAACACCATCAAGTGGGAGCTGGAGGATCTGGCCTTCGCCAACCTCTTCCCGAAGCGTTACGAGGAGATCAACCGGCTGATCGGGGAGCACCAGCCGCAGCGTGAGGCGCTGCTGCGGCAGGTGACCCAGAAGGTGCAGGTCGACCTCAGGTCCGCCAAGATCAAGGCGGAGACCACCGGCCGTCCGAAGCACCTCTACTCGATCTACCAGAAGATGATCGTCCGGGGTCGGGACTTCAACGACATCTACGACCTGGTCGGCGTGCGCATCCTGGTCGACACGGTGCGGGACTGCTACGCGGCCCTCGGTGTGATCCACGCGAACTGGCAGCCCGTGCCGGGCCGGTTCAAGGACTACATCGCGATGCCGAAGTTCAACATGTACCAGTCGTTGCACACCACGGTGATCGGGCCGAGCGGCAAGCCGGTCGAGATGCAGATCCGCACCTACGCGATGCACCGTACGGCCGAGTTCGGCATCGCCGCGCACTGGAAGTACAAGGAGAAGAAGGGCGAGACGGTCGTCGGCCCGCCGGCCCACATCGACGAGATGACGTGGCTGCGGCAGTTGCTGGACTGGCAGCGCGAGGCGGCCGACCCGAGCGAGTTCCTCGACGCGCTCCGCTTCGACCTCTCCAGCCAGGAGGTCTACGTCTTCACGCCGAAGGGCGACGTGATCCCGCTGCCGACCGCGTCGACCCCGGTCGACTTCGCGTACGCGGTGCACACCGAGGTCGGGCACAAGTGCATCGGCGCGCGGGTGAACGGCAAGCTGGTGCCGCTGGAGTCGACGCTCTCCAACGGCGACGTGATCGAGATCTTCACCTCGAAGTCCGACACCGCCGGCCCGACCCAGGACTGGCTCGGCTTCGTCAAGAGCCCCCGGGCGCGGACGAAGATCCGGCAGTACTTCAACAAGGAGCGCCGCGAGGAGGCGATCGAGGCCGGCAAGGACGCGATCGTCAAGGCGATGCGCAAGCAGGGCATGCCGTTGCAGCGGATGCTGACCACGGACAACCTGATGACCATCGCCCGGGACCTGCACCTGGCCGACGTCGCCTCGCTATACGCGGCCGTCGGCGACAGCCAGGTCTCCGCCCAGTCCGTGGTGCAGAAGCTGATGGCCGGCTACGGCGGCGAGGAGGGGGCCGCCGAGGACCTCGCCGAGACCGCCGTCGCGACCCGTCCGCAGCGCCGGGGCAACAGCAACGACCCGGGCGTGGTGGTCCGGGGGGTCAGCGACGTCTGGATCAAGCTGGCCCGCTGCTGCACGCCGGTGCCGCCGGACACCGTCTTCGGCTTCGTGACCCGCTCCGGCGGGGTGAGCGTGCACCGGGACGACTGCGCGAACGCCGAGGAACTCAAGGTGCAGACCGAGCGCATCGTCGAGGTGAGCTGGCGGCTCACCTCGGCCTCGACGTTCCTGGTCGCGATCCAGGTCGAGGCGCTGGACCGGCACAAGCTGCTCGCGGACGTGACCCGGGTGCTCTCCGACGAGCGGGTCAACATCCTCTCGGCGACCGTCACCACCACCCGGGACCGGGTGGCGGTGAGCCGGTTCAGCTTCGAGATGGCCGACCCCAAGCACCTGGGGCACCTGCTCGCCGCCGTGCGCAAGGTGGACGGCGTCTTCGACGCCTACCGGGTCACCTCGGGCGCCTGAGGCAACCCCGGGGCCGGCTCCTCGGCACGGGCGGCACCTCGGTACGGATGACTGAAACGGCGCCGGGGGGCCCCCCCCCCCCCGGGGGGGGGGGGGGGGGGGGGGGGGGGGGGGGGGGGGCCCCCCCCCCCGGGCCCCCCCC
>NZ_JAZGQL010000022.1:0-34144 GCF_036421995.1 Plantactinospora veratri
GGGGGCGGCCCCAGCGCCGGGGCCCCCCCGGGGGGGGGGGCCCCCCCCCCGCCCCCCCCCCCCCCGGGGGGGGGGCCCCCCGCGCCGTTGTCGACTGCGGTCGGAGTCTCAGCCGACCGGGGCAGCCATGGTCAGCGACTTGATCAGAACTTGCTTCTTCGGGTGGCCGCCACCGGCCTGCTGGGCGAAGGCGCCGTCGTCGCCGGCCGCGCCGACCTGGGCGACCAGGTCCAGGCCGCTGGTGACGGTGCCGAGCACGGTGTACTGGGCGGGGAGCTGCGAGTCGCCGTACACGATGAAGAACTGGCTGCCGGTGCTGCCGGGCTGCCCCGAGTTGGCCATCGCGATCACCCCGGCCGGGTACGGCGGCCGCTTGTCCGTCGGCAGGTTCTCCTCGGCGAACCGGTAGGCCGGCCCGCCCGTGCCGTCGGTTTCCTTCCACTTGTCGCCGGTGACGCTCGGGTCGCCGCACTGGAGCACCTGGAGGCCCTGGGTGACCAGCCGGTGGCACTTGGTGTTGTCGAAGAACTTCTTCTCGGCGAGGTGCGTGAAGCTGGCGGCGGTGCAGGGCACGTTGGCGAGGTTGAGCTTGGCGGTGATCGGCCCGAGGTTGGTGTCGATCGTCATCACCTGGCTGCCGGTGTTCTTCACCGAGGTCGGCGGCAGCCCGACGTCCTTGGTCGCCGCGTTGCGCTGCTCGGCCGGGATGTCGGTCCAGGCGCAGGTGGCCGTGCCCGCCTGGGTCGAGCCGTCCTTGTCGTCACCGACACTCATCACCAGCCACACCGTACCCGCGACCACCAGCAGCAACGCTACTCCGGCGCCGATGCTGGCCTGCACTTGCCGGCGCTTGCGGGCGGCGGCGGCGCGCTCGGCCATCTCCCGTTCCAGCTTGGCCCGCGCCGCGGCGCGCTGCCGCTCTCTGGTGGACGTCACGGTGGCTCCTCCTGGACTATGTGCAGCGCGGCCGGGTCCGCGGCTGTGCTGGTCTCTGCGGTTCTCAGGACTGTCCGGCAACCGTCGGGCTGGCCGACGGCACCGTCGGCGTCAGGGTCGCCGCCGACGGCACGGCCGTCGGGTCGGCCGACGCCGGCTCACCAACGGTGAGGCTCTGGATCACCACGTCGGTCTTCGGCTTGATTTTGACGCCAGAACCATTGTCCACGGTTTCCATGGCGCCGATCTTTTTGATCACGTCGAGTCCGCTGGTCACCCGGCCGACGATCGGGTAGCTGGGCTGGGTCGGGCTGAAGTCCTTGAAGAAGATCAGGAACTGGCTGCCGTTGGCGCCCGGCGGGTTGCCGATCATGGCGACAGTGCCCACCGGGTAGAGCGGCGCGGCCGGAGTGGTCGCCGCCGGGCTGGCCGACGGGCTGGCGCTGGCCGACGGGTCGGCGGACGGGCTGGCGCTGGCGGACGGGCTCGCCGCCGGGGCGTCCGGGGTGTTCTCGCTGAAGAACGTGTAGGTCGGGCCGCCCTGGCCGGTGCCGCTCGGGTCGCCGCAGCGCAGCGCCCCCTCGCTGGTCAGCTCGTGGCACTTGGTGTTGTCGAAGAACGACTTCCCGGCCAGGTGGGTGAAGCTGGCCGCCGCGCAGGGGGCGTTCGCCAGGTCCAGCTCGACGGTGACCGGAGCGCCCTGGTTCGTGGTGATCGTCATCGGCCGGGTGCCGGTGGTGGGCAGGTCCCGGGTGGGCGGGGTGCCGACGTCCTTGAGGTTCGTGTTCGCCTGGGCGTCCTGGCTGGTCCAGGCGCACGTCTCGGCGGCGGTGTCGTCGGCCGACTCGCGGTCGAAGCCGCCGAGCGCCCAGAACGAGCCCAGCACGATCAGCAGCAGCGCGAGGGCGGAGCCGATCCCGGCGCGGATCTGCCGCTTGCGCCGGACAGTGGCCGCCCGCCGGGCCATCTGCCGGTCGAGCTTCGCCCGCGCGAGTTTGCGCTGCCGGTCCCTGCTGGAAGCCACCCGAGCTCCCCTTTCCATGTGCCCTGGTCGTCGTCTCAACTCTGGTCGCCGCGCCGACGGTCGTCCTGGCCAACGGCACGATCCGCCGCCCCGGCGTCAAGTGCGCCACGCCACACGCCCGCCAGAGTGTACGGGTAACGGCTGGGAAAGTGTTGTACGAGGTCACTCCGAAACCATCGGAGATTATCACTGCGTCCCCAGATGCCTCCCGGGGCAGGTGTATACGGGCGGTCGGTCGCACGGACCGCCCGATATGGTGGGGTCGAGCCAACCGTCGGATGGGAGGAGCGGACGTGCTCGTCGCCGGCTTCCCCGCGGACGCATTCGGCACCAACTGCTACGTGGTGGCCACCGCGCCCGGGGAACAGTGTGTCGTCGTCGACCCCGGTATCGGGGTGCTGGACCGGCTCGACGATCTGCTGGCCGAGCATCGACTGCGGCCGGCCGCCGTGCTGCTCACCCACGGCCATCTCGACCACACCTTCTCGGTCGCGCCGGTCTGCGGCGCCCGGGGCATCCCGGCGTACGTGCACCCGGGCGACCGCGAGCTGCTCGCCGACCCGGCCAAGGGGCTCTCGATGGACCTGACCCGGCTCTTCGGCGGGCGGCTGCCGTACACCGAGCCGGAGGACGTGGCCGAACTGACCGACGGGGCGACCCTGGCACTGGCCGGGCTGGAGATCACCGTCGACCACGCACCGGGCCATACCGGCGGGTCGGTGCTGTTCCGGCTGCCGGGCACGGGCCCGGCCGTCCGGTCCGACCTGCCCCTTCCACCCGGTGTGGACTGGGCGGCGGAGCAGATCTGCCTGGCGGGCGACGTGCTCTTCGCCGGGTCGATCGGCCGCACCGACCTGCCGGGTGGCAGCTCGTCGACGATGGTACGCAGCCTGCGGGAGAAGATCCTCCCGCTCGCCGACGACACCGTCGTGCTGCCCGGCCACGGCCCCGCGACCAGCATCGGCCGCGAGCGGGCCAGCAACCCGTACCTGATCGAGGTCGCCGACCTCGACGGGCCGCGGGTCGGGCCCACCCGGGGCTGGTAATCCCCGCTCGCGCGGCTGCGCGAGATTCGACAGGAGCATCATGAGCAAGCCAACACCGATCTCCGGCTTCCCGGAGTGGGCGCCGCCGCAGCGGATGATCGAGCAGTACGTGCTCGACCGGATCCGCCGCACCTTCGAGCTGTACGGCTTCGCGCCGCTGGAGACCCGCGCCGTCGAGCCGCTGGAGCAGCTCCTGCGCAAGGGTGAGACCTCCAAGGAGGTCTACCTGATCAGCCGCCTCCAGGAGGAGGGGCCGGCGAGCACCGGCGAGGGCACCCTGGGGCTGCACTTCGACCTGACCGTGCCGTTCGCCCGGTACGTGCTGGAGAACGCCGGCCGGCTCCAGTTCCCGTTCCGGCGCTACCAGATCCAGAAGGTCTGGCGGGGCGAGCGCCCGCAGGAGGGGCGCTACCGCGAGTTCCTCCAGGCCGACATCGACATCGTGGACCGGGACACGCTGCCGCCGCACCACGAGGCCGAGATCCCACTGGTGCTCGGTGACGCGCTCGGCGGCCTGCCGCTGGGCAACTCCGACGGCGGGCTGCCGATCCGGGTCCAGGTCAACAACCGCAAGATCCTCGAGGGTTTCTACCGGGGGCTCGGGCTGGCCGATCCGCTGGCGGCGCTGCGCGCGGTGGACCGGCTGGACCGGATCGGGCCGGACCGGGTGGCGGCGCTGCTGGCCGAGACCGCCGGGGCGACCGAGGCGCAGGCCAAGGCGTGCCTGGCGCTGACCGAGATCGCCACCCCGGATCCGTCCTTCGCCGACGCGGTGCGCGGGCTCGGGGTGACCGACCCGCTGCTGGACGAGGGGCTGACCGAACTGGTCGCGGTGATGGAGAACGCGGTGGCGCACGCCCCCGGGCTCTGCGTCGCCGACCTGCGCATCGCCCGGGGTCTGGACTACTACACGGGTACGGTCTACGAGACCCAGCTGCGCGGGTACGAGCGGTTCGGGTCGGTCAGCTCCGGCGGCCGGTACGACAACCTGGCCAGCGACGCCAACGCCCGCTTCCCGGGGGTGGGCATCTCGATCGGGGTCACCCGGCTGCTCGGGCTGCTCTTCGGCGCGGAGGCGCTGACGATCTCCCGCAGCGTGCCGACCTGCGTGCTGGTGGCGCTGGCCGCAGAGGAGCGCCGGCCGGAGAGCAACCGGATCGCCGACGCGCTGCGCCGCCGGGGCATCCCGACCGAGGTGTCGCCGTCGGCGGCGAAGTTCGGCAAGCAGATCCGGTACGCCGAGCGGCGCGGCATCCCGTACGTCTGGTTCCCGGGTGCGGACGGGACCGACGACGAGGTGAAGGACATCCGCTCCGGTGACCAGGTGGCGGCGGCGCCGGAGGTCTGGCAGCCGCCGGCGGCGGACCTCTGGCCGACGGTGGGCTGATCTTGCATCACCGGGGGTGACGGCCGTAACCTACGCTAACGTAACTTACGCCAGCGTAGGGAGAGCCCGTGACCGTCACCCCCACCGCACCGCTGCGCCAGACCGCTCTGTTGATCGAGTTGGAGCCGGTCGTCGCGGCCAATCTCGACCGGCACCTCCGGGTCGCCAAGGAGTGGTTTCCGCACGAGTACGTGCCGTGGGGCGAGGGACGGACCTTCGACGGGATCCTCGACGGCGAGGCGTGGACGCCCGAGGACAGCATCGTCCCCGAGGTGGCCCGGACCGCGCTGGTGGTCAACCTGCTGACCGAGGACAACCTGCCGTCGTACCACCACCAGATCGCGACCCTCTTCGGCCGGGACGGCGCCTGGGGGACCTGGGTGCACCGGTGGACCGCCGAGGAGGGACGGCACGGCACGGCGATCCGCGACTACCTGACCGTGACCCGGGCGGTCGACCCGGTGGCGCTGGAGCGGGCCCGGATGACCCACATGTCCGCCGGCTACGACAACCCGCACGACGACGAGGTACTGCACTCGCTGGCGTACGTCTCGTTCCAGGAACTCGCCACCCGGATCTCGCACCGCAACACCGGCCGGGTCACCGGCGACCCGCGCTGCGAGCAGTTGCTCGCCCGGATCGCCGCCGACGAGAACCTGCACATGGTCTTCTACCGCAACCTGCTCGGCGCCGCCTTCGAACTGGCGCCGAGCCAGGCGATGCGGGCGGTCGCCGACGTGGTGGCCGACTTCCAGATGCCCGGCAGCGGCATCGAGGGCTTCGCCCGCAAGTCGGTGGCGATGGCCCTGGCCGGCATCTACGACCTGCGCCAGCACCGCGACGACGTACTCCTGCCGGTGCTTCGGCAGTGGGACGTCTGGAACGTGACGGGCCTGGACGCCGACGGCGAGGCCGCCCGCGAAGAGTTGGCGGCGCAGCTCGACGGGCTGGACCGGGCGGCGGCCCGCTTCGAGGAGAAGCGGGACGCCCGGCTGGCCCGGCTGGCCAGGGCCTGACACACCAACACCGGGGGAGGGGGCGGCCCGGTCCCGGGAGCATCCGTCCCGGGACCGGGCCGGGTGCTCAGATCCGGTTCACGGCGGTGTAACCGGCGAACCAGCCGGCGTGGTCGCCGTCGCCGAGCCGGACGTGTGCCACCCCGTTGACCACTGTCCGGCGGTCCAGGTTGATCGGATCGTTCAACTGGTAGTCGCTGACCACCGAGGACATCGAGTCGCCCGAGGTGATGGTGTAGAGGGTCAGCGGTGCCTGCGCCACCGTCGCCGGGCGCAGGATCCGGTAGCCCATCGGAGCGGCCTCGCCGGTCATGTACGAGTGCTGCCGCAGCTCCTCCAGGTAGTAGCCGGCCAGCGAGCCGGCGGTGATCTCGTACCAGATCCCCTCCTGGCGGAGGATCTTCAGCCGGGCGGCGGACGGCGCGCTGCTGCGCCGGCTCAGGGTGATCGTCTTGCTCGCGGTCACCGCACCGGCGCTGTCGAACCGGTAGCCGGTGTGCTGGCCGGGCTGGAAGGTGACCGGGCCGGCGACGCCGTGCGGCGGGAAGTCGGTGTAGTAGAGCTCGGCGATCTGCGCGAAGATCGTGTCGCCGGTGATCGCGTAGCAGCAGATGTGCTGGGTCATGTGGATGGTGTGGTAGGTGTTGGCGTCCGAGCCGTGCCGCAGGCAGTACTTGCTGCGCCAGTGCCGGTTCCGGATGTCGGCGTAGACGTCGCGCATGGTGGTCAGCGCGCCCTGCAACAGCACCTTCGCCCGCTCGTCCCCGGTCAGCACGAAGAAGTCCCAGAGGCCGAAGAGCGAGAAGTTGTGCCCGTTGTAGGTGAGGTCGCCGGAGATCCGCTGCGGGTGCGCGTACTCCTCCAGCCAGAGCCGGCCGTCCACCACGTAGACGCCCCAGGGCCGGCCCGCGACCGGCGTGACCAGGTAGGAGGCGAAGGCGCCGTTGAGGGCGGCCAGCCAGATGCCGGCCCCGGTGAGCTTGTAGAGCCGGCAGAAGAGGCTGAGCGCCTGCCCCTGGGCCATCATCGAATACCACGGTGGGGCGTAGCGCTCGTTGGTGCCGTGCAGGACGAACTCGAACGGGTACGGGAAGAACCACCCGCCGCCGTGCTCCACCCGCCGGTCGACCAGACGCTGGGCCTGCTTCTTCGCCCGTTCCAGGTATTCGGCGTTGCCGGTGATCCGGTGCGCCTCGATCAGCGCCAGCCCGTACTGCGCCTGGGCCACCGGGTGGTCGTACATCTGTCCATTGCGGATGGACATCCGGACCCCGGTCGAGTCGTGCGGCTCGGTGTCCTCCAGCGGCACCGCGAGCCGCAGGTAGTACGGCCGGATCTCGTCGGGGAGGTCGCGGATCTCGAACGGGTGGTACTGGAAGTCGAACGGCACTCCGGGCACGGAACTCGACGAGGAGAGCGACGCGACGCCGGCGGTGGACTCGGTGGAGGGGGCGAGCCGCCGGGCGTCCGCGGCGGAGAGTCGGGGCACGTCCCAGAGGGCCTCGGGATTCAGCGGTGGCGAGATCTCCCGCGCCGGGTCGATGAGCGGGCCGGGTGAACCCAGGAAGGCCGCCCCCGGGCGGAGCCGTTCCTTGCCGGGTGCCGGCGGCTGCCCGCCCGGCACCCCGACCGGTCGGGCCCAGGCCGGATCGCCGAGCAGGGCGGCGCCGCCGACCGCCAGCCCGGCGCCGAGGACGCCCCGACGTGACCACCGCCCAGATCGGGGGTTCTCCGCTCTTGGAATGCGATCGCTCATATCCACTCCGCTCGAAATGTGCACCCGACTGGGTCACCTGTCTAGCAGACCGGGGCAAGAGCGGTCGGGCCGAAAAACGCGATCTCCTTTCTGGACCGCCCGACGGGGGTCGTCCCCCGCCCCAGGTGGGCGAACCCGACGACGGTCGATCGGTCCACCGGGGGCCGGGGCGACGGCTCACTCCGTGCGCAGACCGGCCGGGCGGAGCAGCCGCCACAGGGCGGGCAGGCTGAGCGCGGTCACCAGCAGGACGACGGCCCCGGCGAGCCCGGACATGCTGGCGATGCTGGGCCAGTCGAGGCGTACGGGCTGGCCGACCAGGACCAGCAGGATGCTGCCGAGCGCCGTACCGAGCCCGATCGCCAGGGCGAGCCCGAGCAGCACCGGTACGGCGGTCTGCCAGAGCACCGAGGTGCTCAGGGTGCTGCGCCGGGTGCCGAACGCCACCAGTACGGCCAGCGCGCGCCGCCGTTCCCGCAACTGCTCCAGGATGCCGACCAGCAGGCTGGCCCCGAGCAGCAGCAGCGTGGCCACCACCCCGACGTAGAGTCCGCGGCGGAGCTGGGCGAACCGGCCGACCTCCTCGGTGGCCCGCAGCGTCTGCACCTGCGCCGCCGGCCCGAACCCGGCCGCCGCGTTGCGGACCAGTTCGATGGTGTCGGGCCGGCCCAGGTCCATGCTGAGGTAGACCCTGGCGCCGAGCCCGCGCAGCGTGCCCGGGTCGAGTGCGCCGGGGGTGACGAGCAGGCCGGTGAACTGGTTGCCGGCCGGGTCGGTCCGGCCGGGTACGGTCCGCAGACCGGTCGGGACGGTCCACCGGGTGGTCGTCGCCGGGTCACGGAAGCCGATCTCCAACTCCCGGCCGGGTGTCGGGATGTTCGCCTCCTCCAGCGGCCGTTCGTCGACGATCCGGAAGACGTCACCGTCCACGCAGCGCCCCGGGTCGGCGAGTTCGCGCAGCGCCGCGCAGTCCGCGATCCGCAGCAGGGTCGCCGGCCGCTCGCCGTACTCGTCGGGCGCCCAACCGACCGGCGACACGGTGGTGTCGAGGACGCTGACCGCCGCGTCGACCCCGGGTATGGTCCGGAACCGCTCGGCCAGCGAGTCGGGGTCGACCCCGGCGGAGCCGTCCTGGATCACCACCATCGTCTGGGCCCGGCTGACGTCGTGGCCGGTGGCCCGGACGTATTCGTGCTGAACCCCGGCGAAGAGCATCTGCAGGGCGATCCCGCCGGCCACCGCGACCGCGACACCGCTCACCATCCGGGCCGAGGACTCGCTGTCGAGTTGCAGCCGGCGGATGGCGAGCTGCCACGAGACGCTGCCGCCGCGCAGCCGGCCGACCACGGACTCGACCAGCCAGGGCAGCAGCGCGGCGACCCCGATCAGCAGCAGGGCGACTCCGGTGATCACCTGGACCTGGTTGACCGGGCCACCGGTCTGGTCGATCCCGCCGTGCAGCGGGGCGAGCAGCGCGGCACCGACGATCGGCACGGTCAGCCGCCACCAGAGCCGGCGTCGGCGACTGGCGGACCGGCGTACCACGCCGAGCGGTTCGACGACGATCCGGCGCAGCGCGAGTTGAGCGACCGCGACGGCGACGGCCGGCACCGCCAGTACGATCAGGACGGCCAGCGCCGGGCTCGGCCGGACGTCCCCGGCGAAGACGCTGATCCCCTCCAGGGTGACCTGTTCGACGAGTTGCCGGCCGAGCAGGAAGAAGACCGCACCGGCCAGCAGCCCGAAGAGCGCGCCGACCAGCGCCTCCCCGGCCGCGACCCGGCGGGTCGTCACCGCGTCCGCGCCGACCAGCCGGAGCGCGGCGAGTCGCCGGTCCCGGGCCTCGCCGCCGAAGCGTACGGCGGCGGCGATGAAGACCGCGATCGGCAGCAGCAGCACCACGAAGATGATCAGGACGAGCAGCATCAGCACGGGGTCGAGCCCCTCGCTGCTCGACTCGGAACCGAAGTGGTCGATCCGCATCGTGGCGCCGCCCGGCCGGAGCTGGTCGGTGCCGAGGTAGTAGGCGTACTCGTTGGGCCCGGAGAGACCCCGGTCGGCGATGGTGCCGACGACGGGGTGGTCCAGCCGGGGCCGGAGCAGTGCCCCGTCGGGCGAGTCGAGCAGCCGGGCCAGTGCGGGGGAGACGACCAGCTCGCCGGGGCCGGGGAGCCGGGCCAGCCCCGGGGGGACCGGCGGATGCGCGCCGTCGGGCTGGAGCAGGCGGCCCCGGATCACCTGGTCCCGGTAGACGGTGTCGGCCGCCGTGACGAGCAGGGTCCGGTCGCCGGGTGCCGGCTGCGCGGAGCCGAAGAACTGGTCGTCGCGGGCGGCGTTCCGCTCCGACCGCCCGTCGAGCATGGTGGAGACGGAGGTGCTGGTCAGCAGCAGGGCCACCCCGAGGCCCACCCCGACGGCGGTCATCAGGGTGCGCAGCAGCCCGTTGCGGCCACCGGCGAAGACCAGCCGGGCGCCGAGGGCGAGGTCCGCCGCCCACCCGGTGGCGCGGTGCCGGCTCATCGGTCCGCCAGCACGGTTTCACGGGTACGCCCGTCGCGCACCACGACCTCCCGGTCGGCGTACGCGGCGACCCGTGGCTCGTGCGTGACCAGTACGACGGCGGCGCCGGCCTCCCGGGCCGCCCCGGTGAGCAGCCGCATCACCTGCTCGCCGTTGAGCGAGTCCAGCGCACCGGTCGGCTCGTCGGCGAAGACGACCCGGGGCGCGCTGACCAGGGCCCGGGCCACCGCGACCCGCTGCCCCTGCCCGCCGGAGACCTCGCCGGGACGCTGTCCGGCCACGTCGGTGACCTCCAGCCGGTCCAGCCACTGCGCCGCCCGGCGCTCGGCCTCGCGGCGGCGTACCCCGGCCAGCCGCAGCGGCAGCGCGACGTTCTCCAGGCAGCTCAGTTCGGGCACCAGTTGGCCGAACTGGAACACGAAGCCGAACTCGGTGCGGCGCAGCGCGCTGCGCTCGGCATCCGACATGGCGGAGAGTTCCCGGTCGCGGTAGCGCACCGCACCGGCGTCCGGCCGGACGATCCCGGCCAGGCAGTGCAGCAGGGTGGACTTGCCGGAGCCGGAGGGACCCATCACGGCCACCACCTCGCCGGCCCGGATCGCCAGGCTGGCCCCGTCCAGCGCCGGGGTCGTCCCGTACGTCTTGTGCAGCGCGACCGCGGCGAGCAGCGGCTGTTCCTCGGCGGTCATGCCGGCACCTCGGATCCGGTCGGGTCGCCGTCCCGCTGCGCCGAACCGGAGCGTGCGGCGGGCGGGTCGGCGGAGAGGGTGGCGGCGAGCTGGTCGAGGCGGGCGGCGGTCAGCTCCAGCCACCGCAGGTCGGCCTCCAGGTGGAAGAGCGCGAAGTCGCAGATGAGCTGGTCGGCGAGGTCGCCGTCGGCCTTGCGCCGGGTGAGGGTACGCATCAGCCGCAGGTGCTCGGCACGCTGCACGTCCAGGATGTCGGCGGCGTCCCGGCCGGTGAGCAGCCCGAGCACGACCTTGGCGTAGAGGGTGTTCTGTAGGTAGGTGTCGGGTTTCTCCGGTCGGGCCAGCCAGTGCTGCACGTCCGTGACCCCGGCCGCGGTGATGGCGTAGCGCTTGCGCTCCGGGCCGGCGCCGGGCTCCACTCCGTCGACGGTGACCAGACCGCTTTTCAGCAGCCGGGCCAGCGTCGAGTAGACCTGCCCGTAGTGCAGCGGGCGGCCCTGGCCGAAGCGTTCGTCGTAGACCCGTTTCAGCTCGTAGCCGTGCCGTGGGCTGGCCTCCAGGAGGCCCAGGAAAGTCTGTCCGATCGACATGCGGGGGACTCTACACCACGGGTATACACCGGATGTATAGCCGGGGTGCGTACCGTCTGCGTGACTCCGATGATCGATTTGCGTTGTGAGGGTTCGTTAACACGACAGACATCGATGCACTCAGATTCATGAAATCCAGCATTCCTACGGTTCGTGGCACTACGCAGCAGTCCTGCGGCGAAAGGGGAGAGGCGGATGCCACGAGGCGTGCGGAACCGGCTGGTCATGCTGGTCGCGGCGGCGGTGTTGCTGGGCGCGGGCGGATGTGCCGCAGATCCGACGACGGCGTCGGGTGCTGGCAGTGGAAGCACCATCAAGGTCGGCATCCTGCACTCGTTGAGCGGCACCATGGCGATCAGCGAGGTGACCGTACGGGATGCCGAACTGCTCGCCATCGAAGAGATCAACGCCGCCGGTGGGTTGCTCGGCAAGAAGCTCGAACCCGTCGTCGAGGACGGTGCCTCGGACTGGCCCACCTTCGCCGAGAAGGCGCAGAAGCTGATCTCCGCAGACCGGGTCGCCACCGTCTTCGGCGGCTGGACCTCGGCCAGCCGCAAGGCGATGCTGCCGGTCTTCGAGCGCAACAAGGCGCTGCTCTGGTATCCGGTCCAGTACGAGGGGCTGGAGAGTTCGCCGTACATCTTCTACACCGGGGCGACCACCAACCAGCAGATCGTGCCCGGCCTGGACTACCTCAGGGAGCAGGGCAAGAAGACCGTCTTCCTGGTCGGCAGCGACTACGTCTTCCCGCGTACCGCAAACAAGATCATCAAGGCGTACGCGGCGGCGAACGGGATGACCGTGCTCGGCGAGGAGTACACGCCGCTCGGGCACACCGAATACAGCACCGTGGTGAACAAGCTCCAGCAGGCCAAGCCGGACGCGGTCTTCAACACCCTGAACGGGGACAGCAACGTCGCCTTCTTCAAGCAACTGCGCAGCAGCGGCATCACCGCCGAGGCGATGCCGACCGTCTCGGTCAGCGTCGCCGAGGAGGAGGTCGTCGGCATCGGCCCGGAGAACGTCGCCGGACACCTGGTGGCCTGGAACTACTACCAGACCACGGCCGGGGCCCGGAACGAGACCTTCGTACGGGCGTTCAAGGCCAAGTACGGCGCCGCCAAGGTCACCTCCGACCCGATGGAGGCCGGCTACAACGCCGTCCACCTCTGGGCCGAGGCCGTCAAGAAGGCCGGCAGCGTGCAGGTCGAGGCGGTGAAGAAGGCGTCCGCCGGGATCACCCTGGAAACCCCCGAGGGGACCGTCACCATCGACGGCGAGAACCAGCACGTCTTCAAGACCGCCCGGATCGGGCTGGTCCAGCCGGACGGCCAGATCAGGGAGGTCTGGAACTCCGGTAAGCCGATCAAGCCCGACCCCTACCTGAAGGGGTACCCCTGGGCCGCCGGCCTCTCCTGAACACCGGACAGATCCTGCGACTGACGGCTGCGAACCGGGACGGAGGCGCCGGCGCCATGGCGACACTCAACCAACTGGTGATCGGGGCGAGCATCGGAGCGGTGCTGCTCCTGATCGCCCTCGGTCTGACCTTCACGTTCGGCCAGATGGGCGTGATCAACATGGCCCACGGCGAGTTCATCATGGCCGGCGCCTACACCGCGTACCTGCTGCAACCGCTGGTCGGTACCCAGTCGGTGCTGGTCGCCCTGCCGCTGGCGTTCGCCGTCGCCGGGGTGCTGGGGCTGATCCTGGAACGGCTGGCGATCCGGCACTTCTACGGCAGACCGCTGGACACCCTGCTGCTCACCTGGGGGATCAGCCTCGTCCTGCAACAGGTCGCCCGGGACATCTTCGGCGCGCCGAACGTGCAGGTACGCGCACCGGGCTGGCTCACCGGCGGCCTCGACCTCGGCGGCGTACGCCTGCCGTACAACCGGGTCTTCATCATGGTGCTCGCGGTCGGCTGCGTGCTGGCGATCTGGCTCTACCTGACCCGGCTGCGGCACGGCCGGCGGATGCGCGCGGTGATGCAGAACCGGCAGCTCGCCGCGGTCAGCGGGGTGGCCACCGAACGGGTCGACCAGCTCACCTTCTTCATCGGCTCCGGCCTGGCCGGGGTCGCCGGGGTGGCGCTCACCCTGATCGGCCCGGTCGGGCCGACCCTGGGCACCAACTACATCGTGGACGCGTTCCTGGTGGTCGTCGCCGGCGGCCTCGGACAACTCCGGGGCGCGGTCATCGCCGCCTTCGCCCTCGGCATCCTGAACAGTTTCGTCGAATTCTGGGTCGACAACGGGGCCAGTGTCGCCAAGGTGGTGGTGTTCGCCGTGATCATCGGGTTCCTCCAGCTCCGCCCGCAGGGGATGTTCGTCGTCCGCACCCGGGCACTGTCGTGACCGGGGCGGTGGCGGCCGCACCGGACCGGGCGGGCGGCCCGCTCCGGCGCCGGCTGACCGGCCCGGCGCTCTTCGTCGCGGTCGGCCTGCTGCTGGTGGTGGTCGCTCCGGCGGTACTGTCGCCGTTCCGGCTGGACCTGCTCGGCAAGTACCTCTGCTACGCCATCGTGGCGGTCGGGATCGGCCTGGCCTGGGGCCGGGGCGGGATGCTCACCCTCGGCCAGGGCGTCTTCTTCGGCCTCGGCGGCTACGCCATGGGCATGCACCTGAAACTGCGCGAGGCCGGTCCCGGCGGGCTGCCGGACTTCATGGTCTGGAGCGGGGTGGAGAGCCTCCCCGCGCTCTGGCGGCCCTTCGCCAACCCCGCCTTCGCGCTCGCCATGGTGGTGCTGCTGCCGGTCACCGTCGCGGTGCTGCTCGGCCTGCTGGTGTTCCGGCAGCGGGTCCGGGGCGCCTACTTCGCCGTGCTCTCCCAGGCACTGGCCGCCGCGTTCGTGATCCTGCTGGTCGGCCAGCAGGGGTTGACCGGTGGCACGAACGGGCTGACCAACTTCCAGATGTTCTACGGCCTGGACCTCTACCAGCCGGGCGACAAGCGGATCCTCTACCTGGTCGTGGTGGGTGTGCTCGGTGCGATGTTCCTGCTCGCCTGGCAGCTGAGCCGCAGCCGCTTCGGGCAGCTGCTCCTCGCCGTGCGGGACGGCGAGGACCGGGTGCGCTTCCTCGGCTACGAGCCGGCGGTGGTGAAGACCATCGCGTTCGCCGTCTCCGCCGGGATGGCCGGGATCGCCGGTGCGCTCTTCGTGCCGATGGTCGGCCTGCTCAGCCCGGCCAACCTGGGCATCGTCGCCTCGCTCGAGCTGCTGATCGGGGTGGCGATCGGCGGCCGGTTCTCGCTGGCCGGCGCGGTCGGCGGGGCCCTGCTGGTCAACTACGCCAAGACCGTCTTCAGCGAGGAGTCGGCGGACAACTGGATCTACCTCCAGGGCGCGATGTTCGTGGTGGTGATGCTCTGGGCGCCGCGCGGGCTCGCCGGGCTCGCCGCCGACCTGCGGGCCGCCGTCCGGCACCAGCGCCGCCGCCCGCCCCGGGCCGTCGCGGCTCCGGTCCCCTCGGGTACGCCGGCAGCCAACGGCCTCGGCCCCGTCGACTCCGTCGACCCCGTCGACCCCGTCGACTCCGTCGTCCCGGTCGCACAGGTCGAGCGCTCCCCGGCCGGGGTACCGGTGGTGGCCGCCAACCGGGCGGAGGAGCCGGCATGACCGAGCTGCTGCGGGTACGCGGGCTCAACGTCCTCTTCGCCGGCTTCCGGGCGGTCACCGATCTCGACTTCACGGTCGGCGCCGGCGAGCTGCGTTTCCTGATCGGGCCGAACGGGGCCGGCAAGACCACCCTGATCGACGTGATCACCGGGCTGACCAGACCCGCCTCCGGCTCGGTCCGCTTCGCCGGTACGGAGCTGCTGGGGCGGCGGGAGCACCAGATCGTCCGGCTCGGCATCGGCCGTACCTTCCAGACGTCGGTGGTCTTCGAGCAGTTGACCGTGCTGGAGAACCTGGATCTGGCCGCGACGTTCCGGCGCCCGCTCGGCACCCTGCTGCGGCGTCGCCGGGGCGTCGCCGACCAGGTGGCGGCGGCGCTGGAGACCACCGGGCTGGCCGGGTTGGCAGACCGGCCGGCCGGGGTGCTCTCGCACGGGCAGCGGCAGTGGCTGGAGATCGGCATGCTGCTCGCCCAGCGGCCCAGCCTGCTGCTGCTGGACGAGCCGGTGGCCGGGATGAGCCGGGACGAGCGGGCCCGGACCGGCGAACTGCTCCGGCAGGTGGCGAAGGAGCACACGGTGATCGTGGTGGAACACGACATGGACTTCCTGCGCCGGTTCGCCAGCACGGTGACCGTGCTGCACGAGGGCCGGCTGCTCTGCGAGGGGACGGTGGCGCAGGTGCAGGCCGATCCCCGGGTGCAGGAGGTGTATCTCGGCCGGACCCGCAAGGAGAGCGCCGAGCTGGTCAAGGGGGCGTCGTGATGCTGAGCGTGCAGGGCCTGGACGTGGCGTACGGCCGGGCGCAGGTGCTCTTCGGGGTGGACCTGGTGGCGCCGGCCGGCTCCCTGGTCTGCGTGATGGGGCGCAACGGGGTCGGCAAGACGACCCTGCTCAAGGCGATCATGGGTGTACTGCCGGTCCGGGCCGGCCGGGTGCACTTCGCCGGGGAGGAGATCACCGGGCTGAGGACCCACGACCGGGTACGCCGGGGACTCGGTTACGTACCGCCCGGCCACGAGACCTTCCCGCAGCTCACGGTCGCGGAGAACCTCCAGGTGGCGGCGGAGGCGGCCGGTCAGGCCAGCCGGGGGGCGGTGGACGAGGCCCTCGACCTGTTCCCGGCGCTGCGGGGGCTGTGGGGGCGCCGGGCCGGCTTCCTCTCCGGCGGGCAGCAGCAGCAACTCGCCATCGCCCGTGCGCTGGTCAGCCGACCGAAGATGCTGCTGCTGGACGAGCCGACCGAGGGCATCCAGCCGTCGATCATCCTGGAGATCGAGGAGGCGATCCAGCGGCTGCACAACGAACTCGGGCTCGCCATCCTGCTCGTCGAGCAGTACCTGGACCTGGCACTGCGGCTCGCCGACCGGTTCGTGATCCTGGACGCCGGTGAGGTGGTCCGGTCCGGCGACCGGACCGACCTGCGCGATCCGTCGGTGCATTCGCTGCTCTCGGTCTAGGCGGCGCGGGCGGACCATCAGGATCGTCCGTCGTCCGGACCTGCCGCCCGTGTCCGGCATGCCACCCGTGTCGGGCATGCCGCTCCTTTCGCGGGCTCCGGACCGACCTGCCGACCGGACTAAGATGCTGTAAATGATCGTCGATGCGCTGGCGTCGCCCGGTCACTTCTCAGCCCCTTCTTCCGGTCGACTCGCCATCCGATCGCGCTGACGTGGATCTGGCGCCGGCCGAGCCGCCACGAGAGATCGCCACGATCGTGTTTCCCTCTTCTCCGGCCGTCGCCCAGGCCGACGGGCGGCATCCCGGGACGGCGTGCCGCCGATGACCGACGGGACAGCCCGGGGCAGCCCGCAGCGGTCCGTCCGGCCCAGCGCCGCCGAACCGGCCCCGACCGGTCCGCCACCCTGGACCGGGGTACCGCTCTGGAGTTGGGGCGCCGCCGGCCGGCGACCTCGACCGCTGCCGGCGCGCCCCGGGCCGTACCAGCCGGTGCCGGCCTGGGTCACCGCGCTGGTCGGCTTCACCGACGACCGGACCGGACGCCCCCGCGCCCTGGTCACCAGCTACGCCGGGGCCCGGGTGGTGCTCGACCTGGCCGACGGTGCGCTCGTCGGCGCGGTGGACGAACGGGCCCACGCGCGATCGTCCGCGACCGCCCGGATCGACGGCGAGCAGTTGGTCGTCTCGGCTGCCGGGGCCGGCTACCTCCAGGTGAGCGACCTCGACACCGGCCGGACCCGCTGGCGGCAGTGGTGCGGCGACGTGCGCTCGCTGGCGACCGTCGCGCTGGCCGGCCGCCCGTTCGCGGTGCTGACCGGCGGATCGCCGCACCTGGAGATCTGGTCGCTCGGCGCCGACCGGGGCGCCCGACTGCGCACGCTGCGGACCGGTGCCGACCGGATCAGCGTTCTCGCCGCGACCGAGGCGGGCGAGGGCGCCGTGCTGGCGGTCGGCACCAGCACCGGTCGGGTGTCGCTGTGGCGGCTGGAGTCGACCTCGGCCGGCGACGGCGTCCGGGTCGAGCCGCTCGGCGCGTACGGCTTCGAGGTCGCCGGGCTGGTGACCGTGCTGGCCTTCGCGGAGCTGTCCGGCCGGCCGATCCTGCTCGGCGCCGCCGGCCGGGTGGCCCAGGGCTGGGACCTGCGCGCCGGTGGACCGCTCGGACCGGCGTTCACCGGGCACACCGGCCAGGTCAACTCCGTACTCGCCGGCCGGCTCGGCGGGCGTGCGGTGCTGTGGAGCGGCGACGACGTGACCGTACGCGCCTGGTTGCCGGAGACCGGCCGGCAACTCGGCGAGGCGTTCCGCTACCCGTACGAGGCGGCGCCGACCCGGACGATCGGGGCCGAGATCGCCGGCCGGCCGATGCTGGTCACCGGGGACGGTGCGGGCCTGGTCTGGGTCTGGGATCCGCAGCGGCCGTACCCGTTCCGCCGCGACCTGCCGTCCACCGACCGGGGGGACGGGTCGGCGGACCCTCCGGATGTCTCCGGGCCCCGCCTCGCGGCCGGCTGGTCGGCGGCCCGGCCGGTAGTGCTCGCGGCGGTGCCCGGGCACCCGGTCCGGGGATTCACGCCGACGACCGGGGTCGAGGTCGAGCTGCCGCTCGGCGGGACCCCGGCGGGTGCGACGCCGGTACCCGGCGACCACCCGCTGCTGGCCCGGGCCGGACCTGACCACCTGCGGCTCTGGGATCCGGGCACCGGGGAGCGGATCGCCGCACTGCCGGTCGGCCGGAACCGCCCGGGTCGCCCCGGGGCGGAGTCGGCGGTGGCCGTCTCGGGGGCGGCCGACGAGTCCACGCCGGTGGGGCCGCTCGCCGTGGCGCTGCTGGACGGCCGTCGGCTGCTGCTGGTCGCCGACGGGGCCGCGCTGTTCCGGGTCGACGTCGCGACGGGCCGGCTGGACGGGCCGGTCACCGGGCACTCCGGCCGGATCCGGGGCGTGGCGGTCGGCGAGCTGGCCGGGGTACCGGTCGGGTTGACCGCCGCCGAGGACGACACCGTACGACTCTGGGAACTCGACGCGCCGGGGTCGGCCGGGTGGACGGTGCTGGACGGTCACGGCGGTGCCGCGTACGCCGTGGCGGCCGCGACGGTGCACGGACGCGGCCTGGTCTTCGGAGCCGGCCGGAACGGGCAGGTCCGCTGCGCCGACGTCACCGAGCTGGTCCGGTCGATCCGGGCCAGCCGCCTCGGCGACGCCGGGGCAGACGTCGACGGCGAGCCCGAAGGCCCGGCCCTGCCGCTCCTCGACGAGCTGCCGCCGGAGCCCGTCGTCGTGCTGACGGCCACCCGGCCGGTACGCTCGCTGGCCGTCGTCCGGGCCGACCGGACCAGCTGGCTGGTGGCGGCGGACGGGAGCGTGCTGCGGTGGCAGCCCGTCGGCGAGCCGGGGCGACCGGGTCAGACCATCGAGATGGCCGCACCGGTGACCGACCTCGTCGCGCTCTCCGGGGTGCTGGTGGTGGCGACCGCGGACGGACTCGTCGGTTACCGTCCTCCGCCGGACCGCGCCGGTTAGCCCGGTCGGTCGGCTGCTACCAGCGGAATCCGGCGCCGTACGAGATCTCGGCCAGCACCCGCTGCCCGGACGCGTTCGGGTGGAAGTAGTCCCAGCCGGACAACTGGCCGAGCGTGAACGGATAGTTGAACACCGCGTTGCCGTCGAAGACGCAGTTCGACCCGTACGCGGCGCAGGCTCCGGCGAGCTGGCTGTTGTAGTCGACCACCCGTTGCCGTACCCGGTTGCGCCGGTCCACGTCGGCCTGGGCGTTGGAGGTCGGGCTGGCCAGCATCGACTGACAGATGCCGAAGAGCGACCACGCGGTACGGGCGGCGGCGCTGCCCCGGCCGACCGACCAGAGTCGCTGGATGTCCGGCACGCTGATCACGAACACCCGGGCGTTCGGCAGCCCGGACCGCAGTCGGCCCAGCGCGGCGTCGATGTTGCTCCGGAAGGTCCCCACCGGGGTCATGCTCGACTCGGAGCTGGTGCAGGCGTCGTTCGCGCCGATCAGCATCGTCACGTAGTCGACGCCCTGCGAGACGGCGGTGTCGGCCTGGCCGGCCATGTCCGCGGACTTGGCACCGGAGCGTCCGTCGTTGTGGTTGCGGCCGCCGATCGCCGGGTTCACCGCCCGGATCCGCAGGTAGTGGCTCTGCACTCCCGAGTCGTCACCGGTGCTGAAGGAGCGGGACGGGCAGTCGACGTACCACCCGCAGGCGTTGAAGCCCCGGGTGATCGAGTCACCCAGGCTGGCCATCGAGGCGGGCGGTGGGCCGGGGTCGGCCTGTGCCGGGCCGGCGACGAGCCCGACCGAGCCGACGAGCACGACGGTGGCGAGGAGTGTGGACAGAAGGGTGCCGGTACGGCGGGGAGCGGACATGGCGGCCTCCGGATCGCGGTTGCCTGAGCCAGCTGGGGTGGGCGAATCATATAGAGCAGCCTGAGTCTCCACAACGGAGGTGACCATAAGGCGAACGCCCCGTTGCAGGCGATATGTTAGGCATCTTGTTCATGATCTTAGATGTCTGAATACTCGTATCACATGTGCCAACTCGGCGCAGACACCTCCAAACCCCCCTTGGGAGGCTCTACATGCGACCCACAAGGTCATCGATCCGCCTTGTCGCGATCGCGTCCGCGGCCGGATCTCTCGTCGCCGGCATGCTGATCGGCGTACCCGCGCAGGCCGCCCCGGCCGCCACCCCGGAGGCCGCGACGGCGCTCTCCGAGCGGCTCGGCGCCCGGTCCGCCGGCACCTACCTGGACGCCGACGGCAGGATGGTCGTCACCGTGACCGACGAGGCGGCGGCCCGCCAGGTCCGGGCCTCCGGGGCGACCGCCAAGGTCGTCGCCCGCGGTGCCGCCGAACTGGCCCAGGTCACCGCCGAGTTGGACAGGTCGGCCCGGATCCCGGGCACCGCGTGGTACGTCGACCCGGTCAGCAACCAGGTCGCGGTCGACGTGGACAGCACGGTCACCGGTGCCAAACTCGCCAAGATCAAGTCCGTCACCGCGCGCTTCGGCGCTGCCGTCCGGATCCAGTCGATCCCCGGCACGCTGAGCACCACCATCTCCGGCGGTCAGGCGATCTACACCAGCGGCAGCCGGTGCTCGCTGGGCTTCAACGTCCGCAGCGGCAGCACCTACTACTTCCTCACCGCCGGCCACTGCACCAACGCCGGGGCGAACTGGTCGTCCAGCTCCGGCGGTTCCGTGATCGGCACCCGGGCCGGCAGCAGCTTCCCCGGCAACGACTACGGCATCGTGCGGTACAACAGCACCGCGCAGCAGCCGGGCGACGTCTACCTCTACAGCGGCACCCGGGACATCACCGGTGCGGCGAACCCGACCGTCAACCAGTCGGTGCAGCGCAGCGGCAGCACCACCGGGCTGCGCAGCGGCCGGGTGACCGCGCTCAACGCCACCGTCACCTACCAGGGCAGCGGGACGGTCTCCGGCCTGATCCGGACCACCGTCTGCGCCCAGCCGGGCGACAGCGGCGGCCCGCTCTTCGCCGGCAACACCGCGCTCGGCCTGACCTCGGGCGGCAGCGGCAACTGCAGCACCGGCGGCACGACGTTCTTCCAGCCGGTCGTCGAGGCGCTCAACGCGTACGGCGTACAGGTCTACTGATCTACCGGGCCGATTCGGGCCGGTGATCGATCGGCGTGATCGGGGTCTGCGGTGGGTGTCGGCGAACGGCCGGCACCCACCGGCCCGATCACGCCGCTCGGCGTGCCGGCGACGGGCGCCGACGGGTCCGACGGAACAGCGTCACCACCACGATCAACGGCCAGAGCGCCTCCGTGCCGGCGGTCAGCCGTTCGGCCAACCCCGCCCAGCCGCCGTCGGGCAACTGCAGCGCCAGCCACAGGCCGAGCCCGAGCATCACCAGCGAGACGGCGGTGCCGACCACCGGACGCAGCACCCAGGGCCGGTCGGCCACAGGGCGGGCAGCCCCTGCCGGCCGGTCGTGCCGGAGCCGGTCCTGCCGGTGTCGGGTCCGACCGGGGCGCAGTAGCGGCAGGGTGGCCACCGCCGGCCAGGCGGCCAGGGCCACGAAGGCGACCACCGCGGAGACGCCGTGCACCCGGGGAGTCTGGGCGTCGACCTTCGGCACCGCCGCCACCAGGACGGTGGCGGCGCCGCCGAGGCCGTACACCAGCCGGGCGGCGGTGCGGACCGGGCGCAGGCCGATCGCGGTGACCAGGTGAGCCACCCCGAGTCCGGCGAGGCAGCCGATCAGGATCTGCCGGTCCAGCATCCCGTACGAGGAGAGTGAGCTGACCGTGTCGCCCCAGGGGTCGTAGCCGGGTGGTTGCCGTACGGCCGCGACGGTCCATCCGATCACCAGCAGCACCGGCAGGGCCGCCGCCGAGAAAACCGCCCACCAGGGCACCGGAGGCATGTCGTCACACTACGTGACAGCATGCCCGGGTACGTGTCGATATGCCGCTCTGCCGCCTGCTTCCACTGTGCCGGCTGGCCAGTCGAGCGCCCGGTCCAGCCGGGCCCGGACCGCCCGCGCGTCCGCGCCGACCGCACTGACCAGCACGGCCGGGCCGCCCGCCAGCGGCAGCACCGCCGCCGCCACCCCCGCCTCCGGCGGCGCCGCCCCGGACGGTCCGCCCCGCTCCGCTGGAGCCCCGCCCGTCGGCCCAACCCGGTCCGCTGGGGCCCCGCCGGTCGGCCAGGCCCGGCCCGGTGCGCCGGAACCGGGCCCCGCCACCGGGTCGCGGAGGGCCGGTCGGGGTGGCGGAGTTTCGGTCCAGGCCGGGTCGACCATCAGCACCGAACCCACCGCCCGGCCGCCGCCGAGCACCGCCGGGCCGGCCCAGCCGGCCGCGCCGGGCCCGACCGCGAGATCGTTGCGGAGCAGCGTACGGCCGCCGTACCGCGCCGTCATCTCCAGCCGTACGTCGCCGACCGGCTCGGCGTGCCGGCCGCAGACCAGTTCCTCACGCCAGTACAGCGCCGCGCCCTCGGCGAGTTCGACCCGACAGTCGGTCCGGTGCGCACAGCCGGCCGCCCCGATCAGCGGCTCGGGCAGCCAGCGCAGCCGTCCACCGGCCGCCACCCGGGCCCGTACGGCGAGCCGGGACTCGGCACCGTCCCGGGCCGGCAGCGCCAGCGACGCGGCGACACTCCGTACGCAGAGTCGCGCCCCCGGCCCGACCTCGATCTCGATCCGCAGCCGGTCGCCACCGAGCGGACCGGCCGCGCCACCGACGAGGTGCAGTTCGACCTCGCGGTCCGGGGCCGCCGGGTCGACCGGTCCGGTCCGGCGCGGCAGCAGCGGCGGTTCGCCGCGCAGCACGGTCAGCCGGGTTCCGCGCAGCGGGTCGGCCTCGGCGACGATCCGGGCCAGCGCCCGCATCAGCCCGGGTGTCCCGGGCGGTCGTTGACCGGGACCGCGGGCGCCGGCAGCAGCGAGCGGATCCAGTCGGCGACCGGGGTGGCGGCCGGATCCTCCACCAGGGAGAGGAAGAGGGTGGGCAGCGCGCCGCGCCGGGCGGCCGCGTCCCGGGCCATCACCGACAGGTCGGCCCCGACCAGCGGGGCGAGGTCGGTCTTGTTCACCACCAGCAGGTCCGCGCCGGTCACCCCCGGGCCGCCCTTGCGCGGCACCTTGTCCCCGCCGGCCACGTCGACGACGAAGATCTGCCGGTCCACCAGCCCTCGGCTGAAGGTGGCGGTGAGGTTGTCGCCGCCGCTCTCCACCAGGATCAGGTCCAGCGGCCCGAGCAGCATCTCCAGCTCCTCCACCGCGTCCAGGTTGGCCGAGATGTCGTCCCGGATCGCGGTGTGCGGGCAGCAGCCGGTCTCCACCGCCCGGATCCGCTCGGCCGGCAGTACGCCGTTGCGGAGCAGGAAATCCGCATCCTCGGTGGTGTAGATGTCGTTGGTGACCACGGCCAGCCGCAGTTCGTCGGCGAGGGTCCGGCACAGCGCCGCGACCAGGGCGGTCTTGCCCGAGCCGACCGGGCCGCCGATGCCGACCCGGACCGGTCCGCCGCCCGCCGACCGCCGCAGTGGGGGATGGGGGTCGACGTCCGGATCCGGGTGCCGGTGCGGGACCTCGCCGTCGGTGTGCCGGTGCGGCGTCTCGCCCTCGGTGTGCTGGTGCGGCGTCGCGCCGTCGGGTTGTCGGCGGATGCCGGTTTCGGGGTCGGGTCGGTCAGGATGCAAAGAGACGCACCTCCCAGCTCGCGTGGACCTCGGCGCCGATCTCCAGCAGCGGGGCGGAGTCGGCGGGCAGTCGGTCGACCGGATCGTCCGCCCCGGCGGCGGCGAGTGCGGCCAGCCGGTCGCAAGGGCCGGCCAACTCGGCGAGCAGGGCGTGCACGGCGTACGGGTCCAGCCCGAGCAGCCGTACGGCGGCACTGGCCGGGCCGCTGACCGTCCCGTACGCCCCGGCGAGCGCCGCCTCGACCGGAGCGAGTCCGGCTGTCGCCGCCACGATGCCGAGCGCGACCGGATGGTGCCGGTCCCGGCGGGCCGGGTCGACCGACCAGATCGCCCGGCCGGCGCGCAGCAGGGCCCGGCCCTGTGCCCGGGAGGTCCGGCGCAGGGCCGGGGAGGGGGTACGGGCGTCCAGCCCCTCGTCCAGCGCGTCGAGCCGGGAGCGGTCGGGGTCCCCCGTCCCGGCGGCGCAGGCGGCAGCGGCGAAGGCGGCGGTGACCCGGCCGGTGGTGCCGAGCCGGCCCCGGAGGAATCCGGCGAGGCCGGCGAGGTCGCGGAGCCGGCCGCTGGTCACCGCCGCCTCCAGCCCGCCCGAGTGGGCGTGGCCGCCGGCGGGCAGCCGCCCGTCGGCGAGTACGAGGAGGGTGGCGAGTCCGGTCACGACGGTCCGGCCCTCAGAAGAGGAAGTAGCGCTGGGCCATCGGCAGCTCGACCGCCGGCTCGGGCTCCACGACCGCACCGTCGATGCGCACCGTGAAGGTGTCCGGTTCGACCTCGATGCGCGGCAGGGCGTCGTTGCCCGGCAGGTCGGCCTTGCCCCGGGACCGGGTGTCGGCCACCGGGGCCAACGTCCGGCGGATCCCGATCCGGTCGGCGAGCAGCGCGTCGATGGCGGCCGGGGCGACGAAGGCGAGACTGGTCGCGGCGGGTGCTGCGCCGTATGCGCCGAACATCGGCCGGGGCAGCATCGGCTGCGGCGTCGGGATCGAGGCGTTGGCGTCGCCCATCTGGCCGAGGGCGATCATGCCGCCCTTGATCACCAGGTGCGGGCGTACCCCGAAGAAGGCCGGGTCCCAGAGCACCAGGTCGGCGAGCTTGCCCGGCTCGACCGAGCCCACCTCGCCGTCGATGCCGTGTGCGACGGCCGGGCAGATGGTGTACTTCGCGACGTAGCGGCGGGCCCGTGCGTTGTCGGCGGCGCCGTCACCGGGCAGCGCGCCGCGCCGGGCCTTCATCACGTGTGCGGTCTGCCAGGTACGCAGGATCACCTCGCCGACCCGCCCCATCGCCTGCGAGTCCGAGCCGATCATCGAGATCGCGCCGAGGTCGTGCAGCACGTCCTCGGCGGCCATGGTGCTGGGCCGGATCCGGCTCTCCGCGAACGCCAGGTCCTCCGGCACGGTCGGGTTGAGGTGGTGGCAGACCATCAGCATGTCGAGGTGCTCGTCGAGGGTGTTCCGGGTGTACGGCCGGGTCGGGTTGGTCGACGACGGCAGTACGTTCGGCTCGGCGGCGACCCGGATGATGTCCGGCGCGTGCCCGCCGCCCGCCCCCTCGGTGTGGTACGCGTGGATCGACCGTCCGCCGATCGCCCGCAGGGTGTCCTCGACGAAACCGGCCTCGTTGAGCGTGTCGGTGTGGATCGCGACCTGCACCCCGGAGGCGTCGGCGACCCGCAGGCAGGCGTCGATCGCGGCCGGGGTGGTGCCCCAGTCCTCGTGCAGCTTGAAGCCGCCCGCCCCGCCGCGCAGCTGCTCCCAGAGCGACTCCTCGCTGACCGTGTTGCCCTTGCCGAGCAGCAGCACGTTGACCGGCCAGGGGTCGAGCGCCTCCAGCATCCGCCCCAGATACCACGGGTTCGGGGTGACCGTGGTCGCCTTGGTCCCCTCGGCCGGGCCGGTGCCGCCGCCGATGATCGTGGTGATCCCGCTGGCCAGCGCGGTTTCCAGGATCTGCGGGCAGATCAGGTGTACGTGGCTGTCGATCGCACCGGCCGTGAGGATCCTGCCGTTGCCGGAGATGATCTCGGTGCCCGGTCCGATCACCAGCTCGGGGTGGACCCCGTCCATGGTGTCCGGGTTGCCGGCCTTGCCGAGCGCGACGATCCGGCCGTCCCGGATCCCCACGTCGGCCTTGACCACGCCCCAGTGGTCCAGCACCAGCGCACCGGTGATCACCGTGTCCGGGGCGCCGCCGGCGCGGGTGACCAGGGACTGGCCCATCGACTCGCGGATCACCTTGCCGCCGCCGAAGACCGCCTCGTCGCCGTACCCGCAGTGGTCCTGCTCGACCTCGATCAGCAGGTTGGTGTCGGCGAGCCGGATCCGGTCGCCGACGGTGGGGCCGTACAGGGCGGCGTACCGGCGCCGGTCCAGGGTGCTCACGGGGCCTCCCCGGCGCGCTCCGGCGCGACCGGATCGGGTGCGGGGTCGGCGTCGGGCGGGTCCAGCGGGCCGGCGCACTCGCCGCGCAGGCCGGGGACGATCCGGCCGCCGCCGAGCGGCACCAGGTCGACGTCCCGGCCGATGCCCGGCTCGAACCGCACGGAGGTGCCGGCGGGTACCCCGAGCCGGTGTCCCCAGGCTGCCGCCCGGTCGAACTCCAGCGCCGGGTTCGCCTCGGCGAAGTGGTAGTGCGAGCCGACCTGGACCGGCCGGTCCCCGGTGTTCAGCACGGCCAGGGTGCGCACGGGTCGGCCGGGGTTGATCGTCACGTCGCCCGTACCGGGCAGCAGTTCGCCGGGGATCACGCCCGCCCCCGTCACGGAATCGGCTCGTGTACGGTCACCAGCTTCGTGCCGTCGGGGAAGGTCGCCTCCACCTGTACCTCCGCGATCATCTCCGGGACGCCGTCGAGTACGTCGTCGCGGCCGAGCACGGTCCGCCCGGTCTCCATCAGCTCGGCGACGGTACGCCCGTCCCGGGCGCTCTCCAGCAGGAACGCCGTGATCACGGCGACCGCCTCCGGATGGTTGAGCCGCAGCCCGCGCTCACGCCGGCGCCACGCCAGATCGGCCGCGACATGGACCATCAGCCGTTCTTGCTCGTGACGGGTGAGGAACATCTACACCTCCGCAGCGGGCGAGGACTCAGCGGATCGTGTCAGTCAGAGATTTCGATGAGGTTACGGCCGCCGCGTGCCGGGGACGACCCGCCGGGCCGGTGGATCAGCCGGCGGAACCGTCGGGGGAGGAGGTCGTATCTTGACGAAATCCTGACGCTTCTGAGTTTTCACAAAGTTGTGAAATGGGCGTACCGTCGGCCCCATGACTACTGCTATCTCGGTCTCCGGCGTGGTCAAGTCCTTCGGCCGGAGCCGTGCGCTGGACGGGCTGGACCTCTCCGTCGACGTCGGCGAGGTGCACGGCTTCCTCGGCCCGAACGGCGCCGGGAAGTCGACCACGATCCGGGTACTGCTGGGGTTGCTCCGGGCCGACGCCGGTCAGGTGAGCCTGCTCGGCGGACACCCGTGGCGGGACGCGGTGGCGCTGCACCGGCGACTGGCCTACGTGCCCGGCGACGTGAACCTCTGGCCGAACCTGACCGGCGGCGAGGCGATCGACCTCTTCGGGGCGTTGCGCGGCGGGCTGGACCGGCGCCGCCGGGACGAGCTGCTGGAGCGCTTCGAACTCGACCCGACCAAGAAGGCCCGGACCTACTCCAAGGGCAACCGGCAGAAGGTCGCCGTGGTCGCCGCCTTCGCCTCCGACGTCGAGCTCTACATCCTCGACGAGCCGACCTCCGGGCTCGACCCGCTGATGGAGGCGGTCTTCCAGGAGTGCGTACGCGAGCTGAAGCGGCGGGGCCGGACCGTGTTGCTCTCCAGCCACATCTTCTCCGAGGTGGAGGCGCTCTGCGACCGGGTGAGCATCATCCGGCAGGGCCGGACCGTGGAGTCCGGCACGCTGGCGCAGTTGCGGCACCTGACCCGTACCTCGATCTCCGTGCAGACCGCCCGGCCGATCACCGGGTTGGCCGAACTGGCCGGGGTGCACGACGCCCGGATCGAGGGGACGCACGCCCGGTTCGACGTCGACTCCGCCGAGCTGGATCCGGTGCTGGGACACCTGCACCGCTTCGAGTTGCGCGCGCTGACGAGTGCACCGCCCTCGCTGGAGGAGCTGTTCATGCGGCACTACGGCGGCCGGGAGGCCCGGGACGAACTGGCTGGCGTGTGATGGGCGGCACCTTCACCGGCACCGCCCGGCTCACCCGGCTGGCGCTGCGCCGCGACCGGATCCAACTACCACTGTGGATCGTCGGTACGACGGTGCTGGCCTCCTTCACGTACACGGCCGTGCGGGAGCAGTTCCCGACCGAGGCGGCGCGGTTGACCGCGCTGCGTACCGCCGTCGACACCCCGGCGATCCTGATGCTGCGCAACGCACCGACCGGGGTCAGCGACGGCGACATGATGGCCTTCCAGATCCTCACCTTCCTCGCCGTGCTGGCCGGGTTCATGAGCACCCTCACCGTGGTCCGGCACACCAGGCAGAACGAGGAGACCGGCCGTACCGAGATGATCGGCTCGATGGTGGTCGGCCGGCACGCCAGCCTCGCCGCAGCCATGATCGTCACCGCCGCGGCGAACCTGCTGCTGGCCACGCTGCTCGCGCTGGCCCTGATCGGCAACGGCCTGCCGGCCGCCGGTTCGGTCGCCTTCGGCCTCGGTGTCGGCGCCGCCGGCCTGACCTTCGCGGCCTTCGCGGCGGTCGCCGCCCAGGTGAGCCAGGGCGCGCGGGCGGCGAACGGGATCGCCGCCGCCACGATCGGCGCCGGCTATCTGCTGCGCGGGCTCGGCGACGCGTTCGGCGACGTCCGGCCGGACGGCTACACCATGACCAGCGCCTGGCCGTCCTGGCTCTCCCCGATCGGCTGGGCCACCCTGCTCCGGCCGTTCGCCGACAACCGCTGGTGGGTGCTGGCGCTCCCGGTGGGAGTCTTCGCCATCCTGCTCGCGGTGGCCTTCGTGCTGGCCGACCGCCGGGACATCGGGATGGGCATGATCTCCGCCCGGCCCGGTCCGGGCCGGGCTTCGACCGGGCTGCTCAGCCCGCTCGGCCTGGCCTGGCGGCTCCAGCGCGGCACGCTGTTCGGCTGGGCCGTCGCGATCGGCCTGTTCGGGGTGACCATCGGCTCGCTGGCCGGCGCGGTCGAGGACGCGTTCGCCGGCAACGAGGGTGCCGCGCGGACCATCCGGGAACTCGGCGGCGAGGGGGCACTGTCCGATTCGTTCTACACCGCGATGCTGGCGATGGTCGGCGCGATGGCGGCCGGCTACGTGGTGCAGGCGATGCTGCGGGTCCGGGCCGAGGAGGCCGGCGGGCGGGCCGAGCCGCTGCTCGCCACGGCCACCGGCCGGCTGCGCTGGCTTGGCGGCCACCTGCTCGTCGCCGCCCTGGGCGCGGTCTTCCTGCTGCTGCTCGCGGGCCTCTCGGCGGGCCTGGTCGCCGGGTTGAGCGCCGGTGGCCTCGCCGACCGGCTCGCGGACCTCGGCCCCGCCGCACTGGTGCAGACCGCCCCGGCGCTGATCATGATCGGGTACGTCGTGCTGGTCTTCGGCCTGCTGCCCCGGCTCGCCGTCGGGCTGGGCTGGTTCGGCTTCGCCGTCAGCCTGATCGCCGGTCAGTTCGGCGAGCTGCTGAACCTGCCCCAGGCGGTCCGGGACGTCTCCCCCTTCAGCCACGTACCGGCGCTGCCCTCCGCCGAACTCTCGGCGACCCCGCTGGTGCTGCTCGCGGTGCTGGCGGTGGCGCTCGGTGCCGCCGGTCTGGCCCTGTTCCGGCGGCGTGACCTGGCACTCTGACCCGTACCGCCCGCCAGCCACCCGTACCGCCACTCCAGCCGCGCCCCGACGGGCGCGGCTGGAGCCGTTGGCCTGCTCACACGGGGTTGAGGCACAATTACACGATCTTCAGAAACTAGCGAAGGACGGGAATGACGCGAATCGAGGTTCCTCGGGACGAGGAGGCCGTGCGCCGCTTCGTCGAGCAGTTCGCGTTGTCCTTCAGCGACCTCGGCGTACCCCGGATGGCGGCCCGGGTGCTGGGCGCCCTGATGGTGACCGACGAGCCCGGGCTCACCGCCGGGGAGATCGCGCAGCGGCTCGGCGTCAGCGCCGCCGCCATCTCCGGCGCGCTGCGCTATCTCCTGCACGTCAACCTGGTGCTGCGGGAGCCGGTGCCGAACTCCCGGCGGGACCGCTACCACGCCCCGGACGACATCTGGTACACGGCGGCGGTGCAGAGCGGGGTCTACCAGAAACTCGGCGACCTGATGCACCAGGGAGTGGTCGCGGTCGGCGGCGACGACTCACCGTCCGGTACCCGGCTGGCCGACATGCGCGACTTCCTCTTCTTCGTCCAGGACGAGATGGCCGCGCTCGTGCAGCGGTGGAACGAGACCCGGCGGCGCAAGCCCGGAGAGCGGCCGCCCGGCTGACTCTCGTCGAGCGCTCCGGCGGGCCCGACGACCGGGACCCGGCCGGACTGCACTCGGCCGGACCCTGTGCGGCCGGGGGCTGGTCAGGCGACGCCAGCCGGCCGGAACTGCACGCTGACCCGGGGACCGACCGGGCGGGACGTCTTCGGGACGGCGTGCTCCCAGGTGCGTTGACAGGAACCGCCCATCACGACCAGGTCGCCGTGCCCGAGCGGGAAGCGCAGGCTCGGCCCGCCGCCGCGCGGGCGCAGCAGCAGCGGCCGGGGCGAACCGAAGGAGACGATCGCGACCATGGTGTCCTCGCGGGCCGAGCGGCCGTGGGTGTCACCGTGCCAGGCGACGCTGTCCCGCCCGTCGCGGTAGAGACACATCCCGGCGGTGACGAACGGCTCGCCCAACTCGGCCGAGTAGT
Source organism: Plantactinospora veratri (assembly GCF_036421995.1). Classification (NCBI taxonomy): domain Bacteria; kingdom Bacillati; phylum Actinomycetota; class Actinomycetes; order Micromonosporales; family Micromonosporaceae; genus Plantactinospora; species Plantactinospora veratri. The sequence continues at coordinate 30,087 of NZ_JAZGQL010000022.1, forward strand.
GCCGGCTCAGCCTCTCCCGGGCGGCGTCCAGCACCGGGTGCGGGAGCGGCTCGCCGCCGGCGTACCAGCGGAGCAGCCGGGGGACGTCGACCACGCCGTCGTACATCCGGCGGCGTTCGGCCTGCCAGTCGACCCGGTCGAGCAGGGTACCCAGCACGGCGTCGGAGCCCTCGACCCAGCCGGGCAGGTGGTCGACCCAGGCACCCGAACTCAGTTCGTGCCGCCGGAGTGCTCCGGTGAGCGGACCGAGCCCGGCACCGTCACCGGCGATCCCCGCACCGGTGGCGAGGTCCAGCATCGAGGGCTGGTAGGCGCCGGACGTCATGCGGTGATGGTAACCCCCACTCGAACGCACGTACGACCAGGAGGGTTTAGGTGATCGCGGCGGGTGGGGCGCCGGGCGGTGCGGGCCGTCCTGACAGAATGTCGGACAGCAGCCCGGACCGCCCGGACAGACGTGAGGAGACACCTGTCGTGATCCGTACCCATGACGCCGGCACCCTGCGCGCGGTGGACGCCGGCAGCACGGTGACCCTCGCCGGTTGGGTCGCCCGCCGGCGGGACCACGGCGGAGTCATCTTCGTCGACCTGCGGGACGCCTCCGGGGTCGTGCAGGTGGTCTTCCGCGAGGGGATGGATTCGGCGCACGCGCTGCGCAACGAGTACTGCGTCCAGGTCACCGGCGAGGTGACCCGCCGCCCCGAGGGGAACGACAACCCCGAGCTGGCCACCGGCGAGATCGAGGTGACGGTCGACCGGCTGGAGATCCTCTCCGAGGCGGCGCCGCTGCCGCTGCCGGTCGACGACCAGGTGGAGGCCGGCGACGACGTACGCCTCAAGTACCGCTACCTGGACCTGCGGCGCGGCGGGCCGGCCCGGGCGCTGCGGCTGCGCTCGGCCGCCAACCAGCTCGCCCGGAGCGTGCTGCACTCCCGCGACTTCCTGGAGATCGAGACGCCGACCCTGACCCGGTCGACGCCGGAGGGCGCCCGCGACTTCCTGGTGCCGGTACGCCTCCAGCCCGGCACCTGGTACGCCCTGCCGCAGTCCCCGCAGCTCTTCAAGCAGTTGCTGATGGTCGGCGGGATGGAGCGCTACTACCAGATCGCCCGCTGCTACCGGGACGAGGACTTCCGGGCCGACCGGCAGCCGGAGTTCACCCAGCTCGACATCGAGATGTCCTTCGTCACCGAGGACGACGTGATCGACCTCGGTGAGGAGATCGTCGCGACGCTCTGGCGGGAGCTGGCCGGGCACGAGATCAGCCGGCCGATTCCCCGGATCACCTGGCACGACGCCATGGACCGGTACGGCTCCGACAAGCCCGACCTGCGCTACGGGGTCGAGCTGACCGAGCTGACCGACTACCTGCGCGGCACCGAGTTCCGGGTCTTCGCCGGGGCGATCGACGCCGGTGGCTACGTGGGCGCGGTGGTGATGCCGGGCGGTGCCGGGCAGAGCCGCAAGGAGCTGGACGGCTGGCAGGACTGGGCGAAGGCGCGCGGCGCCCGTGGCCTGGCGTACGTGGTGCTGGATGCCGAGTCGGGCGAGGCCCGGGGGCCGGTGGCCAAGAACCTGTCGGCCGAGCACCTGGCCGGGCTGGCCGACGCGGTCGGGGCGAAGCCGGGTGACGCGGTCTTCTTCGCCGCGAGCGCGAACCGGCGGGAGGCGCAGGAGCTGCTCGGCGCGGCCCGGATCGAGATCGCCAAGCGGGCCGGCCTGGTCGACGAGAGCGCCTGGGCGTTCTGCTGGGTGGTCGACGCGCCGATGTTCGAGCGCACCGACGATGGTGGCTGGACGGCCGTGCACCACCCGTTCACGTCGCCGAACGCCGACTGGGTGGACCGGTTCGAGGAGGCACCGGACCGGGCGCTGGCGTACGCGTACGACATCGTCTGCAACGGCAACGAGATCGGCGGCGGCTCGATCCGTATCCACCGGGCCGACGTACAGCGCCGGGTCTTCGACCTGCTCGGCATCAGCCCGGAGGACGCGGCCGACAAGTTCGGCTTCCTGCTGGAGGCGTTCAAGTACGGGCCGCCGCCGCACGGCGGGATCGCCCTCGGCTGGGACCGGGTCTGCATGCTGCTGGCCGGGGCGGACTCGATTCGCGAGGTGATCGCCTTCCCGAAGACCCGGGGCGGGTTCGACCCGCTGACCAGCGCGCCGACGCCGATCACCGCGCAGCAGCGGGCCGAGGCGGGCATCGACGCCAAGCCGAAGCCGGCGGCAGCGCCGCACGGCGGCACCGCCGGGGTGGCCGCCCCGGTCGAGCCCTCCTGAGGCATTCGTGCCGGTGCCTCCCGGACGTCGTCGGACGTACCGGGAGGCACCGGCCGAGGGCCTGCGCCGGGACGGCCGGGGGTGGGCGGCAATCGACTTGCTTCGGATGCTCATACTCGGTCCATGGCGCCCAACCCTGATCTGATCATCGACCTGGACCCGAGCGAGGCGGGAACCGAGGTCGTCAAGACCGTCGTCCTGCCCTGGTCGGGCCAGAGCACCCCCCTGCGGATCCCGGCCGGGCTCGGCGACGGCACCGTACTGCGACTGCCCGGCATCGGGCCGGCGACCGTGCCCGGCGGCCCGCCCCGGGACGCGTACGTCCAGATCCGGATCGTGCCGGGCGGAGGCGGCGCGGTCCCCACGAGCTTCGGAGCCGCTCCCTTCGGTACGCCCGGCCCGGTCCCACCGGTGACGTCGGCCCCGCCGACCACGCCGTTCGGGGCGCCCCCGCCGGTCTCGGCCCCGCCGACGGCTCCGTTCGGCACCCCGCCGGTCTCGGCCCCGCCGACCGCCGCGTTCGGCACCCCGCCGGTCTCGGGCCCGCCGACCACGCCGTTCGGGGCGCCGCCGCCGGTCTCGGGTCCACCGACCCCGTTCGGCGCCGGTCCGCCCGGCCCGCCGTTCGGCGGACCGCCGCAGTTCGGTGCGTTTCCCCCGCCACCCCCCGCCAAGTCCGGGCGCGGCAAGATCATCGCCATCGTCGGCGGTGCCGTCGCCGTCGTGCTGCTGGTCGCCCTGGCGGTACCGCTGCTGATCTGGGTCGGCAACCGGGGCTCCGACGACCCGCCCTCGAACCGGACGGCATCCGGGCAGGACGGCGAGCCGTCGCCGAGCGCGGCGCCGATCGGCGTCCAGGAATACCAGGCGCTGCTGGCCGAGGTCGACAAGGCGTTGACGCCCGGCTTCACCCAGCTCGCCGCGGCCAAGAACCCCAAGGCGGTGGGTACGGCCGCCGGCACCATCGGGCGGACGCTCGACCAGCAGATCAGTGCACTGTCCGACGTGGTGCCGCCGCAGAACGCCGCGACGGCGCACGCCGACCTGCTGCGCGGGCTGGAGGGCATGGTCGACTCGATCACCGAGACCGGTTCGGCCGCCGGGGCCGGCGAGGTCTGCCTCGGTTCGTCGGCGCTGGCCCGGCTGAGTCGGGACCCGGCCGCCGAGGACGTACGCACCGCGCAGCAGGCGCTGGCGGCGGCGGACCCGGCGCAGCCGTACCAGGTCGGCAAGTTCGTACCGAAGAAGACGGCGGACAGCAACCGGCGGCTGAGCAACGGCGCGTACATCAAGCGGGTGCGCAGCGGGCAGGGGCAACTGAAGATCGAAAACGGTGGCAGCAGCGACGCGGTCATCAACCTGGTGCTGGGCAGCGCCAAGACGCCGACGGTCAGCGTCTACGTCCGGGCCAAGGGCAAGCACACCGTCTCCTCGATCAAGGACGGCACCTACCGGATCTACATGACCGGTGGCAAGGACTGGGACGCCCGGGCCAAGGCGTTCAGCCGGAACTGCAACTTCCAGCGGTTCGAGGACACCTTCAAGTTCACCACCACCTCCAGCCAGTACACGATCTGGACGATCACGCTGACCCCGGTCGCGGGTGGCAACGCCCAGACCAGCGAGGTCGACCCGAACTCGTTCCCGGGCGGCTGACCGGAGGCGCGATGACGGCCTCCCGTTGGGGGGCGGGGCGGTGCCATAGGTGATGGCGTGGCGGCCGGGGGCCCCCCGCCCGCCCGCCCCGCACCGGGGTGTTCCGGCGCCACCCCCCC
>NZ_JAZGQL010000023.1:0-73987 GCF_036421995.1 Plantactinospora veratri
GGGGGGGGGCGGGGGGGGGGGGCGGGGGGGGGGGGGGGGGGGGGGGGGGGGCCGGGGGGGGGGGGGGGGGGGCGGGGCCCCCGGCCCCGCCCCCCACGTCTCTGTGGTTTCCGGGCTCCACACGCGTGCACAGATTCTGTGCACAACTATTGTGCACAACGTTTGTGCACAGTTATTGTGCACGCATGGAACCCGAGTCGTCGCCTCCCGACCAGCTCTCGCCCTCGGTGGTGGCGCTGGACAGCACCCAGATCCGCGTCCTGGCCCATCCGCTGCGCGCCCGGCTGCTGATCGCGCTCCGCTCCGACGGTCCGGCCACCGCGACCCGGCTGGCCCAGGCGCTCGGCACCAACAGCGGCGCCACCAGCTACCACCTGCGGCAGCTCGCCGACGCCGGGCTGGTGGTGGAGGAGCCGGACCGGGGATCCGGACGGCAGCGCTGGTGGCGGGCCGCACACCAGTTCAGCAGCTGGCGCCGGAGCAACTTCGACGGCGATCCGGACGCGCTGGCGGCAGCCGACTGGCTGCACCGGCACGCGGTACGGCTGCACGCCGACCTGACCGAGCGCTGGATCACCGAGCAGCACGAATTCCCGGTCGAGTGGCGTGACGCGGCCACCTTCTCCGACGTGCTGCTCCGGCTGACCCCGGCACAGTTGCGCCAGCTCAACGACGAACTGCACGCGGTGGTCGACCGCTACCAGCACGCCGTACCGGGGGTCGACGGTGTGGACCTGCCGGAGCCGGGGGACGGCACCGAGCAGGTCCTGCTCTACCTGCACAGCTTCCCGGTGCGCGCCCGGATACCCCTGGCCGGCGGAGTCGACGAGGACGGAGAGCGGCCGTGACCGCGCTGACCGGCCGGCAGGTCCGGCGGCGCTACCTGATCCTGCACGGGCTGCGCTGGCTGCCCACCGGGCTGCTGATCCCGGTGCTCATGCTGCTGTTGCTGGAACGCGGGCTCAGCCTGCCGCAGGTCGGGTTCGTCGCCGCCGCGCAGGGCCTGATGGTGCTCGCGCTGGAGCTGCCGACCGGCGGATTCGCCGACGCGCTGGGACGCAAACCGGTGCTGGTCGGGGCGGCGCTGGTCAACCTCGGATCGCTCCTGCTCCTGCTGACGGCCGACTCCTTCGTGCTGTTCCTCCTGGTGTTCCTGCTCCAGGGCATCTTCCGGGCCCTGGACAGCGGCCCGCTGGAGTCCTGGTACGTCGACGCCGCCCTGGCCGCCGACCCCGACGCGCCGATCGAGCGCGGCCTCAGCGCCGGCGGCGTCGTCCTCGGCGTCTGCATCGGTGCCGGCGCGCTGCTCAGCGGCGGCCTCGTCGCGCTCGGCCCGGTCGGCGGAATCAGCGCGCTCACCCTGCCGGTGCTGGTGGCGATCACCCTGGAGGTGGTCGCCCTGGCCACCATGCTCCTGCTGCTGGTGGAGGTGCGCCCGGCAGCCGGTGTCGCCGCGCTGCGCGGCTCGCTCCGAGCGGTGCCCGGCGCGATCGGCGGTGCCCTGGGGCTGGCCCGCCGCTCCCGGATCGTGCTCGCGCTGATCGCGGTGGAGTTGTTCTGGGGCTTCGGGATGGTCACCTTCGAGACGCTGCTGCCGGTCCGGCTCGCCGAGGTGCTCGGCAACCCGGACCGGGCGGCGGCGCTGCTCGGTCCGACCGCCTCGGTGGCCTGGCTCGCCTCGGCGGGCGGCGCGGCGCTGATCGCGTACGCGAGCCGGTGGCTGGGCGTGCCGGTCAGTGCCGGGCTGCTCCGGATCCTCCAGGGGGCCACGGTCGTCGGGATGGGACTGCTCGCCGGGCCGGTCGGGATCATCGCGGCCTACCTGCTCTGCTACGCCGTGCACGGCGCGTCCAACCCGCTGCACGCAGGGCTGCTGCACCGGCAGGTCGACGGCCCGTACCGGAACAGTGTCATCTCGCTGAACTCGATGGTGGCCCAGCCGGCCGGCGCGCTCGGCGGCGTCGTGCTCACCTCGCTGGCCGCAGCGACCTCGGTGAGCACGGCGATGGTGGTGGGCGGCATCGTACTGGCCGCCGCCGCACCGCTCTACCTGCCGGCCTGGTGGGCGAACCGCCGTGCTCCGGTCCCCGCCCAGCCAGATCCGTCCGGGCCCGGTACTTCGGCATCGGCTCCGGCCGAGCCGGGTCCGGCGGGATCGGTGCCGACCGCCATCGAGGTCCAGGGGAGCGGTTCGGTGACGTCGAGCCACGGCTAGCGCCGGTCGGCCCGGTGGTTCTCGCTCCCGCACCGGCGAAGGACGCGACCACGGTTCGGCAGGCCGAGCCGGACCTGAGCGGTGGGGTGGCGGTGCGCTGGCTCGACGGGGTGTCCCGGCCGGGACCCGTGCCATCCCCCCGGCTTCGCCGGCCGTCCCCCCGAGCTTCGCTGGCCGGGGCGGCGGCCGGGGGATTGGCCCGGGTCGCCGTCGGGTACATCCTGGCCGACCTACTGGGACCCCCGCCGGAGGAACACATGCTTGCCTATATCGCCGCCGGAGTCTTCGCCTTCGCGCTGCTGCTGGACCTGTTCGACGAGAACCTGGGCGCGCCCGACCTGTTCAACTTCTCCACCCTGGTGCTGATCGGCCTGCTCTGCCTCGCCCTCTACCTCGCCGGAGTGGGTCGCGGCCCACGCACCGCCGGTGGCGGCGGTGGCGGACGGTGGTACCGGGGTCGCCGGCCCGGTCGAGGCTGATGTCCGTCGGAACCACGACCGGCCCGGTTATCGGTGCATTTCCGGCACCGGAAACCGGGCCGGTAATGTCTTCGTGATGGAGTCCGACGGCCTATTCTCACTCGTCGATCCCGCGGGCGGGCGCAGCGCGCCGGCCGGGACCGCCGCCGACGGCTTCACCGTACCCTCCGCCGACTCGCCGCTGCCGGTCCGGATGCGTCCGGCCAGCCTGGACGAACTGATCGGGCAGGACCATCTGCTCGCACCCGGGGCACCACTGCGACAGCTCGTGACCGGCGCGTCACCGATGTCGGTGATCCTGTGGGGGCCGCCGGGCAGCGGCAAGACCACCATCGCGCACCTGGTGGCCCGGGCCACCGAGCGACGCTTCGTGGCGATGTCGGCGCTCTCCGCAGGGGTGAAGGACGTCCGCGCGGTGATCGACACCGCCCGTCGCGAGCGGCGGGCCGGCGGGCGTCCGACCGTACTCTTCATCGACGAGGTGCACCGGTTCAGCAAGACCCAGCAGGACTCCCTGCTGGCCGCGGTCGAGGACCGTACGGTCACCCTGCTGGCGGCGACCACGGAGAATCCGTACTTCTCGGTCATCTCGCCGCTGCTTTCCCGGTGCGTACTGCTCACCCTGCAATCGCTGGACGACGACGCGGTACGGGGACTGCTCCGCCGAGCCGTCGTCGACGAGCGCGGACTGGCCGGCGCGCTCACCCTCGCTCCCGATGCCGAGGAGCACCTCGTCCGGCTCGCCGGAGGGGACGTACGCAAGGCGCTCACCGCGCTGGAGGCGGCGGCCGGCTCGGCCACGGCCCTGGGCGAGACCGTGATCAACCTGGCCACCGCCGAGCAGGCCGTCGACGTGGCCGCGGTCCGTTACGACCGCGACGGCGACGCCCACTACGACGTGGTGAGCGCCTTCATCAAGAGCATGCGGGGTTCCGATGTGGACGCGGCGCTGCACTGGCTGGCCCGGATGCTGGTGGCGGGCGAGGACGCCCGGTTCATCGCCCGGCGGATCGTGATCTTCGCGAGTGAGGACGTCGGGATGGCCGATCCGACCGCGCTGAGCGTCGCCACCGCCACGGCGCACGCCGTCGAGTACGTCGGCCTGCCCGAGGCACAGCTCAACCTCGCCCACGCCGTCATCCACATGGCCACCGCGCCGAAGTCCAACTCGGCGACCACGGCGATCGGCGCGGCGATCGGCGACGTACGGGCCGGTCGGGGCGGTTCGGTGCCCCGGGCGCTGCGCGACGCACACTATTCCGGGGCACGGGGACTGGGGCACGGCACCGGTTACCGCTATCCGCACGACGACCACCGGGGGGTGGTCACCCAGCAGTACGTCCCGGACGACCTGGTCGGGGTGGACTACTACCGGCCGAGCGGACACGGCGCGGAGCGAGCCGTCGAAACCCGGCTGCCACTGCTGCGCCGGATCGTCCGGGGGCAGGGCCCGCCGCCGACCGGCGGCACTGCCAAGCAAGCCGGAGGTGGGGGCGGCCCCGGCAGGCGGGCCCCGGCGACAGCCCCCGACGAGGCACCGGGGGAAGCCGCGAACGGCGAGGTGCCGGACGGTGCCACGAACGGCAGGGTGCCGGGGGAAGCCGCGAACGGCGAGGTGCCGCACGGTGCCGCCAACGGCGAGGCACCGGAGGATGCCGTGAACGGCAGGGTGACAGCAGACGGCGGCGGGACGCCCGAGGGGGAGGAAGACCAGTGAGATCGCGCGGTTCGGACCGGGGCGAGGACGGCCACGACGAGCGGCGGGAACCACGGGGCAAGGGACGCCGCTGGGGCCGGGGCAGGTCGGAGGAGACTCCGCCCGAGCAGCCGGAGGTAAGCGGCGAGGAGCTCGGCTGGATCACCGACCTGCGTACCGCCAAGGAGCAGAAGGTCGACATCGGCCCGGCCGACGGCACCACCCCGGCCGACCCGCCGGCCCGGGTCCCCGCCGCCTACGAACGGCTGCCGGAGGCCGGTCCGGACGACACCGGCTCGGTGCCGTCGCCCGGATCGCCGTCGGCGGATCCGATGGCCGGGCCCGGCCGGCGCCGGGACGAGCCGGAGCCGCCGGTACCGCCCCGCCGCGCACCGGAATCTGCCGAGCCGGCCCCGCCCGTGCGGGGCCCCGGTCCCCAGCCGCCGCGTGCCGAGCCGCGTTCCCCGGCCGTCCCGCCGCCACCGACCTCCGTGGTCCCGCCGGTCGTGCCGGCACCACCGCTCGGCCGACCGGGCCGTCCGGCCGAGCCCGCTCCGACGGCCTGGTCCGGACCGGCGCCGGAGCATCGCCCCGGCAGCGACCGGGGCGAGCCGGCGATGCGGCCCGGCGCCGCACCGTGGCCGGGTGAGCCGGTACCGCCCGCCGGGCACCAGCCCCGGCACGGCGCCGCACCGGTCGAGCCGGCTGCGGGGCGGCGGGCAGCGGGCGGCCGTGCGGAGGAGCCGTCCCCGGGCCGCCGGGCGGCCCCGCCCACCGAGCCCGGCGACGGTCGGCACGGCCGGCCGGCCGGCTCCGCCGCCGGTGACTTCGCCGGTCCGGGCAGCCTGCCGGGCTCCGGCGGGCGGGTCGGGCCGCCGGCCGCGCCGACCAGCGGGGAATTCGTCGTACCGGCCTCCGGCAACGCCCCGCCGGTTCCGACCGCTCCGGCCGTACCGGGTCGGCCAGGTGCCGCCGAGCGCGACCAGGGCGGGCCGGGACGCGGCGGTCCGGTCCTGGGCGCGCGTCGCCCCGGCGCCGTTGTGCCGCCCTCCGGGGCGCACGCCGCCGACGCCGGTACGCACTCCGCCGCCGGCTACTCCACGGGTGCCGGTACGCCCCCCTCCGGCGGGGCACCCTCGGCGAGCCCCGGCGCCTCCTCGACGGGCGGGGGAGCGCACTCCGCCCCCGGAGGTACGCACTCCGCTGATGCGGCGCACTCGGCCGGTGGCGGTGCACACGCCGCGGCCAGCGGTCCGCCCGGCTCGGGAGCGCGTTCCGTCCCGGGTGGCGCGCACTCGGCCGGCGAGCGGGAGACCCGCCCGCCCGGTCATCCCGAGCGGCCCGCTGACTGGATCCGCAAGGCTGGTCGGGGCGGTGTCCGCCCGGTCACCCCGGCCGCCGGATACGGGCCACCGGCCCCGGCGTCCGGAGCCGGGGCGCCCGGGTATCCGCCGGTCCCGGGTGGTCCGGTCCCGGGTGGTCCGGCCGGCCCGGAGCCGGGCAGCCGGCCGGTAGCCGGGCCGGGTTCGGTGACCAGGCCGGGCAGGGCCGCCAACCGGCCACCCTCCGGGCCGGACGGCTTCGACGCCGGGCACCCGGGCCCGGGCCGGCACGGGGCACCGTCGACCGACGACTCCCGGGACGGCGGACGGATTCCCCGGGGCCGCCCCGGCACTGCGACCCCGTCCGGGCCGCCGTTCGAGGCCGACGGCACGGGCGGCGGCCGGCACGGTGGACTGCCGCCGGTCGTACCCGGGCGGCACGGCGCCGTCGCACCACCGCTCGGCGCCGGGGCACGCGGCGATCTTCCGGCCGCCGGAGGCCCGTCCGGAGCCGGTGTGCCAGTGGCGCCGGGTGCTTCCCGCACCGCACCGCCGCGCGGCGGCGCCCCCCGGCCGGTCGAGCCGGCTGCCGAGCCGGGATCTCCACGGGTCACCGGGCTCGGTCGAACCCCGGTGGAACCGGCGGAGCGGCGCGCTGCGCCGGGCGGCCGGTACCCTGCCGTGCCGGCCGACCGGAGCGGTCCGCCGGCACCCGGCCGGGGCGACGCTCCCGGCGGCGCTGCTCGGGCGTCGGCCCGGGGACCCGTCGCACCCGTCCACCCTGGACCCGGTTCCGCCCCACCGGCCGGACCGGCCCGGGAGCCCGGCGCCGGTACGCCCGTGCGTCCCGCCCCGGTCCAGGCCGGTCGGGCGCCGACGGTCCGGCCCGCACCGGGCCTGCCGGACGGCCCGTCCCGGGACGAGGCGGTCCGGCCCGAGTCCCCGACCCGCCCACCGGTACGCCCGGGCGGCGCCTCCCGCTCCGACGGTCCGCCCCGTTCCGACGGTCCGGCCCGCTCCGACGGGACGGCCCGTTCCGGGGTCGCGCCGCCGGTCGCCGGACCCCGCCCCGACGGCGGACCGGACCTCCCCGACCCGGCGCAACCGTCGGCGGAGCCGGCCCGGGGTGCCCGGGCGGAGCTGCGGCGGCAACTCCGCGAACAGCGTCGGTTGAAGACGATCGCGCTGCTCCTGGCCAGCCTGCTGGTGCTCGGCGCCCTGCCGACGTACTTCGGGGTCCGGGCCGCGACCCGGGATCCGGTGTTCAACTCCCTCGACGCGCTGGCGGTGCCGGCCTGGGCCGCCACCGACACGGTCGACGGGGTGAGCGGCAGCCGGTGGTGCTTCATCGAGTGCCGCTTCCGGGAGCGGACCGTCGAGTCGGACCGGGCGTGGGAGGAGACGGCGCAGGTCTACGAGGCCGCGTTGACCCGCGAGGGATGGCGGCCGTGGAAGGTGGCGCTCTGCCCGGAACAGCCGGTGGAGGGGCACTACACCTGCTGGCGCCGGGACGAGTTGACCCTCGACATGTGGGTACGGAAGCCGGCCTGCCCCGACCCGGTGCTCTCCGTGCCGGGCGCGGCGCCGTCGCCGGCCGCGACCGGGCCGGGGGGGGTGAACTGCGACGGTGCGCTCGTCTCGATCAAGGTGCGCAACGCGATCGCGGACGATCGGGTCGGCCCGCAGCCGACCACTGATCCGTCACTCACCGGCGTGGACCCGGATCCGCTCTTCACCGACGATCCGCTCGGCGGGCTGACGCCCACACCCACCCCGTCGTGAGGCCGTCGGTCGTCACCGACGGTAGGGTTCGGGGTTGGTACTCCGAAGGGCATTCCGGGTAACCGTCGTGGGACGGCGCCGGACGTCCGGGTGAGACGGTCGCGCGCGATATCCGAGACGGTGCATAGAGGAGGACAACGGGTGGACGCTGGAGAGATCGGCCAGATCGCTGCGCTCGTCGCTGCCGGTGCGTTCCTGATGCTGGTGTTGGTGCTGGCCAGGCCGATCTGGCGGCTGGGCAACACGGTGGACGCGGCGACCCAGGCGATCAACGACATCAATGACCGCACGGCGCCGCTGCTCGCCAACATGAACGTCACGGTGGAGAACGTGAACACCGCGCTGGGGCAGGTGCACACCTCGCTGGACGGGGTGAACATCCAGCTCGCCAAGATCGACACGATGACCGGTCACGCCCAGAACGTCACCGCCAACATCGCCAACCTGAGCACCGTGGTTTCGGCGGCGGCGGCGAACCCGCTGGTCAAGGTGGCCGCCTTCGGGTACGGCGTGCGCAAGGCCGCCTCTGCCCGGCGGCACGCCGAACAGGAGCGCGAGGTCCGTACCACCCTGAAGCAGCAGCGTCGGGCCGCCCGGCGCGGCGCACGCTGACCCGCCGCACACGGCGATCCGGTACGGAGGAAGGATGAGGCCATGAGACGACTGCTCTGGCTGGGCATCGGGCTGGCCGTCGGCGCCCTGGTGGTCCGCAAGCTGACCCGCACCGCACAGGCGTACACGCCGGGTGGCATCGCGAATTCGCTGGCGGAGTCGGCCGGTGGTCTGGTGCAGTCCCTGCGGGACTTCGCGGACGATGTCCGGGACGGCATGGCCGAGCGTGAGCAGCAGATCCACCAGGCGTTCGCCGAGGGCGTCGCGTTCGACGACCAGTTCGAGGAGCTGCGCGAGGACCCGCGCATCGGCGACCGCGAGTTGTTTCCGGAGGATGGCACCAGATGAGGTTTCCGGAGGAAGGCACGAGATGAAAACGGCGGAAGTCAAGCGGCGCTACCTGGCGCACTTCGAGGCCAACGGGCACACGGTGGTGCCGTCCGCTCCGCTGCCGGCGATCGACGACCCGAACCTGCTCTTCGTCAACGCCGGCATGGTGCAGTTCGTGCCGTACTTCCTCGGGCAGCAGACACCGCCGTTCCGGCGGGCGGTGTCGGTGCAGAAGTGCATCCGTACCCCGGACATCGACGAGGTCGGCAAGACCAGCCGGCACGGCACCTTCTTCCAGATGAACGGGAACTTCTCGTTCGGTGACTACTTCAAGGAGGGCGCGATCGCGCTCGCCTGGGAGCTGGTCACCAAGCCGGTCGCCGAGGGCGGTTTCGGGCTGGACCCGGAGCGGATCTGGCCGACGGTCTATCTGGACGACGACGAGGCCGAGGCGATCTGGCGCAAGACCGGTGTGCCGGCGGAGCGGATCGTCCGGCGGGGCAAGGCGGACAACTTCTGGTCGATGGGGATTCCCGGGCCGTGCGGGCCCTGCTCCGAGATCTACTACGACCGGGGCCCGGCGTACGGTGCCGAGGGCGGGCCGGCGGTCGACGAGGACCGCTACCTGGAGTTCTGGAACCTCGTCTTCATGCAGTTCGAGCGGGGTCCGGGCACCGACAAGGAGAACTTCCCGATCCTCGGCGACCTGCCGGCGAAGAACATCGACACCGGCATGGGCCTGGAGCGGATGGCCGCCATTCTCCAGGGGGTCGACAACCTCTACGAGATCGACGAGGTGCGGCCGATCCTGGACCGGGCGGCCGAGCTGACCGGCCGGCGGTACGGGGCGCACTCCGGGCACGCGGCGAGCGAGTCGCACCCGGACGACGTACGGCTGCGGGTGGTCGCCGACCATGTGCGGACCGCGCTGATGCTGATCGGTGACGGGGTGACCCCGGCCAACGAGGGGCGCGGCTACGTGCTGCGCCGGATCATGCGGCGGGCGATCCGGGCGATCCGGCTGCTCGGCTGGCAGGAGCGGGCGCTGCCCGAGCTGCTGCCGGTGGCCCGGGACTGCATGTCCCCGTCCTACCCGGAGCTGGCGAGCGAGTTCGACCGGATCTCCTCGTACGCCTACGCCGAGGAGGACGCGTTCCTGGCCACCCTGCGGGCCGGTACGACGATCCTGGACACCGCGATCGCGGAGACCCGTTCGGCGGGCGGGGCGAAGCTCTCGGGCGACAAGGCGTTCCAGCTGCACGACACGTACGGCTTCCCGATCGACCTGACCCTGGAGATCGCCGCCGAGCAGGGTCTCTCGGTGGACCAGGACGGGTTCCGCCGGCTGATGGCCGACCAGCGGGCCCGGGCCAAGGCCGACGCGCAGGCCCGCAAGACCGGGCACGTGGACCTGTCGGCGTACCGTTCGGTGCTCGACTCCGGCGGGCCGGTGCAGTTCACCGGCTACACCGAGGTCTCCCGGGAGTCGTCGGTGCGGGCGCTGCTCGGTGCCGGCGGCGTGCCGGTCGAGGTGGCCGGCGAGGGCGACACGATCGAACTGGTGCTGGACGCGACCCCGTTCTACGCCGAGGGTGGCGGTCAGCAGCCGGACGTCGGCCTGGTCACCGTCGGCGCCGGTCAGGTCGAGGTGCTCGACGTGCAGCAGCCGATCCCGGGGCTGATCGTGCACCGGGCCCGGGTGGTCCGGGGCGAGGTTCGCACCGGTGAGGCCGGCCTCGCCGAGATCGACGTGGTACGCCGCCGGGCGATCTCCCGGTCGCACACCGCGACCCACCTGGTGCACCAGACGATGCGTAACTTCCTCGGCGAGTCGGCGACCCAGGCCGGTTCGCTGAACGCCCCGGGGCGGTTGCGGTTCGACTTCAACACCCCGACCGGGGTGGCGCCGAGCGTGCTGCACGACGTCGAGCAGCAGGTCAACGAGGTGCTCCTGGCCGACCTGGAGGTGCACGCCTTCATCACCTCGCAGGAGGAGGCCCGCCGGCTCGGCGCGATGGCGCTCTTCGGCGAGAAGTACGGCGACGAGGTGCGGGTCGTCGAGGTCGGCGACTACGCCCGGGAGCTGTGCGGCGGTACCCACGTGGCCCGCTCGGCCCAGCTCGGGCTGGTGAAGATCCTCTCCGAGTCCTCGATCGGCTCCGGGGTACGCCGGGTCGAGGCGCTGGTCGGTCTCGACGCGTTCCGGTTCCTGGCCAAGGAGCACCTGTTGGTCTCCCGGCTGGCCGAGCTGTACCGGGTCCCCGGCGACCAGGTGGCGGACCGGGTCGAGCAGACGGTCGCCCAGCTCCGGGACGCCGAGCGGGAGCTGGAGAAGCTGCGCGCCCAGTTGGTGCTCGGCGGTGCGGCGGCGCTCGCCTCGGCGGCCCGGGACATCCGCGGGGTCGCCTTCGTCGGCACCGAGGCGCCGGAGGGCGCGGCCGGCAACGACGTGCGTACCCTCGCGCAGGAGATCCGGGGCAAGATCGACGCGGCCCGTCCGGCGGTGGTCGCGGTGGCGGCCCGGGCGAACGGCAAGGCGTCACTGGTGGTGGCGGTGAACGGCGCGGCCAAGGACCGGGGCGTCTCGGCGGCGGTCCTGGTCAAGGCCGCGCTCTCCGGCCGGGGCGGCGGCAACGCCGACCTGGCCCAGGGCGGCGGCCTGCCGGCCGGTGAGGCGCCGAGCCTGCTGGCCGCGGTCGAGAAGGCGCTAGTCGAGGCGTGACCTCGGGCACTGTTTGCTCCCCGGCGGGCCGTTGTGATTGGATCTCCAGCCACGACGGCCCGCCGGCCGGGCGGAGTTGCCCCGGGCCGGCCGACAGGAATCGGATGAACCAGTTTTCCGGTGGCGTAGCACGATGAACCGACCTTCCCCGAGCGCATCGTCTCGGGTCCGACCCCGTCGCGGACCTGGTGGTCCGTACACCGGCTCTGCCTGCGGCGGGACGCGATGACCGTCCCGTCCCGTGGCGTACGACTCGGCGTGGACGTCGGCCAGGTACGCGTGGGCGTGGCGCTCTCCGACCCGGACGGGATCCTGGCCACCCCGCTGGTGACGCTGGCCCGGGACCTGAAGACCGGTATTGAGGCGGTTCCGGCCGATATCTCAGAACTCGCGCGGCTCGTCGAACTCCACGAGGTGGTCACGGTGGTGGTCGGGCTGCCGGTGAACCTCGCCGGGGTGCACGGACCGGCGGCGACCCAGGCGAAGGCGTACGCCCAGCGGCTGGCCGCCGCGATCGCGCCCGTGCCGGTCGATCTGGTGGATGAAAGGATGTCGACCGTCGTGGCTTCTCGTAGGCTAGCCGAGCGGGGCGTCCGAGGACGGCGTCAACGGGCGGTGGTCGATCAGGCGGCCGCGGTGGAGATTCTGCAGAGCTGGCTGGACAGGCAGCGGAGGCGGACGGGATGATCGACGAGTTGGAGCTCGCGTTCGACGAGCGTGCGGAGAAGGGACGCCACCGGCGCGGCGCGCAGCGCAAGCGCGACGGCAAGAAGAAGCGTGGCGGGCGGGGCCGCACGGTCGCGGCGCTGTTGATGACGTTCGTGCTGCTCGGCGTCCTCGGGGGCGCCGGCTGGTACGGCTTCGACCGGGTGCAGGGCTACTTCGTCACGCCGGACTACGACGGCAGCGGCAGCGGTGAGGTCCAGGTCCAGGTCGAAGAGGGCCAGAGCATCGCCGAGATCGCCAACACGCTGGTCGCGGCCGGCGTCGTCAAGAGCACCAAGGCGTTCATCGAGGCGGCCCAGGAGAACTCGCGGAGCCAGAACATCCAGCCGGGCACCTACAAGGTCCGCAAGGAGATGAACGCGAAGGCCGCGCTCGGCCTGCTGCTCGACCTGAAGAACAAGCTCGTCAACGGCTTCCTGGTCAGGGAGGGCGCCACCGTCAAGCAGATCTTCAAGGCGCTGGCGGCCGAGACGAAGCTCCCGGTCAAGGACTTCGAGACCGCCGCCAAGGACCTGAAGGGGCTCGGCATCGCGGACTTCTGGTTCAAGCGCGACGACGGCCAGAAGGCCGACAAGTCGATCGAGGGCTTCCTCTTCCCGGACACCTACGAGCTTCCGCCGAACGCCAGTGCCGAGGCGATCCTCAAGCTGATGGTGCAACGCTTCCTGTCGGTGGCCGAGGAGATCGACTTCGCCGACCGGGTGCGGAAGGAGCGCGAGATCAGCCCGTACGAGGCGCTGATCGTGGCGTCGCTGGCCCAGGCCGAGGCGGGCAACGCCGACGACCTCGGCAAGGTCGCCCGGGTGGCCTACAACCGGATCTACAGCGAGGCCCACTACTGCAAGAACGGTAACGGCCTGACCGGCTGCCTGGAGTTCGACGTCGGGGTCAACTACTACTGGGAGCGGACCGGCAAGAAGACCAAGCGGTCCGGGGACATGACGGACGCGGAACTCTTCGACAAGAACAACCCGTACCGGATGCACGGCAAGGCCGGGCTGCCCCCCGGGCCGATCAACAACCCCGGCCAGAAGGCGCTGGAAGGGGCGATGAACCCGCCGAAGGGGACCTGGCTGTTCTTCGTGGCGGTCGACAAGGAGGGCCACTCCGAGTTCGCCACCACCAACGAGGAGCACGAGCGGAACAAACAGAAGGCCCGCGAGAACGGCGTGCTCTGAGGTGACGACGTGCTGAGCGCCCAGCGCCGGGCGGCGGTGCTGGGCAAGCCGATCGCGCACTCGCTCTCCCCGGTGATCCACAACGCCGGCTACGCGGCCGCCGGGTTGACCGGCTGGTCCTACACGGCGATCGAGTGCGCCGAGGCGGAGCTGCCCGACCTGGTGGCCGGGCTCGGCCCGGAATGGGCGGGGCTCTCGCTGACCATGCCGCTGAAGGAGGCGGCGCTCGCGGTGGCCGGCCAGGTCTCGCCGGTCGCCGCCGCGATCGGTGCCGCCAACACTCTGGTACGCCGGCCGGACGGCTCCTGGGCCGCCGACAACACCGACGTACCGGGGATGGTCGACGTGCTGACCGGCGCCGGTGTGCCGGCCGGCGCGGAGGTGGTGTTGCTCGGTGCCGGCGGTACGGCCCGGGCCGCGCTCGCCGCCGCGGTCCAACTGGCCGCCCGCCGGGTCACCTGCCGGGTACGCCGGCCCGCCGCCGGTGCGGAGCTGGCCCGGCTGGCCGGCACGCTCGGGCTGCGGTTCGAGATCGCGGAGTGGGCGGCTCCGAGCGAGCGGGACGGCGCGGATCTGGTGATCTCCACCGTGCCGAAGGGGGCCGCCGACGGGTTCGCGGCGGCGGCCCGGTCCTGGCGGCCCGAGACGGTCTTCTTCGACGTCGTCTACGACCCGTGGCCGACTCCGCTGGCCGCGGCTGCGGCGGCGGCCGGCTGCCGGATCGTCTCCGGCCTCGACCTGCTGCTCGCCCAGGCGGTCGGGCAGTTCGAGCAGTTCACCGGGGTTTCGGCCCCGGTGCACGAGATGCGTTCCGCCCTCGCCGCCGCGCGCGCCGGGCACTGAGCGGACCCGGGTCGCGTGGTCGACGTGGTTCGGATGCTCGACTGGCGGGGCTCGCAGCAGCCCGCCCCGGAGCGCCGGGGGAAGGCGGCGAACCGAGGCGGGCCGATCGGGTGCTGAGAGAGGTCATGGGCGGCGCCGGGGCACCCAGTAGAGGATCTGTCCGGCGATCAGCGCGGGGTGCGTGTCGGGCATGGATCGCAGTGCGCGGGTGAGGTGTACGCCGAGGTACATCATCAGCCCGACTCGGTTCCCTTTGAACCCGATCATCAGGGCCGGGCGGGCGGGCGCGCAGGGCCAGGGGTCCCGGCAGGTTTCGCAGCTGTACGACTGCGTCGGAATGTGTCTGCCGGTCGGGTAGCGACGCTGGGCGAGCCGTCGCATGTGCCGGTACCAGCGCTCCTGCGGCCCGATCACCGCTACATCCGACCGGCGCGCTCGGCATCGGACGTTCGTTCCCGGTAGTGGCCCCGGTTGGTCCGGGCCGGTGTCGGTGCGCCGGTTCGGCCGATCCGGTGTGGACCGGCCGGCGAGTTCCAGAGCGGATCCCGGCCGTGCCGTGCCCAGCGCGAGCCCGGTGGCGGCGGACCGATCGGCTCCGACCGCGTGACCTTGGGTGAGAACGCCTTCATGCCGGCCCGGTACTCCGCTTCGGTCATCGGGCGCAGCGGGGGGCCGAATGGCAGCGGAATCCGTTTGAGTGAGTCTGGGCAGGCCCAGCGGTGGCCACATCGGCAGTACAGCCACAGCCGCCGCCAGTCTCGTCGGTGTTGTTGTCGCCTTTCCAGCGCCATCGGATCACCTCTCGGGGTCTCGGAGATTCGAAGGCGGGGACCGCCAGTGCCTCTGAGTCGGTCCCCGCCCCTTTGACGGAGGCGGCCAATCCGGGGAGCGCAATGGGACGCCCTCCAGGGAATGGACGGGCCGTGTTCGCAAGCTCCTCCGTCTGCCCTCCACCCTGGATCGTGACCCTGTGGTGACGGAAGATGTGCTGAGAGCAGTAGTGGCCTACAACCAGACCGAGGGGGATAGTTGGCCGACACGAACGAGTTTCGTCACCTGTTGCGCAGGCTTCGGGTGGAGCGCGGAATGTCGCAGGACGCCGTGGGGCTGAGGTACACGTCAGTGGCTCTCAAATCGGTCACTACGAGTCGGGCCGGAGCGTCCCCGCCGACGGCATGGCGGACGCTCTTGACCGCGCACTTGGCGCCGGCGGCGAACTGGTCCGTGTGGCCGACAGGTCTCGGGGAGATTCGGTCGCTCCATGGCTGCGTCCGTGGGAGGAGAACGAGGCGCGCGCGGTCATCCTGCGGTGGTTTGAACCGTCCGTAATTCCTGGCCTGCTCCAGACGGACGAGTACGCGCGAGCGGTGACGGCCGCAGGACCCCACACTGCGGATCAGGTCGAGGAAGCGGTTCGGACAAGGATCAGGCGGCAAGCGGCCGTCTTCGACCGACCGACTCCGGTCGTCCTCACCGCCATCATCGGCGAGGCTGTATTGCGGCACGGCGACCCCGGGGTTATGAAGCGACAGCTCGAGCACCTTGTTGACGTCGGTCACCGGCCGAACGTGCACGTCAGGATGGTGCCGTTCACGGCCGGCCTGCACGTGGGGCATGCCGGGGCGTTCGCCGTCGCCACACTGACGGACGGCGCGTCCGTCGCCTACGTCGACCATCAACTGTCCGGGGACGTAGCGGCCAAGGTCCGAGACCTCTTGTACCTGGGGCGCGCGTGGGAATCCATCTGCGCCGTGGCGCTACCCTGGTCAGAAACCAGAGACTTCATCCTGAGGGTGATTGATGACCATGGAGCCGCGTTGGCGAAAGAGCAGCCGTAGCAGCCCGAATGGCGGTGCCTGTGTCGAGGTTGCCGACAATCTTCCGGGCCGGGTGCTGGTCCGGGACACCAAGGATCGGGATGGCGGCACCCTGACCTTCGGTTCGACCGCTTGGCGGGCGTTCGTCGGCGAGGTAGCCCGGCGGCCGTAGCCGGCAGAGACACGACCAGCGCCCCGCTATCCGGACCACCCGGGCGGCGGGGCGCTCATGTGTGTTCTGCCGGGGCGGGACCGGCGGGCGTACCCGTTCGTTCGGTTTTCACCGGCTCACCCGCTTCGGCCGCTTCGCCGCCGGCTCGGTCGGCCCCCGTCCTCCTTCCCCCGGCGAGGGTGAGGACCATCAGTGCGGAGAGCGCGGCACTGCCGAGCACCGACACGGCCATCGGCGCGCCGACGCCGGGACGGTGCCGGCCGAGGAGACGACGGGGGCGAGGATGACCGACGAGGCGACGGTCGGCGCGGCGGAGACGCTCGGCGGCGCGGTGGCCGACCTGCACCGGGTGCTGCGCCGGTCGACCAGCCGGCGTACCGGCCGGACACCGCTGCCGGACGCCCAGGTGGAGGTGCTCCGGCTGGTCGAACGCTGCCCCGGGATCAGCGTGAAGGAGGCCGCAGAGCGGCTGCACACCGCCGCCAACACGGTCAGTACCCTGGTCGGCGACCTCGCCGGCGCCGGCCTGCTGGAGCGCACCCGGGACCCGCAGAACCGGCGGATCGTCCGGCTCCGGCTGACCCCGGCCGCACACCTGCGGATCGGCGACTACGTCGCACACCGGCGGGACCTGCTGCTCGACGCGCTGCACCGGCTCGACGAGCCGGCCCGGCGGGACATCGTCCGGGCCGCCGACCAGCTGCGGCGCCTCGCCGACCTCCTCGCCGACCAGGAACGTGCCGACCGGCCGCCCGGCCCGCCGGAGACCGCCAGTCCGTAGAACGGGACGGCGCGGGCGGTGCGCGGCAGCGGACCGGGGCCGTGCCAAACTTGACCGGCGGGCGGCCGGCCCGGTCGCGACGAGGAGAGGGTTGGTCGTGTTGCGCTGGTTGACGGCGGGGGAGTCCCATGGTCCCGCCCTGGTTGCGGTGCTGGAAGGGTTGCCGGCCGGGGTCGAGGTGACCAGTGAGGAGGTCGTCCGCCAGTTGGGTCGCCGCCGGCTCGGCTACGGCCGGGGCGCCCGGATGGCCTTCGAGCGGGACGAGGTCGAGATCATCGGCGGACTCCGGCACGGTCTGACCCTGGGCAGCCCGGTGGCTATCCGGGTCGGCAACTCGGAGTGGCCGAAGTGGCAGACGGTGATGGCGGCCGACCCGGTCGACCCGGAGCTGCTCGCCGGGCAGGCCCGCAACGCGCCGCTCACCCGCCCCCGACCCGGGCACGCCGACCTGGCCGGCATGCAGAAATACGGCCACACCGACGCCCGGCCCATCCTGGAGCGGGCCAGCGCCCGCGAAACCGCCGCCCGGGTCGCGGTCGGCACCGTCGCCCGGGCCCTGCTCCGGCAGGCGCTCGGCATCGAGATCGTCTCGCACGTGGTGGAACTCGGCTCGGTGGCAGCCAAACCCGGGCTCCAGCCCCGGCCGGAGGACGCCGAGCGGATCGACGCCGACCCGCTGCGCTGCCTCGACCCGGAGGCCAGCGCCCGGATGGTCGCCGAGGTGGACGCCGCCAAGGCCGACGCCGACACCCTCGGCGGCATCGTCGAGGTGCTCGGCTACGGGGTGCCGCCAGGGCTGGGCAGCCATGTGCAGTGGGACCGCAAGCTCGACGCCCGGCTCGCCGCGGCGCTGATGTCCATCCAGGCCATCAAGGGTGTGGAGATTGGCGACGCCTGGCAGCAGGCCCGGTCCCGCGGCTCGGTGGCGCACGACGAGATCGTCCCCACCGCGACCGGGGTACGCCGGGTCACCGACCGGGCCGGCGGCCTGGAGGGCGGGATCACCACCGGCGAGCCACTGCGGGTACGCGCCGCGATGAAGCCGATCTCCTCGCTCAACCGGGCACTCTCCACCGTGGACGTCACGACCGGCGAGCCGGCGACCGCGATCAACCAGCGCTCCGACGTCTGCGCCGTACCCGCCGCCGCGATCGTCGCCGAGACGATGGTCGCGCTGGTACTGGCCGAGGCGGCGTTGGAGAAGTTCGGCGGCGACTCGGTCGCCGAGATCCGCCGCAACCTCGCCGGCTACCTCGACAACCTGGTGATCCGGTGAGCGCGAGGAGTGAGCCGGGTTTGCGAGCCCCGCAGTCGCGAACGGAACGGGAGCACGGCTGATGGCGCCGGCCTGTGTCCTGGTCGGCGTGATGGGCGCCGGCAAGACCAGCACCGGGCTGCTGGTCGCCAAGGGTCTCGGGGTCGACTTCCGGGACACCGACGCCGACATCGAGGCGACGGCCGGCAAACCGATACCGGAGATCTTCGTCGACGACGGCGAGGACCATTTCCGTACCCTGGAACGGGCCGCCGTGGCGGAGGCGCTGGCCTCCTTCGACGGGGTGCTGGCGCTCGGCGGCGGCGCGATCCTCGCCGAGGAGAACCGCGCCGCACTCGCCGGGCACCGGGTCATCTACCTCTCGGTGGAGCTGCCGGACGCGGTCAAGCGGGTCGGCCTGGGCACCGGCCGGCCGCTGCTCGCGATCAACCCCCGGGCCACCCTGAAGCACCTGCTCGACCAGCGGCGCCCGCTCTACACCGAGGTGGCCACGCAGATAGTGGTGACCGACGGCCGGACCCCGGAGCAGGTCGCCGACGAGATCTTGGCGGGTCTCGCCAGCGAGTCGACCTAGGTCGTGGACACTTTGGTCCACTGGCACCGGTCCGGAGCGATCTGGTCCAGCGGCGTCATCGCCGGAGCCGGCGATGGCCCGACCGAGGCTGGCTGCCGCGGACGGGCCATCCTGGATTACGCGCCCGGGCGCAGTTGGTAGGCGGCGGAGCAGTTGCCGACGCCGGTACGACAGATTCGGATCTGGTTGCCCGAGGCTGTCGCTGACACGTATTCCTCGCTGGAGCTACATGCCCGGTCGCCACTCCATTGCCACTGGCCGCCCGGCAGCCGAATCTGCCACTGGGCGCAGTGGCCGTCCGTCAACGGATCCTTGGCGTAGAGGCGGTGGATGTTGTCGCCGGCGTAGACAGCGCGACCCGCCGCCCCGGTGGTCGACAACGACACGGCGGCGTACGAAGGGGTGCTTGCGATCGCGACCATGGCGGCCGCGGCCAGAGCGACGACGCCCCCGCGCCTTGCCCAGCTCGATTCTCGGAGCTTGCTCATAGAATCCCCCGAACGTGTTGATAGGAATGAATCTTCACCATACGGAGCGAAACCACTTCCTCGCTGACCGCAATGCTGTGTGGCGGCTCACACTCTGTGTCGGCAGGAATCGGTTACGGGTGGCTGCGCGCCCCCACGCCAGAGGTCGGTCGACCGTGCCGGTGCGGAACGCCGACCGGGCGCCGGACGGTCGCTGCTCACGGTCGACGGCCGTGGCCGCCGAGCAGATCATGTTCAGGCCGGTGGCCGACCGGGCTGACCGATCCGGTCCAGCAGTTCGGTCAGGCGCTTCGGCTCGGTGAACATCGGCCAGTGCCCGGTCGGCAGGCCGTAGAGGTCGGCACCGACCAACCCGGCGAAGAACGGGTGGCCCTGCGCGACCATCTGCCGGACCGTCTCCACCGGGAAGGTGCAGGCGATCAGCGCGGTCGGCACCGTGCCGCCGTGCGGCATCGTCACCGGGTCGGTGGCGGCCCGCAGCGGCTCGGCGGTGGCGCGGCGGCGGAGCAGGTCCAGGGCCGCGTCGTCCAGCCCGGTCAGGTTCGGGTCGGTGGCCGGGTCCCAGTCCGGCGGCGGCAGCAGATGTCCGTGGCCGATCAGTGCCCGGAGCCGCGCCTGCTCCTCCGGCGGGTTGGTGTCGAACTGCGCCGTACCCTCCGGCAGCGGTCCGCTGTCCAGGTAGACCACCCGGGCGATCCGGTCGGGGAGCCGGTCCGCCGCCTGCTGCACCGGCATCCCGCCGCCGGAGTGCCCGACGAGTACGACGTCGTGCAGCTCCTCCGCCTCGACCAGTCCGACGATGTCGGCGGTGTGCGTTTCCAGACCCACGTCGGGGCCGGCCAGGTGGGCCCGGTCGGCCAGGCCGGTCAGGGTCAGCGGGTACGCCCGGTGCCCGGCCGCGCGCAGCCCCTCGGTCACCTCCCGCCAGGCCCAGGCGCCGAGCCAGAAACCGGGGACGAGGACGAACGTGGCCATCTGTCTGCTCCTTCTGTCGGACGATCTGCTGCTGACGGTACGGTCGAATCCGGGCGACTTCCGCCCGGATAAGGAGAGTGACCCGTGCCACACCCCGCCGCCCGGGTACTCGGGATGCTGGAGCTGTTGCAGGGCTCGCACCGGCTCACCGGCGCCGAACTGGCCGCCCGGCTCGGTGTCGACGAGCGGACCGTCCGGCGCTACGCCGACACTCTGGTCGAACTCGGCATCCCGGTGACCGCCGCTCGAGGCCGGTACGGCGGCTACCGGCTCCAGCCCGGCTACCGGCTGCCGCCGCTGATGCTCACCGACGACGAGGCGGTGGCCGTACTGCTCGGACTGGTCGCCGCCGAACAGCTCGGGCTCGGCACCGCCGCACCCGCCACCGGGCTCGCCGAGGCGAAGATCCGCCGGGTACTGCCCGGACCGCTCGCCGACCGGCTCGACGGCCTGACCCGCAGCCTCGGCTTCAGCCTCCGACGGCCGGCCGACGCGCCCCGCCCGGCCACCGCGACCCTGCTCGCGCTCGGCGCGGCGACCCGCTCCCGGCACCGGGTCACCATCGACTACCGCTCCTGGCGCGGCGAGGTGTCGGTGCGCGAACTCGACCCGTACGGCCTGGTCTTCCACGCCGGTCGCTGGTACGTCACCGGCCACGACCACCGGCGCGACGAGATCCGCACCTTCCGGCTCGACCGGATCACCTCGGTCTCCACCGGCACCGACACCGACACCTTCACCGTGCCGGAGGGCTTCGATCCGGTCGGGCACGTCACCCGGTCGTTGGCCGCGGTGCCGTACCGCTGGGAGGTCGAGGTGCTGTTGGAGACCGACCTGGAGCAGGCCCGGCGCCGGGTGCCGCGCAGCGCCGCCGAGCTGACCGCCACCGCCGACGGCATCCTGTTGCGGGCCCGGGCCGAGGACCTGACCGGGATGGCCCAGCTTCTCGCCGGGCTGGGCTGGCCGTTCACCGTGCTGCGCCCGGACGAGCTGCGTACCGCCGTCGCCGGCTACGCCGGCACGCTCGCCGGGTACGCGGCCCGCCGACCGCCACTGGCGGCGGACCCGATCCTCTAGGCTCTAGCCCGATGGACGAGCTGACCCGAATTCCGGTCGGCGGCGACCGGCCGTACGACGTCCTCGTCGGCCGGGACCTGCTGGCCGCGCTGCCGCCCCTGCTGGACGGTGCCGAGCGCGTCGCCGTGCTGCACGCCCCGCCGCTGAAGGCGCACGCCGACGAGCTGGCCGAGCGGCTCCGTGCCGCCGGGGCCGACCCGCTGACCGTGCCGGTGCCGGACGCCGAGGCGGGCAAGGACATCGAGGTCGCTGCCGGCTGCTGGGCGCGGCTGGGCGCGGCGGGCTTCACCCGTACCGACGCGGTGGTCGGGGTCGGCGGCGGTGCCGTGACCGACCTGGCCGGCTTCGTCGCCGCCTGCTGGCTGCGCGGCGTGCGCTGGGTACCGGTGTCGACGTCGCTGCTCGGCATGGTCGACGCGGCGGTGGGCGGCAAGACCGGGGTCAACACCGCGGCCGGCAAGAACCTGGTCGGTGCCTTCCACCCGCCGGTCGGGGTGCTCTGCGACCTGGCGATGCTGGACTCGCTGCCGGCGGTCGACCTGGCGGCCGGGCTGGCCGAGGTGGTGAAGTGCGGCTTCATCGCCGACCCGGCCATCCTCGAACTGATCGAGTCCGACCCGACCGCCGCGACGGACCCGACCGGGCAGGTGGTCCGCGAGCTGGTCGAGCGGGCGATCCGGGTCAAGGCGGAGGTGGTCTCCGGCGACCTGCGCGAGGCGGGCCGGCGGGAGATCCTCAACTACGGCCACACCCTCGGGCACGCGATCGAGAAGGTCGAGGGCTACCGCTGGCGGCACGGGCACGCGATCTCGGTCGGCCTGGTCTACGCCGCCGGGCTGGCCTGGCGGGCCGGCCGGCTCGACGAGCCGACGGCGGCCCGGCACCGTACGGTTCTCGCCACGCTCGGGCTGCCGACGAGCTATCGGGCGGACGCCTGGCCGGAGCTGCTGGCCGCGATGCGGGTGGACAAGAAGACCAGGGGCAACCGGCTGCGGTTCGTGGTGCTGGACGGGCTGGCCGAGCCCGCCATCCTGGACGGTCCGGTCGACGAACTGCTGCGCGACGCGTACGCCGAGGTGGCCGGATGAGGGTCTACGTGCTCAACGGACCCAACCTGGGCCGGCTCGGCATCCGGCAGCCCGAGGTGTACGGCGCCACCAGCTATGCCGACCTGGTGGCGAGCTGCGAGGCGACCGGCGGGGAGCTGGGGCTGGACGTGCGGGTCCGGCAGACCGACGTCGAGGCGGAGTTGCTCGGCTGGCTGCACCAGGCGGCCGACGAGGAGGCGGCGGTGGTGCTCAACCCGGCCGCCTGGTCGCACTACTCCTACGCGGTCCGGGACGCCTGCGCGATGCTGCGTGGCCCGCTGGTCGAGGTGCACATCTCCAACATCCACGCCCGGGAGGAGTTCCGGCACCACTCGGTGGTCTCGGCTGTGGCGACCGGGGTGATCTGCGGCCTCGGCGTCGACGGCTACCGGCTCGCCCTGCTCCACCTGGCCGCGTTGCGGGACCGCTCCAACGGCTGACCGGCCGTCGCGGGGGTCGAAACGGGCTGGTCCTGATCAACTGGACACCCCTAGTAGACTTGCCGGGTCTGTCCGCCCGAATTAAAGATCAAGGCAGGAAATGGCCACCACCAACGACCTGAAGAACGGTCTGGTCCTCAACCTCGACGGCGAACTCTGGGCCGTCGTGGAGTTCCAGCACGTCAAGCCCGGCAAGGGCGGTGCCTTCGTCCGCACCACGCTGAAGAACGTGCTCTCCGGCAAGGTGGTCGACAAGACGTTCAACGCGGGTACGAAGGTCGACACGGCCACCGTCGACAAGCGCACCATGCAATACCTGTACGCCGACGGCGAGGACTACGTCTTCATGGATCTGGAGACGTACGACCAGATTCCGGTGCCCGGCGGCACGGTCGGCGAGGCCGCCAACTACCTGCTGCCCGAGGCGGAGGCGATCGTCGCCACCCACGAGGGTGTCCCGCTCTACGTCGAGCTGCCGACCAGCGTGGTGCTGGAGATCACCTACACCGAGCCCGGCCTACAGGGCGACCGGTCCACCGGCGGCAACAAGCCGGCGACGGTCGAGACCGGCGCCACCGTCCAGGTGCCGCTCTTCATCACCACCGGCGAGAAGATCAAGGTCGACACCCGCGACGGCCGCTATCTCGGCCGAGCCTGATGGCGGAGGGCCCCAAGCAGCAGATGCCCGCCCGCCGCAAGGCGCGCAAGCGGGCCCTTGACGTGCTCTACGAGGCGGACATGCGGGCCAGACCCGTCGCCGAGGTGCTGGTCGGCTATCTCCGTCGGTTGGAACAGCCGCGCCCGGAGCACCTGGACTACGCGATCGGTCTGATCGAGGGCGTGGCGGAGCACCAGGCCCGGATCGACGAGCTGATCGACAGCTATGCCGAGGGCTGGACGCTGGACCGGATGCCGGTCGTCGACCGCAACCTCGCCCGGATCGCCATCTACGAGCTGCTCTACCTCGACGAGATCGACGACGCGGTGGCGATCAGCGAGGCCGTCGAGCTGGCCCGGCAGATGTCGACCGACGACTCCCCCCGGTTCCTCAACGGTCTCCTGGGCCGGATCGCCGAGTACGCGACGCGCTGAGCCGTCACCTGCCCGCCGGGAGGACGGTCCGGCGTCGCGGTGCCGGCTGCCGGCCTCCCGGGCAGTGTCTGTGGTCGAGCCGCCCCGTTTGTGCGCCCACCGGAGCCTGCGGTCGCCCCGGTGGGCGGGGCTGACCGGGAAATCGGCGTTCGGTGCGGTCACCGGGCGGAAACCGGAACCGGGAATCCGGGGGCAGAAACGGCTCGCGGGGCCCGCGCCCGGTGGGCACGGACCCCGCGAGTCGGGGGAATCAGGACGCGAAGAGCGCCCGGGGGTCGGCGACGAGCACGCCGTGCTCGGTGAGTCGCTCGATCAGGCCGGAGGGGGAGGAGTCGTAGACGATCGCGAGCGCCCGCAGGTCGTCCGCGCGAATCGACAGCACCCGTCCGTTGTAGTCACCGCGCTGCTGCTGGATGGCCCGGGCATAGCGGGCGACGTAGGCGAGGTCCTCGGAGGCCTCGTCGTACAACCGCTCGAGGTCGAGCACGATCTTGTTCGTCGGCTCGTGACGGACGCCACTGCCGTCCGGCAGCAGCTCCGAGACGGGCACCCGGTAGAAGTCCGCGAGTTCGGCGAGACGGGAGACCGTCACCGCCCGGTCGCCCCGCTCGTACGAGCCGACCACGACGGCTTTCCACCGCCCGTTTGACTTCTCCTCCACCCCCTGCAGGGACAATCCCTGCTGCTGACGGATAGAGCGCAGGCGCGCGCCCAACGACTTGGCGTATTCAGAGGGCATTCGGCACTCCCAGTGCTGGTCGGGGATCTCCCCAGCGATCGCTACGGAGCGTGACGGTACGGGGATTACGACACGTGGTCAAGTGCTAGTTACCTACCTATTACAAAGATCGTGTTCAGCCGGGCGGTTTCGGCTCGCTGACCCGACGGTCAGCGGCCCGCCGAAGCCGGCCCTGTGGCCAGTGGTAACGTGACTAGAGCCCCGGCTCGGGCCTGCTCAGGCAAGCGCCGGAATCCGACGTCCTTTAACGACCCGTCCCGTGAGGCGGGGAAGGGGGTCCGCCGTGGCGTACCCGCAGGCTGCTCAGCCGCAGCCGGTCTCACCACCGTCCGTGAAGGTCATCCTGACCAGTGCCGAACTGGCCCGGGTGGTGGACCGAATCGCACACCAGATCCTGGAGAAGACCCAGGGCGCCGCCGGTACCGTACTGCTCGGTATCCCCACCCGGGGCGCCCCGCTGGCCCGCCGGCTGGCCGCCCGGATCAATGCCTTCGAGGGCATCGACGTACCGGTGGGTGTGCTGGATATCACTCTCTACCGTGACGATCTCCGTCGGCACGCGGTACGCGCGATCGGCCCGACCCAGGTCCCCCCGGAGGGGATCGACGGCAAACGGGTGATCCTGGTCGACGACGTCCTCTTCTCCGGCCGGACCGTCCGGGCCGCCCTGGACGCGCTCAGCGACCTCGGCCGGCCGAGCTCGGTGCAGCTCGCCGTGCTGGTCGACCGGGGCCACCGGGAGTTGCCGATCCGGGCCGACTACGTGGGGAAGAACATCCCGACGGCGCTCGCCGAGAGCGTCAAGGTGACTCTCGCGGAGACCGACGGCGCCGACGAGGTCAAGCTGATCGGAGGGGCCGCATAGTGCTCAAGCACCTACTTTCCGGCGCGGATCTCGACGCGGCCACCGCGACGCTGATCCTGGACACCGCCGCCGAGATGGCGACGGTGGCCGGCCGCGAGGTGAAGAAGCTGCCCGCGCTGCGCGGCCGTACCGTGGTGAACCTCTTCTACGAGGACTCCACCCGGACCCGGATCTCCTTCGAGGCGGCGGCGAAGCGGCTCTCCGCCGATGTGATCAACTTTTCCGCCAAGGGCTCCAGCGTCTCCAAGGGCGAGAGCCTGAAGGACACCGCGCTGACCCTCCAGGCGATGGGCGCCGACGCGGTGGTGATCCGGCACCCCGCCTCCGGGGCGCCGCACCGGCTCGCCAACTGGGTCGAGGGCTCGGTGCTCAACGCCGGGGACGGCACCCACGAGCACCCGACCCAGGCACTGCTGGACGCGTACACGATGCGGTCCCGGCTGGGGCGGGTCGCCGGGCTCTCCGTCGCGGTCGTCGGTGACGTGCTGCACAGCCGGGTCGCCCGCTCCAACGTGCTGCTGCTGGCCACCCTGGGTGCCAAGGTGACCCTGGTCGGCCCGCCGACGTTGATCCCGGTCGACATCGGCACGGCGCTGGCGCCCGGCACCGAGGTGTCGTACGACCTCGACGCCGTGCTGCCCACCTCGGACGTGGTGATGATGCTGCGGGTGCAGCGGGAGCGGATGGCCGACTCCTACTTCCCGTCCGCCCGGGAGTACGCCCGGCGGTACGGGCTCGACGGGCCCCGGATGGCCCGGCTGCCGGACCACGCCATCGTGATGCACCCGGGTCCGATGAACCGCGGGATGGAGATCGCGCCCGAGGTGGCCGACTCGCCCCGCTCCACGATCGTCGAACAGGTCACCAACGGCGTCTCCGTCCGGATGGCCGTCCTGTACCTGCTGCTGGGGGGAATGAAGTGATGACCGAGTACACCGCCGGAGGTGATCCGGAAGCCGCGTACCTGATCCGGGGCGTGCGGGTGGTCGGCGCCGAGCCGACCGACCTGCTGCTCACCGGCGGCGTGGTGGCCGAGATGGGCCGGGGCCTGGCCGCCCGTGGGGCGCGGGTGGTCGACGGTGACGGGCTGGTCGCGCTGCCCGGCCTGGTCGACCTGCACACGCACCTGCGGGAACCGGGCCGGGAGGACGCCGAGACGGTCGAGTCCGGCTCGCGGGCGGCGGCGCTGGGGGGCTACACCGCCGTCTGTGCGATGGCGAACACCTCGCCGGTCGCCGACACCGCCGGGGTGGTCGAGCAGGTCTGGCGGCTCGGCCGCGAGGCCGGACTGGTCGACGTGCAGCCGATCGGCGCCGTCACCGTCGGGCTGGCCGGCCAGCACCTGGCCGAGCTGGGCGCGATGGCCGAGTCGGCCGCGCGGGTGCGGATCTTCTCCGACGACGGGCACTGCGTCGCCGACCCCCGGCTGATGCGCCGGGCCCTGGAGTACGTCAAGGCGTTCGACGGGGTCATCGCGCAGCACGCCGAGGAGCCCCGACTGACCGAGGGCGCCCAGATGCACGAGGGCGAGGTCTCGACCCGGCTCGGCCTGACCGGCTGGCCGGCGGTTGCCGAGGAGGCGATCATCGCCCGGGACGTGCTGCTGGCCGAGCACGTCGGCAGCCGGCTGCACGTCTGCCACCTCTCCACCGCCGGCAGCGTCGAGGTGCTCCGGCACGCCAAGAAGCGCGGGGTACGGGTCACCGCCGAGGTGACCCCGCACCACCTGCTGCTCACTGACGAACGGGCAGCCAGCTACGACCCGGTGTTCAAGGTGAACCCGCCGCTGCGGACCGCCGCCGACGTCACCGCGCTGCGCGAGGCGCTGGTCGAGGGGATCGTCGACATCGTCGCCACCGACCACGCCCCGCACGCGCTGGAGGACAAGGAGTGCGAGTGGGCGTACGCCCGGCCGGGGATGCTCGGGCTGGAGACGGCGCTCTCGGTGCTGCTCGACGTACTCGGCGAACGGTGGGACCTGATCGCCGAGCGGATGTCCCGGACCCCGGCCCGGATCGCCGGGCTGGTCGAGCACGGCCGCGACCCGGCAGTCGGGGTACCGGCCAACCTGACCCTGGTCGATCCGGCGGCCCGCCGCACCATCGACCCGGGTGAGCAGGCCAGCCGCAGCTGGAACACCCCGTACGCCGGACTCACCCTGCCCGGCCGGATCGTCGCGACCTTCCTGCGCGGCGAGCCGACGGTACTGGACGGAAAGGCGGTGCGGTGATGGGTCGGCGGCGACCGGCGATCCTGGTCCTGGAGGACGGCCGGACCTTCCGGGGCGAGGCGTACGGCAGCGTGGGGGAGACCTTCGGCGAGGCGGTCTTCAACACCGGGATGACCGGCTACCAGGAGACCCTGACCGACCCGTCGTACCACCGCCAGGTGGTGGTGCAGACCGCGCCGCACATCGGCAACACCGGGGTGAACCCCGAGGACGACGAGTCGGGCCGGATCTGGGTGGCCGGGTACGTCGTCCGGGACCCCGCCCGGATCGGCTCCAACTGGCGGGCCACCGGCGCCCTGGAGGACCGGCTCGCCACCGAGGGCGTGGTCGGGATCGCCGGGGTGGACACCCGGGCGCTCACCCGGCACCTGCGCGAGCGCGGCGCGATGCGGGTCGGGGTCTCCAGCCTGACCGAGGACCCGGACGAACTGCTGGCCCGGGTCCGCGAGGCACCCCGGATGGAGGGGGCCGACCTCTCCGCCGAGGTGACCACGCCGCGACCGTACGTGGTGCAGGCCGAGGGAGAGCACCGGTTCACGGTCGCCGCGCTCGACCTGGGGATCAAGCGGAACGTGCCGCGCCGGCTCGCCGCGCGCGGGGTCACCACGCACGTGCTGCCGGCCTCGTCCAGCATCGACGACCTGCTGGCCACCGGCGCCGACGCGGTCTTCTTCTCGCCCGGCCCGGGCGACCCGGCCACCGCCGACCATCCGGCCGGGCTGGCCCGCGAGGTGATGCGCCGGCAGGTTCCGCTCTTCGGGATCTGCTTCGGCAGCCAGATCCTCGGCCGGGCGCTCGGCTTCGGCACCTACAAACTGGGGTACGGGCACCGGGGCATCAACCAGCCGGTGCTGGACCAGTCCACCGGCAAGGTCGAGGTGACCAGCCACAACCACGGGTTCGCGGTCGACGCGCCGCTGAACCAGGTGATCGACACCGACTTCGGCGGGGTCGAGGTGAGTCATGTCTGCCTGAACGACAACGTGGTCGAGGGGCTGCGGGCCAAGGACGTACCCGCGTTCACCGTGCAGTACCACCCGGAGGCGGCGGCCGGCCCGCACGACGCGGACTACCTCTTCGACCGTTTCGCGGAACTGATCGAGAAGAAGGGCTCCTGATGCCCAGGCGGACAGACCTCAAGCACGTACTGGTGATCGGCTCCGGGCCGATCGTGATCGGCCAGGCCTGCGAGTTCGACTACTCCGGTACCCAGGCCTGCCGGGTACTGCGCGCCGAGGGGCTGCGGGTCAGCCTGGTCAACTCCAACCCGGCGACCATCATGACCGACCCGGAGTTCGCCGACGCCACCTACGTCGAGCCGATCACCCCGGAATTCGTCGAGCTGGTGATCGCCAAGGAGCGGCCCGACGCGCTGCTGCCCACCCTGGGTGGCCAGACCGCGCTGAACACCGCCGTCGCGCTGCACGAGTCCGGGGTGCTCGCCAAGTACGGCGTCGAGCTGATCGGCGCCGACATCGACGCGATCCGGCGCGGCGAGGACCGGCAGCTCTTCAAGGAGATCGTCGCCAAGGCCGGCGGCGAGACCCCGCGCAGCCGGGTCTGCCACTCGATGGACGAGGTCCGGGCGACCGTCGGTGAACTGGGCCTGCCGGTGGTGATCCGGCCGTCGTTCACGATGGGTGGCCTCGGCTCCGGGATGGCGCACACCGACGAGGACCTGGAACGGATCGCCGGGGCAGGGCTTTCGGCCAGCCCGGTGCACGAGGTACTCATCGAGGAGAGCGTGCTCGGCTGGAAGGAGTACGAACTCGAACTCATGCGGGACCGGCACGACAACGTCGTGGTGGTCTGCTCGATCGAGAACGTCGACCCGATGGGGGTGCACACCGGGGACAGCGTCACCGTCGCACCGGCGATGACCCTGACCGACCGGGAGTACCAGCGGCTGCGTGACCTCGGCATCGCGGTGCTCCGCGAGGTCGGGGTGGACACCGGCGGCTGCAACATCCAGTTCGCGGTCAACCCGCGCGACGGCCGGCTCGTCGTGATCGAGATGAACCCCCGGGTCTCCCGCTCGTCGGCGCTGGCCTCCAAGGCGACCGGCTTCCCGATCGCCAAGATCGCCGCGAAGCTGGCCGTCGGCTACACCCTGGACGAGATCCCGAACGACATCACCCTGAAGACCCCGGCCGCGTTCGAGCCGACCCTCGACTACGTGGTGGTGAAGATCCCCCGGTTCGCCTTCGAGAAGTTCCCGGCGGCGGACAAGGAACTCACCACCACGATGAAGTCGGTCGGCGAGGCGATGAGCCTGGGCCGGAACTTCCCCGAGGCGCTGAACAAGGCGATGCGCTCGATGGAAACCAGGGAGGGCGGCTTCTGGAGCGTGCCGGACCCGGCCGGCGCCACGTGCGAGAACACCCTCGCGGCGCTGGGCACCCCGCACGACGGGCGGCTCTACACCGTCGAGCGGGCGCTGCGGCTCGGCGCCTCGGTGGCGCAGGTGTCGGAGGCGTCCGGCGGGATCGACCCCTGGTTCCTGGACCAGATCGCCGGACTGGTCGAGCTGCGCGCCGAGATCGTCGCCGCGGCCGTACTCGACGAGGAGCTGTTGCGGCGGGCCAAGCGGGCCGGCATCTCGGACCGGCAGCTCGCGGCGCTCCGCCCGGAGCTGGCCGCCGAGGACGGGGTACGGACACTCCGGCACCGGCTCGGGGTACGCCCGGTCTACAAGACCGTGGACACCTGCGCCGCCGAGTTCGCCGCCGGTACTCCGTACCACTACAGCAGCTACGAGGAAGAGACCGAGGTGACCGCCTCGGACCGGCCCAAGGTGCTGATCCTCGGCTCCGGGCCGAACCGGATCGGCCAGGGCATCGAGTTCGACTACTCCTGCGTGCACGCCGTACAGGCGCTGCGGAGCGCGCCGCTGGGCTCAGCCGCTGCGTCCGGTCCCGGTGTCGAAGGCGCCGGCTACGAGACGGTGATGGTCAACTGCAATCCGGAGACCGTCTCCACCGACTACGACACCGCCGACCGGCTCTACTTCGAGCCGCTGACCTTCGAGGACGTGCTGGAGGTCTGGCACTCCGAGGACAGCTCCGGCAGGGCGGCCGGCGGGCCGGGCGTGGTCGGCGTGGTCGTGCAGCTCGGCGGGCAGACCCCGCTGGGCCTGGCGCAGCGGCTCAAGGACGCCGGGGTGCCGATCGTCGGCACCAGCCCGGAGTCGATCCACCTGGCCGAGGAGCGGGGCGCGTTCGGCGCGCTGCTGGACCGGGCCGGGCTGCGCTCCCCGGCGCACGGCACCGCCACCTCCTTCTCCGAGGCCCAGGGCATCGCCGCCGAGATCGGCTATCCGGTGCTGGTCCGGCCCTCGTACGTGCTCGGCGGCCGGGGCATGGAGATCGTCTACGACGACGAGACGCTGCGCGGGTACATCGCCCGGGCCACCGACATCTCGCCGGACCATCCGGTACTGGTCGACCGCTTCCTCGACGACGCGATCGAGATCGACGTGGACGCGCTCTGCGACGCCGACGGCGAGGTCTACGTCGGCGGGGTGATGGAGCACATCGAGGAGGCCGGCATCCACTCCGGCGACTCGGCCTGCGCGCTGCCGCCGATCACCCTGGCCAGCTCGCACCTGGCGGCGGTACGCCACTACACCGTGCAGATCGCCCGGGGGATCGGGGTGCGCGGCCTGCTCAACGTGCAGTACGCGCTCAAGGACGACACCCTCTACGTGCTGGAGGCGAACCCCCGGGCGTCGCGTACCGTGCCGTTCGTCTCCAAGGCGACGGCGGTGCCGCTGGCCAAGGCGGCCGCCCGGATCATGCTCGGCGCCACCATCGCCGAGCTGCGCGCCGAGCGGCTGCTCCCGCCGACCGGCGACGGCACGACGACGCCGGTCGACGCACCGGTGGCGGTGAAGGAGGCGGTGCTGCCGTTCAAGCGGTTCCGCACCCCGACCGGCAAGGGCATCGACTCGCTGCTCGGTCCGGAGATGAAGTCCACCGGCGAGGTGATGGGCATCGACACCGCCTTCGGGCACGCCTTCGCCAAGTCGCAGGCGGCGGCGTACGGCTCGCTGCCGGTCCGGGGGAAGGTCTTCGTCTCGGTGGCCAACCGGGACAAGCGCGGCATGATCTTTCCGGTCAAGCGCCTCGCCGACCTCGGCTTCGAGATCGTCGCCACCACCGGCACCGGTGAGGTGCTGCGCCGGCACGGCATCTCCTGCACGCTGATCCGCAAGCACTACGAGGAGGGCGCCGACTCGCCGGACGCCGTCTCGCTGATCGCGGCCGGCGAGGTGGATCTGGTGATCAACACGCCGCAGGGTTCCGGCGCGAGTGCCCGCTCCGACGGCTACGAGATCCGCAGCGCGGCGGTCGGCGCGGACACCCCGTGCATCACCACCG
The DNA here is from genome assembly GCF_036421995.1 of Plantactinospora veratri. Classification (NCBI taxonomy): domain Bacteria; kingdom Bacillati; phylum Actinomycetota; class Actinomycetes; order Micromonosporales; family Micromonosporaceae; genus Plantactinospora; species Plantactinospora veratri. Next base: position 31,899 of record NZ_JAZGQL010000023.1, read on the forward strand.
TGCCCGGCGCGGCGGCGGCGGTGATGGGGATCGAGGCGCTGATCCGCGGCGACATGGCGGTCCGGCCGTTGCAGGAGCTGCACGCGGCGCTGCGGGCCGGCGAGTGAGCGTGCCGACGGCAACGGCGGAGCAGGGGCGGCGCCCGACGGGCGGGGGAGCGGTCTTCGACCGGATCGTCCGGCCGGTGCTGTTCCGGCTCGGCGGCGGTGACGCCGAGACCGCGCACGAGTGGACCCTGCGCCGGCTGGCCGGGCTCTCCCGCAGCCCGGCCGCGCTGGCCGTGCTGCGGGCCCGGTACGCCGTCTCCGCCCCGCGTACCGTCTTCGGGGTCAGGTTCCCCAACCCGGTCGGGCTGGCCGCCGGGATGGACAAGGACGGTGCCGCGCTGCCGGCCTGGCCCGCGCTCGGCTTCGGCTTCGTCGAGGTGGGTACGGTCACCGCGCACCCGCAGCCGGGCAACCCCCGGCCGAGGCTGTTCCGGCTGCCGTCCAGCGCGGCGGTGATCAACCGGATGGGCTTCAACAACGCCGGTGCCGAGGCGCTGGCCGCCCGGCTGGCCGCGCTGCGCCGGCCGCTGGGGGTGCCGCTCGGCATCTCGCTGGGCAAGTCCAAGGTCACCCCGCTGGACGACGCCGTCGCCGACTATCTCGCCTCGTACCGGGCGCTGGCGCCGTACGGCGACTACTTCGCGGTCAACGTCTCCTCACCGAACACGCCGGGGTTGCGGGCGTTGCAGGACCGGGCGCACCTCGACGCGCTGCTGACCGCCCTGGTCGGGGAGAAGCCGGTCCTGGTCAAGATCGCCCCGGACCTGACCGAGCCGGCCATCGCCGAGCTGCTGGCGGTCTGCCTGGACCGGGGCGCCGCCGGGGTGATCGCCACCAACACCACGCTGGGCAGGGACGGGATCGCCCCGTCCGACGCGCACCGGGCCGGTGAGGCGGGCGGGCTCTCCGGGCGGCCGCTGACCGCGCGTACCCGCGAGGTGGTCTCCTTCGTGCGCCGCGAGACCGGCGGGGCGCTGCCGGTGGTCGGGGTCGGCGGCATCCTCGACCCGGCGGACGGCGCCGCGCTGCTGGACGCCGGAGCCAGCCTGGTGCAGCTCTACACCGGCTTCGTCTACGGCGGGCCGGGGTTGGTCCGCGCGGTCGCCCGGGCGAGCCGGCCGTGAGCCTCGGGGAGGCCGCCACAGCGGGACCGGGGGAGCGGCGGTGACCCCGGAGGAGATCGTCACGGCCGACCGGGCACACGTCTGGCACCCGTACGCCCCGATGCCGGCCAGCACCGACCCCTTCGTCGTGCAGAGCGCCGAGGGGGTCCGGCTGCGCCTGGCCGACGGCCGGGAACTCGTCGACGGCATGTCGTCGTGGTGGGCGGCGATCCACGGGTACCGGCATCCGGTGCTGGACGCCGCCGTCACCGACCAGCTCGGCCGGATGAGCCACGTGATGTTCGGCGGGCTGACCCACGAGCCCGCCGTCCGGCTGGCCGGCACCCTGGTCGAGATCACCCCGCCCGGCCTGGAACACGTCTTCCTCTGCGACTCCGGATCGGTCTCGGTCGAGGTGGCGGTCAAGATGGCGTTGCAGTACCAGCGGGGCCGGGGCCGGCCCCAGCGGCACCGGCTGGCCACCTGGCGGGGTGGCTACCACGGGGACACCTTCCATCCGATGAGCGTCTGCGACCCGGTCGGCGGGATGCACTCGCTCTGGACCGGCGTACTGCCCCGGCAGGTCTTCGCCGCCGAGCCGCCGCCCGGCTTCGCCGCCCCGGTCGACCCCGGGTACGCGACCGCGCTCGCCGACGCGCTGCACCGGCATGCCGGCGAACTCGCCGCGGTGATCGTCGAACCGGTGGTGCAGGGGGCCGGGGGGATGCGCTTCCACAACCCGGAGTACCTGCGGCTGCTCCGCGAGGTCTGCACCGCGCACGACATCGTGCTGATCTTCGACGAGATCGCCACCGGCTTCGGCCGGACCGGCGCGCTCTTCGCGGCGGACCACGCGGGGGTGACCCCGGACGTGATGTGTCTGGGCAAGGCGCTCACCGGTGGCTACCTGAGCCTGGCCGCCACGCTCTGCACCCCGGGGGTCGCCGAGGGCATCTCCGCGACCGGGGTACTGGCGCACGGCCCGACCTTCATGGGGAACCCGCTTTCCTGTGCGGTCGCAAACGCCTCTCTCGGGCTGCTGGAGGCCGGAAACTGGGCGGTGGACGTGTCGAGGATCTCCGCGGGGCTCTCGGCCGGCCTGGCGCCGTTACGGGGCGCCGCAGGGGTGGTCGACGTCCGGGTGCTGGGTGCGATCGGCGTGGTGCAACTCGACCACGACGTGAAGATGTCGGCGGCGACCGAGGCCGCGGCGGCGTACGGGGTCTGGCTGCGCCCGTTCCGGGACCTGATCTACACGATGCCGCCGTACGTCACCGGGGAGGACGACCTGGCGCTGATCTGTGCGGCGATCGGCGCGGCCGCCCAGGCCGGCTGACCGGACGAGTCGGGCCGCCGGGCGGGGCGACGCGCGGCGGAGCCGTCCGAAGTCCATCCGCCCGAGGCGGTAGGCGGGCGGGGCGGAACCGGCCGACCGGGGACGTGACAGTTGGTCGCGGCGACATGACAGATGGTCATGGCGCTGGCGGAGAGGAGAGGCGAATGGAGACCTTCGGCAGTCGACTGCACCGGGCGATGGCGGAGCGCGGGCCGCTCTGCGTCGGCATCGATCCCCATCCCGCGCTGCTGAGCCGGTGGGGGCTGCGCGACGATGTCGACGGGCTGGCCCGGTTCGCCGAGACGGTGGTCGAGGCGCTCGGCGACCGGGTCGCGGTGGTCAAGCCGCAGTCGGCGTTTTTCGAGCGGTTCGGCTCGCGCGGGGTCGGCGTACTTGAGTCAATTATCCGACAGTTGCGGGGTGCCGGCGCGCTCGTTCTGCTTGACGTCAAGCGCGGCGACATCGGCTCCACGGTCGCCGCGTACGCCGACGCGTACCTGGATCCATCCAGCCCGATGTATGTCGACGCGGTCACCGCGAGCCCCTTCCTGGGGGTCGGCTCGCTCGCCCCGATGTTCGACACGGCGCGCAAGCACGGCGGCGGCGTCTTCGTGCTGGCGCTCACCTCCAACCCCGAGGGCGCCAGCGTCCAGCGCGCCGTCGGTGCGGACGGGCGCACCGTCGCGCAAACGATCATTGAAGAGATTTCGCAGCTCAATGCGGGTGCGGAGCCGCTGGGCAGCTTCGGGCTGGTGGTCGGCGCCACCATCGGCGAGACCGGACACGACCTCTCCGGAGTGGGCGGACCACTGCTCGCCCCGGGCCTCGGCGCGCAGGGCGGACGCGCCGACGACCTGCGTACGGTCTTCGGCGACGAGCTTCGTCGGGTGCTTCCGTCGTACTCCCGGGAGGTGCTCGGGGCGGGTCCCGAGCCCGCCGCGTTGCGGGCCGCCGCGGAGCGGGCGCTGGCCGATTGCCGGGCCGCGCTGACCGGCGGCGGTCAGTGATCTCACGGTTACGCTGACATGATCATGGCGTGCCCACGTTGCCGAAACCTCCGTTGGCCGCTAGTTTTCCCGGCGCTGGGAACCACATACCCCTTTGGTTGCCAGGCACACCACGTTTCACAGATGCGACGGCGCGTCCCGCCCGTCGCGATAGGGACCTGAGGAGAACTGGTGCCGCTCCCCCAACTGAGCCCCGAACAGCGCGCAGCCGCGCTGGAGAAGGCCGCGGAGATCCGCAAGGCCCGGGCGAAGCTCAAGGAAGAGCTCAAGCAGGGCAAGACCAACCTCGCCGCCGTCCTCGACCGTGCGGAGTCGGACGACGTGGTCGGCAAGCTGAAGGTATCGGCCGTACTTCAGGCCATGCCGGGAATCGGCAAGATCCGGGCCACCCAGATCATGGAGAAGCTCAAGATCGCCGACAGCCGTCGCCTCCGTGGCCTCGGTGAGCAGCAGCGCAAGGCACTGCTTGGAGAATTCTCGGCGAACTAGTTCCACTCGCCGTGTAGAAACAAGCAGTGGGTACGCATGACGATGTCCGCCCAGCGGCTCGTCTCACGGTCCTTGCCGGTCCCTCCGGGGCCGGCAAGGACAGCGTGACGGAACTTGTCCGGTCCCGGTCGCCCCGGTTGTGGCTCCCGGTCCCGGTGACCACCCGCCCCCGTCGGCGGTACGAGATCGACGGGGTGCACTACCGCTTCCTCGACCGGGCCGAATTCGGCCGGCTACTCGACGGCGGGCAGTTGCTGGAGTGGTCGGAGATCGGCGTCCACCGGTACGGCACGCCCCGCGAGCCGGTACGGATCCGGCTGTCGGCCGGCCAACCGGTGCTGCTCCCGATCGACCTGCGCGGCGCGTACCAGGTGCGGGCGGCGATGCCGCAGGCCCGAATGGTCTACCTGGCCCCGACCCGGTCCGACGCCGACACGGCCGGTCGCGAATTCGACGCCACGGTCGTGAACGACGTGCTCGGGCGTGCTGCGGATGAACTGGTAAGCTTGCTCGGTTCGTCCTTTCTGACGCCGACCTGAGGCAACGCCGACGCGGGAAACCGACCCGAGTGCTGCCGACACGGTCGACGCGGATTCGAGGCGGGCACAGACCTGAGCCAACTCCGACCTGACCGCCGCGCCCGGCGGTCGAGAAGACACCGAGGTTTATCCCCGTGGGATCCATCGCCAGTCCCGAAGGCATCACCAACCCGCCGATCGACGAGCTGCTTGAGAAGACCACCTCGAAGTACGCCCTGGTGATCTTCGCCGCCAAGCGCGCCCGCCAGGTGAACGCCTACTACAGCCAGCTCGGCGAGGGCCTGCTGGAGTACGTCGGCCCGCTGGTGGAGACCACCCCGCAGGAGAAGCCGCTCTCGATCGCGATGCGGGAGATCAACGCCGGTCTGCTCACCGCCGAGCCGACCGACCAGCCGTAGGGTCGTCCGGGCGTCGGCGATGACCGCGGTCGTTCTCGGGGTGGGCGGTGGCATCGCCGCCTACAAGGCCTGTGAGCTGCTTCGGCTCTTCACCGAGTCGGGGCACCGGGTCCGGGTCGTGCCGACCGCCTCCGCGCTGCGCTTCGTCGGCGCGCCGACCTGGGCGGCGTTGAGCGGCCAGCCGGTCGCCGACGACGTCTGGGCCGACGTGCACGAGGTGCCGCACGTCCGCCTCGGCCAGGCCGCCGACCTGGTGGTCGTCGCCCCGGCAACGGCCGACCTGCTGGCCAAGGCCGCGCACGGTCTCGCCGACGACCTGCTCACCAACACCCTGCTGACCGCCCGCTGCCCGGTGGTGGTCGCCCCGGCGATGCACACCGAGATGTGGGAACACCCGGCGACGGTGCAGAACGTCGTGACGCTGCGTCGCCGCGGCGTCCTGGTGATCGAGCCGGCGAGCGGCCGGCTGACCGGCGTCGACACCGGCAAGGGCCGGCTGCCCGACCCGGCCGAGATCTTCGCGCTGTCCCGCCGGGTGCTCGCCCGCGGCGTCGCGGAGCCCCGGGACCTGGCCGGCCGCCGGGTGGTGGTCACCGCCGGTGGCACCCGCGAGCCGCTGGACCCGGTGCGGTTCCTCGGCAACCGGTCGTCGGGGAAGCAGGGCTACGCCTTCGCCCGGACGGCGGTGGCCCGGGGCGCCCAGGTGACGGTGGTCGCCGCGAACGTAGCGCTGCCGGACCCGGCCGGGGCGGACGTGGTCCGGGTCTCCACGACCGAGGAGCTGCGCAAGGCCACCCTGGAGGCGGCCGAGACGGCCGACGCGGTGGTGATGGCGGCGGCACCGGCGGACTTCCGGCCGGCGACGTACGCGCCCAACAAGATCAAGAAGTCGGACCGGGGCGACGCGCTCACCGTCGAGTTGGTGGCCAATCCCGACATCGCGGCCGAGCTGGGCCAGCGCCGGCGGCCGGAGCAGGTGCTGGTCGCCTTCGCCGCCGAGACCAGCGACGCGGAGGCGAACGCCCGGGCCAAGCTGAGCCGCAAGCGCGCCGACCTGATCGTGGTCAACGAGGTCGGCCCAGACAAGGTGTTCGGTGCCGACCACAACACCGCCGTCGTGCTCGGTGCTGACGGTTCGACGACAGCGTTTCCCGAGCAATCCAAGGAAGATCTCGCCGACGGCGTCTGGGATCTGGTAGTAACGCGCTTAACCGGGCTGTCATGACCGGGTAGCACGCTTACCGGGCACGGTCAGGGGACCAGGCGGCCGTGACTACACTGCCGCGTTAACTGAATTCGAGATCTTTAGGAGCACCGTGGTACGTCGCTTGTTCACCTCGGAGTCGGTCACGGAAGGCCACCCGGACAAGATCGCTGACCAGATCAGCGACGGCATCCTCGACGCGCTGCTGGACCAGGATCCGCGTAGCCGGGTCGCGGTCGAAACTCTCATCACGACCGGCCAGGTGCACGTCGCGGGCGAGGTGACCACGAAGGCGTACGCCGACATTCCGGCGATCGTCCGCGAGACGATCCTCGGCATCGGCTACGACTCGTCGAAGAAGGGCTTCGACGGCGCCTCCTGCGGCGTCAGCGTGTCGATCGGCTCGCAGTCGCCGGACATCGCCCAGGGTGTGGACAGCGCCATCGAGCTGCGCTCCGGCTCGTCGGAGAGCGCGCTGGACGCCCAGGGCGCCGGTGACCAGGGCATGATGTTCGGCTTCGCCTGCTCGGAGACGCCCGAGCTGATGCCGCTGCCGATCGCCCTGGCGCACCGGCTGGCCCGGCGGCTCTCCGCCACCCGCAAGGACGGGACCATCCCGTACCTGCGGCCGGACGGCAAGACCCAGGTCACGATCGAATACGACGGGCTGCGCCCCGTCCGGCTCGACACGGTCGTCGTCTCCAGCCAGCACGCCGCCGACATCTCGCTGGAGTCGCTGCTCACCCCGGACATCCGCGAGCACGTCATCGCCCCGGAGCTGGAGGAGCTGGGCCTCGACATCGACGGCTACCGGCTGCTGGTCAACCCGACCGGCCGGTTCGAGATCGGCGGGCCGATGGGCGACGCCGGGCTGACCGGCCGCAAGATCATCGTCGACACCTACGGCGGGTACGCCCGGCACGGCGGTGGGGCGTTCTCCGGCAAGGACCCGTCCAAGGTCGACCGCTCGGCCGCGTACGCGACCCGCTGGGTGGCGAAGAACGTGGTGGCCGCCGGGCTGGCCGAGCGCTGCGAGGTCCAGGTCGCGTACGCGATCGGCAAGGCGCACCCGGTGAGCCTCTTCATCGAGACCTTCGGCACCGAGAACGTGCCGGTGGACCGGATCGAGCGGGCGGTCGGCGAGGTCTTCGACCTCCGGCCGGCAGCCATCATCCGGGACCTGCACCTGCTCCGCCCGATCTACCGGCAGACCGCCGCCTACGGTCACTTCGGCCGTGAGCTGCCCGACCTGACCTGGGAGAACACGGACCGCGCCGCCGACCTCAAGTCGGCCGCGGGAGCCTGACCACCAGCAAGCGCAGCGACCGGCAGCCCGCACCTGGGCTGCCGGTCGCTCGCGTCTGCGTGGACGTGCCACTGGCCCACCTGGACCGGCCCTTCGACTACCTGGTCCCGGCCGACCTCGCCGACCAGGCCCGGCCGGGCACCCGGGTGCGGGTGCGGTTCGCCGGCCAGCTCGTCGACGGCTGGTTGCTGGACCGGGCCGAACTCTCCGCCCACGAGGGCCGGCTGAGTTACCTGGAGCGGGTCGTCTCGCCGGAGCCGGTGCTGACCCCGGAGATCGCCCGGCTGGCCCGGGCGGTCGCCGACCGGTACGCCGGCAACCTCGCCGACGTGCTGCGGCTGGCCGTCCCGCCCCGGCACGCCCGGGTCGAGCGCGAGGCCGCCCCGCCCACCGCGCCGCCCCCGTCGACCGGCCCCCATGCCACGCCGGAACCGGCACCGGCGGTGGACGACACCGGGCCGGAACCCGTGGCGGCGGTACCGGCCGGAGCGGTTCCGGAGGGTCCCGACGAACCGGCCGGAGCGGTTCCGGACGGTGTCGGTGGACTGGCCGGATCGACTCCGGACGGGGCCGAGGGGCTGGTCGGCGCCGACGGGCCCGTCGAGGCGGGCTGGCGGGACTATCCGGCCGGACCCGGGTTCCTGCGGGCCCTGGCCGACGGTCGGGCGCCCCGGGCGGTCTGGTCGGCGCTGCCCGGCGAGGACTGGGCGACCCGGTTCGCGGAGGCGGCGGCGGCCACCGTACGCGGCGGCCGGGGCGTGGTGGCGGTGGTGGCCGACGCCCGCGACCTGGAACGACTCGACGCCGCGCTGACCGGGCTGCTCGGCGCCGGGCGGCACGTGGCGCTCTCCGCGGCGCTCGGGCCGGCGCGGCGGTACCGGGCCTTCCTCGCCGCCTGCCGGGGTCGGGTGCCGGTGGTGATCGGCACCCGGGCGGCGATGTTCGCCCCGGTCGCCGACCTCGGACTGGTGGCGATCTGGGACGACGGCGACGACCTGCACGCCGAGCCCCGGGCGCCGTACCCGCACGCCCGGGAGGTACTGCTCACCCGGGCGCGGCTCGGCGACGCCGCGGTGCTGGTCGGCGGGTACGCCCGCACCGCCGAGTCGCGGCTGCTGGTCGAGACCGGCTGGGCGCGGGAGATCGTGGCGGACCGGTCGACGCTGCGGTCGCGTACCCCGAGGATCACCCCGACCGGCGACGACCCGCAGTTGGCCCGTGATCCCGGCGCGGCCTCGGCCCGGCTGCCGAGCCTGGCCTGGGACGCGGCCCGGGCGGCGTTGCAGGCCGACAGGCCGGTACTCGTCCAGGTGCCCCGGCGGGGCTACCTGCCGGCGGTGGCCTGCGCGCAGTGCCGGGCGCCGGCCCGCTGCCCGCACTGCTCCGGTCCACTCGCCCTGCGCTCGGCCGGCGCCCCTCCGGCCTGCCGGTGGTGCGCCCGGGTGACCGCCGGATACGCCTGCCCACAGTGCGGCGGGCACCGGCTCCGGGCGGCGGTGGTGGGTGCCCGGCGTACCGCCGAGGAGCTGGGCCGGGCGTTTCCGGGCGTGCCGGTGCGGACCTCGGGGCGGGAGGAGGTGCTGCGTTCCGTGCCCGGCGACGCGGGCCTGGTGATCGCGACGCCCGGTGCCGAGCCGGTGGCCGACGGCGGCTACGGCGCGGTGCTGCTGCTGGACTCCTGGGCGCTGCTGACCCGGGCGGACCTGCGGGCCGGGGAGGAGGCGCTGCGGCGCTGGCTGGCGGCGGCGGCGCTGGCCCGGCCCGGTGCCGCCGGCGGCCGGGTGGTGGTGGTCGCGGACGGGTCGCTGGCGCCGGTGCAGGCGCTGCTGCGCTGGGATCCGGGCTGGTTCGCCGGCCGGGAGCTGGCCGAGCGGCGGGAGCTGGGCTTCCCGCCGGCCGCCCGGATGGCCAGCCTGACCGGGGTGGCGGCGGCGGTGGCGGAACTGCTCGACGAGGCCCGGCTGCCGCCGGCCGCCGAGGTGCTCGGTCCGGTGCCGGCCCCGGAGGGACAGGAGCGGATGCTGATCCGGGTGCCCCGGTCCCAGGCCGCCGCGCTGGCCGCCGCCCTGCACGAGGCGGCCGCGCTCCGCACGGCCCGCAAGGCCGGCCAGCCGGTCCGGGTCCAGGTCGACCCGCAGGACATCTTCTGACGGGTACCGATTGACGACGGTGGAATCGATCGACGCCTTCTGACCGGGTACCGACCGAGAAGCCGACACGGAGGGTTGTTTCGACTACGGTCCGCAGTGGGTATCCGTAGGGGGCGCACTCAGAGTCCGACCTGTGGTCGGAGATCCGGGTGATACCATCGCCCCTCATGCTCCACGCGAGAGGCGTGACGGAGAGTGACCGCGCCGGTTCGGCGTTCAACTATTGATCTTGAATAACCTGGGATCAGGGGTGGGTAGGTCGTGACCGGTCGGCAGTCGATCGTCCTGAACGGTGACCTTGGCAGCGGTAAGAGCACCGTCTCCATCGAGCTGGCCAAACGACTCGGTCTGCGCCGGGTCAGCGTCGGCGACCTCTATCGGGAGATGGCCCAGCAGCGGAAGATGACCGCGCTCCAGCTCAACCTGCACGCCGAGCTGGACCAGGCGGTCGACGGCTACGTCGACCAGCTCCAGCAGGACATCGCCGACTCCGGTGAGCAGTTGATCGTCGACAGCCGGCTCGCCTGGCACTTTTTCAAGGACGCGCTCAAGATCCATATGATCACCGAGCCGACCGAGGCGGCCCGCCGGGTGCTCGCCCGGCCGTCCGGGCCGGCGGAGAGCTACACCTCGATCGAGGAGGCCCGGGCCAAGCTGCACGAACGCAGCGAGAGCGAGCGGAACCGCTTCCTGGTCCGGTACGGCGTCGACAAGGCGAAGCTGCGCAACTACGACCTGATCTGCGACACCACCAAGGCGTCGGCGGACGAGGTGGTCGAGCACGTCATCGCCGCCTACGAGGGCTCCTTCGGCCAGCAGATCCTTCGGGAGTCCCCGCCGCTGCTGCTGCTCGACCCGGCCCGGATCTACCCCACCCAGGAGATCCAGGGGCTGCGCGGCCTCTGGGAGACGGACTTCGTCGCCCAGGTCGGACAGGCGGGCGAGGAGGCGCTGGAGCCGCTGCGGATCGGCTACACCGGCGAGAAGTTCTTCGTGGTCGACGGCCACCGCCGGCTCAGTGCGGCGCTGCGCAACGGCTTCAAGCTGGTGCCGGGGCAACTCGTCGCCGAGTGCGACGAGCACGTGGTCGGCGGGCTCAGCGCGATCGAGTACTTCCGGGCCGAGGTCGGGCTGAGCGTGATCTACGACTGGGACGCCGCGCACGGCACCCAGCTTCCGCTCCCCGAGCACATCCTCGAGCGCACCGACACCGTACTGGCCGGCGAGCCGGGCACCCAACCCTGATCCGTCGCCCGCCCCTCGGCACCGTCCCGTCCCACCGGGCGGCCCGCCCCGCGCCGTGACCGACGTCACGACCGGCTCGCGCCGAACCTGCGGTCGTACTCTCCGGCTCCGGCGGGGGGCCGGCGCACCGGTCGTCCCCCTGGTCCGCCCGTAGACTGGGTACGGCACCACCGATCCCATCCGTGAAGGAGCCGTCCCGCGTGACCGTCCAGCCCATCCGTCTCTTCGGGGACCCGGTGCTGCGCACCCCGGCCGAACCGGTCGTCGACTTCGACGCCGAGCTGCGCAAACTGGTCGCCGACCTGACCGACACGATGCGGGAGCAGAACGGCGCCGGCCTGGCCGCGCCGCAGCTCGGCGTGGGCCTGCGGGTGTTCGCCTTCGACGTCGACGACGTGCTCGGACACCTGGTCAACCCGGTACTGGAGTTCCCGGACGAAGACGAGCAGGACGGCCCGGAGGGCTGCCTCTCCATCCCCGGGCTCTACTTCGACACCAAGCGCCGGCTCAACGTGGTCGCCAAGGGCTTCAACGAGTACGGCGACCCGATGCAGATCGTCGGCACCGGCCTGATGGCCCGGTGTGTGCAGCACGAGACCGACCACCTCGACGGAGTGCTCTTCCTCGACCGCCTCGACGCCGAGGGGCGCAAGGAGGCGATGAAGGCGATCCGGCAGGCGGACTGGTACGACCAGGACGCCCCGCCGGTGATCAAGGTCAGCCCGCACGACCCGCCGGCCAACCGGCGCCAGGGCCTCGCCGCCAAGCTGGGGCTGGGCGGCTCGGAGCGCTCCGCCAGCCCGTTCGGCCTGGGTCGGTGACCCGGCCGGTGCGCCTGATCTTCGCCGGTACCCCGGCCGTCGCCCTGCCCAGCCTGGACGCCATCGCCGCCTCCGGACACGAACTGCTGGCCGTGGTCACCCGGCCGGACGCCCCGGCCGGTCGCGGCAGGGGGCTGGCCCGGTCACCCGTCGGGGCCTGGGCCGACGAGCGTGGCATCGAGGTGCTGACCCCGGCCAAGCCCCGGGAGCCGGAGTTCCTCGACCGGCTGCGCCAGCTCGCCCCGGAGTGCGTACCGGTGGTCGCCTACGGCGCGCTGGTGCCACCCGAGGCACTGGAGATCCCGGCGTACGGCTGGGTCAACCTGCACTTCTCGCTGCTGCCCGCCTGGCGCGGTGCCGCGCCGGTGCAGCACGCGGTGCTGCACGGCGACCAGGTCACCGGCGCCAGCGTCTTCCAACTGGAGGCCGGGCTGGACACCGGGCCGGTCTTCGGCACCGTGACCGAGGAGATCCGGCCCACCGACACCGCCGGTGACCTGCTGGAGCGCCTCGCCGCCAGCGGCAGCGGCCTGCTGGTCGCCGTGCTCGACGCGATCGGGCAGGGCACCGCGCACGCGGTGCCGCAGCCCGCCGACGGGGTCTCGCTGGCGCCGAAGCTGACCGTCGCCGACGGTGAGGTGCGCTGGTCGGAGCCGTCCTTCGCGGTGGACCGGCGGATCCGGGCCGCTACTCCGGCGCCCGGTGCCTGGACCCGGTTCCGGGGCGACCGGGTGAAGCTGGGTCCGGTGCGGCCGGTCGGCAACGGTCCCGATCTCAAGCCCGGCGAGTTGCTGGTCGAGCGCGGCCGGGTGCTGGCCGGTACCGCCAGCACCCCGGTGGAGTTGGGCGAGGTACGCGCGGCCGGCAAGCGCGCGATGCCGGCACCGGACTGGGCCCGGGGCGTACGGGTCGCCGGTGGGGAGCACTTCGGGTGAGCGAACGTACCGGACAGGTCGGCGGCACCGCACGGGCCGGAGCCGACCGGGGACGCGAGGACCGTGCGCAGGGCGGCACCGACCGGCAGCGGGACGACCAGCGGCGCGACGACCAGCGGCGGGACGCCCCCCGGGGGCGTACCGGACAGGGCGGCGCCGACCGGGGCGGCCGGGGCGCGGGCCAGTGGGACCGGGACCGGCGTCCGCCCCGGGCGGCACGGCCGGCGGTCGACCTGCCACGGCAGGCGGCGTACGAGGCGATCGAGGCGGTGCACCGGGACGACGCGTACGCCAACCTCGTCCTGCCGGGCATCCTGCGCGACCGGCGGCTGCACGGCCGGGACGCGGCCTTCGCGACCGAGCTGACCTACGGCACGCTGCGGGTCCGGGGCACCCTGGACGCGATCCTCACCGCCGCCGCCGGCCGGGACGTCGCGCGGATCGACCCGCAGCCCCGGGACGCGCTGCGGCTCGGCGCCTACCAGATCCTCTACACCCGGGTCCCGGCGCACGCCGCCGTCTCCTCAACGGTCGACCTGGTCCGTTCCCTCGCACCGGGCGCGGCCGGCTTCACCAACGCCGTGCTGCGGGAGGTCGCCGGCAAGGACCTCGACACCTGGCTGGCCGAGCTGGCCCCGTCGGCCGAGACCGACCCGATCGGGCACCTGGCCCTTACCTACAGCCATCCGGAGTGGATCGTGCGGGCCTTCTCCGAGGCGCTCGGCGGAGACCTGGGGGAGACCACCCGACTGCTGATCGAGGACAACCAGCGGCCGCCGGTGCACCTCTGCGCCCGGCCGGGCCGGGCGGACGCGGTCGAGGTCGCCGACGAGGTGGGCGGCGCGCCGGGCGCCTTCTCGCCGTACGCCGTCTACCTGGCCGGGGGAGCGCCGGGCGAGCTGGCGGTGCTCGCCGACGGCCGGGCGCACGTCCAGGACGAGGGCTCCCAACTGGTGGCCGCCGCGCTCATCGCCGCCGAGGTCGAGGGTACCGACGAACGGTGGCTCGACCTCTGTGCCGGGCCGGGTGGCAAGTCCGGCCTGCTCGGCGCGCTCGCCGCCCAGCGGGGGGCCTCGCTGACCGCGGTCGAGGTGGCCGAGCACCGGGCCCGACTGGTCTCCCAGGCCGTACGCGGGCTGCCGGTGACCGTGCTCAACGTCGACGGGCGCACCGTCGGGCGTGACCCGGACCTGCCGGAGGACTCCTTCGACCGGGTACTCGTCGACGCGCCCTGCACCGGTCTCGGCTCGTTGCGGCGGCGTCCGGAGTCCCGCTGGCGCCGCCAGCCCTCCGACCTGCCGGCGCTGACCCGGTTGCAGCGGGAGCTGCTCGGCGCCGCGCTCCGGGCGGTCCGTCCGGGCGGGGTGGTGGCGTACGTGACCTGCTCGCCGCACGTGGTGGAGACGCACGTCTCGGTCACCGAGGCGGCCCGGCGCTCCGGGGTACCGGTCGACTTCGTCGACGCCCGCCCGCTGCTGCCGGCCGGGATGCCCGGCCTCGGCGACGGCCCGACGGTGCAGCTCTGGCCGCACCGGCACGGCACCGACGCGATGTTCCTGGCGGTGTTGCGCCGAAGCTGACCGGCGGCGGCGCTGAGCTGCGCCGAAGCTGACCGGCGGCGGCGCTGAGCTGCGCCGAAGCTGAACCGGCAGCGGCGCGGCCGCCGGTGGCGGCCGGCAATGGCGCGGGTGGCGCCGGTCGGCATCCGGCTCGACTTCCACCGAAGCGGGTGGGTCGGGACACTTCCTTACATACATTGCAGGTGTGGACGGGAAGACAATGCCGGTCCGGGCCATCGGCACTCCGCTGGACAGGTTCGACGGGCCGGCGAAGGTCACCGGGACCGCCCGGTACGCCTTCGAGCACCCCGTCGACCGGCCGGCCTATCTGTTTCCGGTGCAGGCCACCGTCGCGGCGGGCCGGGTCGTCGCGGTGCAGACCTCGGCGGCGCTGGCCGAGCCGGGCGTGCTGACCGTGCTGACCCACGAGAACGCCGCCCGGGTCGCCTCGTTCGACGACCCCGAGATGGTGATCCTGCAAACGCCCGAGGTGGCGTACCGGGGGCAGTTCGTCGCCGGGGTGGTGGCGGAGACCTCCGAGGCCGCCCGTCGGGCCGCCGGTCTGGTCCGGGTGGACTACCAGGCCAGCCCGCACGACGTCGTACTGCGGGCCGACCATCCGGACCGGTACGCCCCGGAGGTGCTCAACGGCGGGTTCGCCACCGACAGCGTGCTCGGCGACCCGGAGACGGCGCTGGCCGACGCGGCGGTACGCCTGGACGCCACCTACACCACGGCCTGGTATCAGCACGCCCAGTTGGAGCCGCACTCCACCATCGCCCAGTGGGCCGACGACCGGCTCACCCTGCACGTCGGCACCCAGGGCGTGCACCGGCTGCGCGAGTCGCTGGCCACCCTCCTCGGGTTCGACCCGGAGCGGATCCGGATCGTCTCGCCGCACGTCGGCGGCGCGTTCGGCGGCAAGTTGCACACCCATCCGGACGTGGTGCTCGCGGTGCTGGCCGCGTTCGCCGTACCCGGCCGTCCGGTGAAACTCGCGCTCACCCGGCAGCAGATGTTCTCCCAGGTCGGCTACCGCACCCCGTCGGTACAGCGGGTCCGGCTCGGTGCCGGCCCGGACGGCCGGCTGGTCGCGATCGGCCACGAGGTGGTGCAGCAGACCGCGCGGCACAAGGAGTTCGCCGAGCAGACCGCCACACCGACCCGGGTGATGTACGCGGCGCCGCACCGCAGTACCACGCACCGGATGGTCCGGCTCGACGTGCCGGTACCGACGATCATGCGCGCCCCGGGCAAGGCCCCGGGGATGTACGCGCTGGAGTCGGCGATGGACGAGATGGCGATCGCCTGCGGGCAGGATCCGGTCGAGTTCCGGATCGCCAACGAACCGCCGCTCGATCCCGAGCTGGACCGGCCGTTCTCCACCCGCAACCTGGTGGCCTGCCTGCGTGAGGGCGCTCGCCGGTTCGGCTGGGCCGGCCGGGACCCGACTCCCGGGGTCCGGCGGGCCGCCGGTGGCTGGCTGGTCGGCACCGGGGTGGCCGCCTCGATGTACCCCGTCTACCAGCTCCCCGGATCCTCGGCGACGATCCGGATGGAGCCCGACGGCCGGTACGTCGTCTCGATCGGCGCCGCCGACCTCGGCACCGGCACCTGGACCTCGCTGACCCAGATCGCGGCCGACGCGCTGGCCGTACCGGTCGACCGGGTCGTGCTGCGAATCGGTGACACGGACCTGCCGGCGGCGATGTCCGCCGGTGGCTCGTCCGGGATGACGTCGTGGGGCAGCACGGTGGTCGAGGCCGCCCGCCGGCTCCGGGCCCGGGTGGCGGCCGAGCACGCCGACCCGCCGCCGCACGGCATCGAGGTCAGTGCCGACATGCCGGCGAACCCGGACCGGGAACGCTTCTCGATGTACGCCTTCGGCGCGCAGTTCGTCGAGGCCCGGGTGCACGAGGCGACCGGCGAGGTACGGGTGCCCCGGATGCTCGGCGTCTTCGCCGCCGGCCAGATCATCAACCCGAAGACGGGCCGTTCCCAACTGCTCGGCGGGATGACGATGGGACTGTCGATGGCGCTGCACGAGCAGTGCGTGGTCGATCCCCGGTTCGGTCACGTGGTCAACCACGACCTCGCCGAGTACCACATCGCGACCAATGCCGACGTCGGCTGCGTGGAGGTGCACACGCTGGTCGAGGAGGACCCGTACGTCAATCCGATGGGCTCGAAGGGAATCGGCGAGCTGGGCATCGTCGGTACCGCCGCGGCGATCGCCAACGCCGTGCACCACGCGACCGGGGTACGCGTACGCGACCTGCCGATCACACCGGACCGGTTCTTCTCGGGTGCCGCCACGATCAGAGGGTGACGGGCGCGCGAGGTGACCGGCATTCGTACACTGGCGCGGTGACCGTACCAGCGCCGATCGTCGCGCCCAGCATCCTCGCCGCAGACTTCGCCCGGCTCGCCGACGAGGTGCAGGCGGTGGAGTCCACGGCGGACTGGCTGCACGTCGATGTGATGGACAACCACTTCGTGCCGAACCTGACCATCGGGCTGCCGGTGGTGCAGAGCCTGCTGGCCGTGACCGCGCTGCCGTTCGACGTACACCTGATGATCGACGATCCGCGGCGCTGGGCGCCGAGCTACGCCGACGCCGGGGCGTACAACGTGACGTTCCACGTCGAGGCCTGCGACAACCCGGTCTCGCTGGCCAAGGACCTCCGCTCGGCGGGGGCGAAGGCCGGGCTGGCGATCGACCGGGACACCCCGATCGAACCGTACCTTGACCTGCTGCCCAGCTTCGATACATTGCTGATCATGACTATCAAGGCGGGCTTCGGGGGGCAGCGGTTCATCCCCGAGCTGCTCGACAAGGTCCGGACCGCCCGTCGGCACGTCGATGCCGGCCACCTCGAGCTGCGGGTCGAGGTGGACGGCGGCATCGCGGCCGACACCATCGAGCAGGCGGCGGCGGCCGGCGCGGACGCCTTCGTCGCCGGCACCGCCGTCTACGGCGCTGCCGACCCGGCCGCGGCGGTGACCCAGCTACGGCGGCTCGCCGAGCGCGCCGTCGCCGCCTCGTGAGCGTCGACGGGGTCGCCGAGGAGCGGCCCGACCTGATCCTGGTGGTCGACGACGACGAGGACATCGTCCGGTTCGTCTCGTTCAACCTCAAGCTGCACGGCTTCGACGTGGTGCAGGCCGGCGACGGCCAGGAGGCGCTCGAGGTGATCGAGCGGCGCCGCCCCGACCTGGCCGTGGTCGACCTGCGAATGCCCCGGATCGACGGGCTGGAGCTGACCCGGCGGCTGCGGGCCAACCCGATGACCTCGGCGCTGCCGGTGATCATGCTCACCGCCAAGGGCCTGACCGTGGACAAGGTGCACGGACTCACCGCCGGTGCCGACGACTACCTGGTCAAGCCCTTCGACACCGCCGAACTCATCGCCCGGATCAGCTCCACGCTGCGCCGCAACAAGGAGTTCCGCGAGGTCTCCCCGCTGACCGGGCTGCCCGGCAACACCCGGGTCCGCCGGGAGATCGGCGACCGGGTACGCAGCGGCGTCGACTACGCGGTCGGCTACATCGACATCGACCGGTTCAAGAGCGTCAACGACCGGTACGGCTTCGTCCGGGGCGACGAGTTCATCAGCGCGCTGGCCCGCAGCCTGCACCGGGCGGTGGTCTCGGTCGGGCTGCCGCCGGCCTTCCTCGGGCACATCGGTGGCGACGACTTCGTGATCGTCTGCGCTCCGGAGCAGGTCCGGCCGCTGACCGAGCGGGCGGTGGTCGACTTCGAGAAGACCGCCGACGAACTCTACGACCCGGAGGACGCCAAGCGGGGCTACGTCGAGCTGAAGGACCGGCGCGGCAACATCCAGCGGGCCCACCTGGTCACCCTCTCCATCGGGGTGTCGCTGTCGGTGCCGGAGCGCCGGTTCACCGACCCGCTGGAGGTGATCGCGGCCGCCTCCGAGATGAAGACGGTGGCCAAGAGCCAGCCCGGCTCGTACGTGGCGATGGACCGACGACGTACCCCGGGAGCACCGGCCGCCGACGCGGGGGAGCGGCGGCGCGGAGCGAAGTGACGACGGTCACGTTGTTGTGAGGTGGGTCGCCTCACCGGTCCGGTAGCCCCGGTTCCGTGTCACACTCGATCCGTACCCACCACGCGCTGGCGGGACTCGGTGTAATTCCGAACCGGCGGTGATCCGGGCGCAAGCCCGGTAAGCCCGCGACCCGGTCGGCTTCGGCCGCCCGGTGGACCTGGTGAGAACCCAGGGCCGACGGTTGGGGGCGGGCAGTTTCCGCGCCCAGACAGTCCGGATGGGAGACAGCGCGCGGGACGGATGGGTCCGCCGGCCGGTGCGTCTGCGCCGACCCGCGGTCCGCCGGGGTCGGCGCCTGCCGTCGTCCCCATGCTCCGCCGCCGCACGCCCGGCCACCGGCCGGTGCCCCTCCCGCGTCCCGCCCGCGCGCTACGACGACGGGCAAGGGAGAGGGAACGGCATGGGGGGCGTCTCCGCCGACGAGGCGATGCGCCGGGCGATCGCGCTGGCGGCCCGCGGCCTTGGCACGACGAGTCCCAATCCCCTGGTCGGCTGCGTGCTGCTCGACCCGCGCGGCGAGATCGTCGGCGAGGGCTTCCACGCGTACGCCGGCGGGCCGCACGCCGAGATCGTCGCGCTGGCCCAGGCCGGTGAGCGGGCCCGGGGCGGTACCGCCGTGGTGACCCTGGAACCCTGCGACCACACCGGGCGTACCGGGCCGTGCAGCGGGGCGCTGATCTCGGCCGGGGTCCGCCGGGTGGTGGTCGGGGTGCCCGACCCGAACCCGATCGCGACGGGTGGGATCGAGCGACTGCGGGCGGCCGGGGTCGAGGTCGAGGTCGGGGTACGCGCCGCCGAGGCGGAGGCCGGCAACCTGGCCTGGCTGACGGCGGTACGCCGGAGGAGGCCGTACCTGATCTGGAAGTACGCGGCGACCCTGGACGGCCGGATCGCGGCGGCGGACGGCACCAGCATGTGGATCACCTCCGAGGCGGCCCGGATCGACGTGCACGCGCTGCGCGGCACCGTCGACGCGGTGATCGCCGGGGTCGGCACCGTGCTCGCCGACGACCCGAGACTGACCGTGCGGAACCTGCGCGACGGCAGCCTGGCGATCCGGCAGCCGCTGCGGGTGGTGGTGGACAGCACCGGCCGTACCCCGTCGGACGCCCGGGTCCGGGACGGCGCCGCACCGACCTGGGTGGCGACCGCCAAGGAGGTCGGCACCGGCCCGGACGGCCACGTCGACCTGCCCCGGCTGCTCGCCGAGCTCTACCGGCGCGGCGTCCGGGCGGCGCTGCTGGAGGGCGGCCCGACCCTGGCCGGCGCCTTCCTCGCCGCCGGCCTGGTCGACAAGGTGGTCGGCTACCTGGCGCCGAAGCTGCTCGGCGCCGGCCCGGCCGCGCTCGGCGAGGCGGGCGCGCGTTCGATCTCCGAGGTCATCGACCTGGAGTTCACCGATGTCACACCGGTCGGCCCCGATCTGCGGGTCACCGCGTATCCCCGGAAGACGGAGGGCTGAGCATGTTCACCGGCATCGTGGAGGAGTTGGGCGAGCTGGTCCGGCGGGACGACACCGGAGGCGACTCGGCGCTGGTCGCGATCCGCGGCCCGGTGGTCACCTCGGACGCCCGGCACGGCGACTCGATCTCCGTCAACGGGGTCTGTCTGACCGTGGTGACCGTCGACGGTGACACGTTCACCGCCGACGTGATGGGCGAGACGTTCCGGCGTACCGCGCTGGGGGCGCTGCGCCCGGGTGACCCGGTCAACCTGGAGCGGGCCGCCACCCTCGGCAGCCGGCTCGGCGGCCACCTGGTGCAGGGGCACGTCGACGGAGTTGCCGAGATCATCGGGCGGGAGCCGGCCGAGCAGTGGGAGACGGTCACCTTCGGTCTCCCCGCCGACCTCGGGCGATACGTCGTGGAGAAGGGCTCGATCACCGTCGACGGTGTCTCGCTGACCGTCGCCGCGCTGACCCCGCAGACCTTCTCGGTCGGGCTGATCCCGACCACGCTGGCCGCCACCACGCTCGGCCGCAAGGGTGTCGGCGAGCCGGTCAACCTCGAGGTTGACGTCCTCGCCAAGTACGTCGAACGACTGCTGACGACCGGCGGGCGACTGCCGGTGGACGGACTGGAGGCCGTGGCATGAGCGAGCGGGGCGAGCGAATCAGCCGGTTCGGTGCGGATGAGCCTCATGGCGGCCCGGAGCGCGGCGGAGAGGCCGGCATGAGCACCGAATTCGGCACCATCGAAGCCGCACTGGCGGACATCGCGGCCGGTCGACCGGTCGTCGTGGTCGACGACGAGGATCGGGAGAACGAGGGCGACCTGATCTTCGCCGCCGACCGGGCCACTCCGGAACTGGTCGCGTTCATGGTCCGCTACACCTCCGGCTACATCTGCGCGCCGCTGACCGAGGAGGACTGCGACCGCCTCGAACTGCCGCCGATGTACCACACCAACCAGGACAAGCGGGGGACCGCGTACACGGTGACGGTCGACGCGCGGGAGGGGGTCAGCACCGGCATCTCCGCCGCCGACCGGGCGCACACGATCCGGCTGCTCGCCGACCCGGCGACCGACGCCACCGACCTGAGCCGGCCGGGGCACGTGGTCCCGCTGCGGGCCAAGACCGGCGGCGTACTGCGTCGTCCCGGGCACACCGAGGCGGCCGTCGACCTCGCCCGGCTCGCCGGAGGACGCCCCGCCGGGGTGCTCTGCGAGCTGGTCAACGACGACGGCACCATGATGCGCCTGCCCGACCTGGAGAAGTTCGCCGCCGAGCACGGCCTCACGCTGATCACCATCGCGGACCTGATCGCCTACCGGCGGCGTACCGAGACGGACGTCGAGCAGGTGGTCGAGACCCGGCTGCCGCTGCCGTACGGGCCGTTCCGGGCGGTCGGCTACCGGGCCCGGCAGGACGGCGCCGAGCACATCGCGCTGGTCTACGGCGACCTCGGCGACGGCCAGGACGTGCTGGTACGGGTGCACTCCGAGTGCCTGACCGGGGACGTCTTCGGCTCGCTGCGCTGCGACTGCGGCCCGCAGCTCGACGCCGCACTGGCCCGGGTCGCCGCCGAGGGGCGGGGGGTGGTGCTCTACATGCGCGGCCACGAGGGGCGCGGGATCGGGCTGCTGCACAAGCTCCAGGCGTACCAGTTGCAGGACCTCGGCCGGGACACCGTCGACGCCAACCTGGACCTCGGGCTGCCCGCCGACGCCCGGGACTACGGCACCGGCGCGCAGATCCTCTACGACCTCGGGGTCCGCTCGATGCGGCTGCTGACGAACAACCCGGCCAAGCGGGCCGGGCTGGAGGGGTACGGGCTGACCGTGGTGGGCCGGGAGGCGATGCCGGTCCGGGCCACCCCGGAGAACGTCCGCTACCTGCGGACCAAGCGGGACCGGATGGGGCACCTGCTGGACGGGTTGGAGGCTCCGGCCGACGCCGGGGAGCTGACGGAACTCGCGGAGATGACGGAAAGGTTGGCGTGACGATGGCGGGGTTCGGAGAGCCGGGACTGTCGACGGTGGAGGCGTCCGGGCTGACCGTGGGGGTGGTGGCCGCGCGCTGGCACGGCGAACTCACCGACCACATGGTCGACCGGGCGGTGACCGCGGCCAAGGCGTGCGGGGTGGACGACGTGGTCGTGGTCCGGGTGGCCGGTTCGGTGGAGCTGCCGGTGGTGGCCCAGGCGCTGGCCCGGCGCTGCGACGCCGTGGTCGCGCTGGGCGTGGTGATCCGGGGCGCCACCGCGCACTTCGACTACGTGTGCCAGTCGGTGACCGAGGGGCTGACCCGGGTCGCGCTGGACAGTGCTAAGCCGGTGGCGCACGGCGTGCTGACGGTGAACGACCTGGAGCAGGCCCGGGACCGGGCCGGGCTGCCCGGCTCGGCCGAGGACAAGGGCTGGGCGGCCACCACGGCGGCCCTGGAGGCCGCCGTGGCGATCCGGGCGATCGCCGCCCGGCCGTAGCCCGGCCCGGGCCGCCGGTCAGCCGACCTGGAGCCGGCCCGCCTCGATGACCCGGCGGAGGAACTGCCGGGTACGGGGCTGGGTCGGCTCGCCGAGCACCTGCTCCGGCGGCCCCTCCTCGATCACCCGTCCGCCGTCGAGGAAGCAGACCCGGTCGGCGACCTCGCGGGCGAAGCTCATCTCGTGGGTGGCCAGCACCATGGTCATGCCGTCCGCCTTCAGGTCCCGGATCATCGTCAGCACCTCACCGACGAGCTCCGGGTCCAGCGCCGAGGTCACCTCGTCGAGCAGCAGGAGCCGGGGCGAGTTGACCAGCGCCCGGACGATCGCCACCCGCTGCTGCTGGCCGCCGGAGAGCCGGTCCGGATAGTCGGCCGCCTTCTCGGCCAGCCCGACCCGGGCGAGCAGCTCCCGGGCCTGCGCCTCGGCCTCGGCGCGGTCCCGCCGGTGCACCCGGACCGGTGCCAGGGTGATGTTGTCCAGCACCCGCAGGTGCGGGAAGAGGTTGTACGCCTGGAAGACGATGCCGATCCGTCGGCGTACCAGGTCGGGGTCGACGCGCGGGTCGGTGACGTGTTCGCCGTCCAGGTGGATCGTGCCGTCGTCGATCTCCTCCAGCAGGTTCACGCAGCGCAGCAGGGTGGACTTGCCGGAGCCGGAGGCGCCGATCAACGCCACCACCTCGTGCTCGGTCACGTCCAGGTCGAGGTCGTCGAGTACGACGTGCCCGCCGAAGACCTTGCGCAGCCCCCGGCAGCTCAACACCGGTGTGCTCATCGGGCGGCCTGCCGGCGGGCGGCACGCAGGGTCACCCAGTCGGTGACCGCGATCAGTGGCACGGCGAGCAGCACGAAGAGCACCCCCGCGACAATGTACGGGGTGAAGTTGAAACTCTCGGCGGTGGCGATCTGGGCGGCCCGTACCGCGTCGATCGGACCGGCCAGCGAGACCAGCCCGACGTCCTTCTGCAGCGCGACCACGTCGTTGAGCAGCGGCGGGGCGACCCGGCGGACCGCCTGCGGCAGCACCACGTGCCGCATCGTCTGCCGGTAGGTGAGCCCGAGCGACCGGGCGGCGGCGAGCTGGCTCGGATGGATCGACTCGATGCCGGCCCGGAACACCTCGGCGAGGTAGCCGCCGTAGGTCAGCACCAGGGCGATCCCGCCGAGCACCAGCACCGGTGGCATCCCCTGCAACCGCAACCCCGGCACGCCGAGGGTGAGTACGTAGATCACGATGATCAGCGGCAGCCCGCGGAACGTGTAGGTGTAGCCGGCGGCCAGCGCCCGGACCGGGAAGAAGACCGGCCCGCGCAGGGTACGCAGCACCGCCACCACCAGGCCGAGGGCGAGCGCGCCGAGGGCGCAGAAGAAGAGCAGCCGGACGTTGAGCCAGAGCCCGGTGAGGATCTCCGGCAGGGCGGCCCGGCCGATGCGTGGGTCGAGGAAGGACTCCCGTACCCGCGCCCAGCCGGGGGACCCGGTCACCGCGACCACCAGCAGGGTGCCGAGTACTCCGGTCGAGGCGGCGGCGACCAGCACCGAGCGGACCGTCTGCCGTTTCCGGTAGGCGGTCCGCTGGCGGGCGATCGGTGACGGGTGGTGGTCGGTCAGGGTCACGTGATGTCGGCTACGCCGGCCACCTCGGAGAGCCAGGTCCGCTCCAGGTTGCCGAGGGTGCCGTTGGCACGGAGCGCGTCGACCGCACCGCTGACGCAGCCGGTCAGCGGCGAGTCCTTGTCGAGCAGCAGGCCGAAGGCCTCCGGAAGCCCGACCTGTGGCAACTGCCCGACGATGGTGGCGTCCTTGACCTCGGCCGAGGTGATGTAGAAGGCGGTGGGCAGGTCCACCACGATGCCGTCGAGCTGGCCGTTCTGCAACGCCTTCTTCGCGTCGTCGTTGGTGTTGTAGACCTGCGGCTTGACCGTCGGCTTGATCACGTCGGTGATCGCCTGGTAGCTGGTGCTGCCCACCTGCGCGCCGAGCTTGGCCCCCTGGAGATCGGCCAGCCGGGTCTTCCCGGTGATCCGGGAGCCCTTCCCGGCGACGACCGCCTGCCGGACCAGGTAGTACGGCGAGGTGAAGTCGACCGCCTGCTTGCGCTCGTCGGTGATCGAGAACTGGTTGATGTCGAAGTCGAACTCCTTCGGCCCCGGCGCGATCGCGGTGTCGAACTTGACCCGTACCCACTGCACGTCGATCCTCGCGAAGCCGAGCTGCTTCGCGACCTCGTAGGCGACCGCCGACTCGAAGCCCTTGCCGTTGCCGGGCAGGTTGTCGGCGAACCACGGCGCGTACGCCGGGTCGTCGGTCGCCACGGTCAACTTGCCCGGGGTACGCGTCTTCAGCTCGGCCTTGGTGCAGGCGGCCTGCGCCGGATTGGGTGCGGGTTGGTTCTGGGGCGCGCAGCCGACGAGGGCCGCGAGAACAACGGTGGCGGTCGTGAGCGCGACCGGCAGAGATCGGCGAGCCATGGCCGACAGCATAGGCACACGTCGACGAAGATCCATAGACAATCTCATCGATCACCCGGGCATTTCCGCCCGTCACCGGCCTGTCGAGTGGTGTCGGACCACCGCGGCGGGTAAACCGGAACGGGGGGTAGCGCGTCATGCAACCGTGACGACCCAACTGGTCTCCGACCCGCCAGGCGGGAGGACCATGACACGACCGGCACCACCACAGTGGTCGGCGGACGAGGCCATCAGCAGCCTCTTCGCCGCGCACTACCGTCCGCTGGTACGACTCGCCACGCTGCTCCTGCACGACCAGGGAGCGGCCGAGGAGATCGTCCAGGACGGCTACGTCGCGCTGCACGGGCACTGGTCCCGGCTGCGCGACGCCGACCGCGCTCTCGGCTACCTGCGGACCAGCGTGCTGAACCGGTGCCGGTCGGCGCTGCGGCACCGCCGGGTGGTGACCGCCTATCTGGCCGGAGCCGGGCCGGTGGCGGACGCGCCGAGCGCGGAGAGCGGCGCGCTCGACCTGCTCCAGCACGACGCGGTGATGGCGGCGCTGCGTACCCTGCCGACCCGGCAGCGGGAGGCGCTGGTGCTGCGCTACTACCTCGACCTCTCCGAGGCCGAGACCGCGAACCTGATGAGGGTCAGCCGGGGTGCGGTGAAGAGCCACACCTTCCGAGGGCTGGCCGCGCTCAAGCAGAGCCTGGGGGCGGAGCGATGAACGAGGAGATGCTGCGCCGGGTACTCGCGGACGAGGCCGACCGGACCGAGCCGGGACCGGGCGCGCTGCCCGAGATCCAGCGGCGGATCGCCGCCGGCGACCGGGGCGGCGCGCGGCGCCGGTGGCGCCGGCCGGAATGGTCACTGCCCCGGCTCGCCGGGGTCCGGTGGGGTGGCTGGTCACCGCTGGCGGCCGGTGCCGTGACGGTCGCCACCCTGAGCGCGGCGGCGGTGATGGTCGGGCTGGTCAGCACGGTCGTGCCGACACCGTCCGACCGGGTCGAGCCGCCGCCCGGCGCCGTCGGCGCGCAGCGGTCGGCGAGTGCGACACCGGACGAGGTGCGGCCCGGACCGACCCCGCCGGACGGCGCGGTCGCCCCGTCGGTCGGCACCGGACCGGGTACGCCGGCAGCCGGCCCCACCGCGGCCACCACCGGCCTGCCGGTCTACTACCTCGGCGGCGACCCGGGCCGACCCCGGCTCTACCGGGAGTTCCACCGGCTGTGGCTGCACGACGGCTCGGCCCGGGACCGGGTCACCGCCGCGCTGCGGAACCTGCTGGACGGGCCGGTCGGGATGGACCCGGACTACCGCAACCCGTGGCCGGTCGGGACCGACCTGCGGGAGGTGACCGTCGCCGACGGCGTCGCCACCGTCGACCTGGCCGGGGCGGCCGACAACGACGTCGACGAGGCCAGCGCGCGGCTGGCCGTGCAGCAACTGGTCTGGACCGCCACCGCCGTACCCGGGGTCTCCGGGTTGCGGCTGCGGCTGGACGGGGCACCGGTCGACCGGCTCTGGGGGCGGGTCGACACCTCCGGGGTGCTGCGCCGGGCCCCGGCGATGGAGGTGCTCGCCCCGGTCTGGCTGATCTCGCCGCAGCACGCCGACACGGTGAGCCGGAGCTTCCAGGTGCACATCGCCGGGATCCTCCCCGAGGCGACCGCCCAGCTCCGGATCCAGCGGGGTACCCGTACGGTGCGCGAGCAGGTGGTCACGCTCTCCATCGCCGGGCCGGCCCAGGGCGAGGCGAAGGTCGACCTCACGCTGCCGCCGGGCAGGTACACGCTGACCGCGTACGCGATCTCGCTGGCGGACGGGACGGAGCAGTTCCTCGACGACCACACCGTGACAGTGCGCTGACCCTCCGCCCGGGGTGTAAGGAAGGGGCCCTTCTACAACAGAAAACGATAAGAAGGGGCCCTTCCTTTCCGGCCGGCGGTCCACCTGGTGGGCCGGCGGCCGACCCGGCGGCCGGGCCGGTGCCGGTCGGCTGCGAGAATCGGATTCCGTGAAGACGTTCGAGGAGCTGTTCGCCGAGCTGCAGGCCAAGGCCGCGGCCGGCACCCCCGGCTCGGCGACGGTGGCCGCGCTGGAGCGCGGCGTGCACGCGATCGGCAAGAAGGTCGTCGAGGAGGCGGCCGAGGCGTGGATGGCCGCCGAGCACGAGGGCCCGGAACGGGCCGCCGAGGAGATCTCCCAGTTGCTCTACCAGGCGCAGGTGCTGATGCTCGCCACCGGTCTGGAACTCAAGGACGTCTACCGACATCTGTAGTGCCCGCCGCGTCCCCGGCCGACGCCGGGACGCGACCGTCAGCCCGATTCCGATCCCTGACCGCGAGGAGCACTACCGATGCTGCGCATCGCCATACCCAACAAAGGCACCCTCTCCGGACCGGCCGCCCAGATGCTGCGCGAGGCGGGCTACCGCCAGCGCGGTGACGACCGCGACCTGATCTGCCGGGACGACGCCAACGACGTCGAGTTCTTCTACCTGCGCCCCAAGGACATCGCCACCTACGTCGGCTCCGGCGACCTCGACCTCGGCATCACCGGCCGGGACCTGCTGGTCGACTCGGCCAGCCCGGCCGAGGAGATCGTCGACCTGGACTTCGGCGGCTCGATCTTCCGGTTCGCCGCCCGGCCGGAAACCGTCTCGACGGTCGACGAGATCGCTGGGCGGCGCATCGCCACCGCCTATCCCGGGGTGGTCGAGGGGTACCTCGCCGCACACCAGCTCAGCGCGACGGTGATCCGGCTCGACGGCGCGGTCGAGAACGCCGTACGCCTCGGCGTGGCCGACGTGGTCGCGGACGTCGTCTCCACCGGCGCGACGTTGCGGCAGGCCGGGCTGGCCATCATCGGTGAACCGATCCTGCGCTCCTCGGCCGTACTGGTGCGTCGGACCGGTGCGCCGGCCAACGGGCAGGTGGACCAGCTCGTCCGGCGCCTGCAGGGCGTACTCGTCGCCCGCCGGTACGTGATGCTCGCCTACGACGTCCGGGCCGATCTGCTGGAGAAGGCCAGCGCGCTCACCCCGGGGATGGAGTCCCCGACCATCTCGCCGCTGCACCGGGAGGGCTGGGTGGCGGTGCAGGCGATGGTGCTGCGCCAGGACGTACACCGGATCATGGACGAGCTGTACGACGTCGGCGCCAGGGCGATCCTGGTCACCGACATCCACGCCTGCCGGTTGTAGCCGGTCGCTCGACCGGGCCAGCGTCGGGGCCAAGGCGACCTCGGGCCAAGGCCACCGTCCGGTTGCCCTTCGCCCTCGTGGCACAACCCGAAGGATCACCGGACGGTGGCCGTCCCCCTACACCGGCCCCCCGACAGCCAGACCGTACGACGCCGAGCAGCCGGTCGCGAGGGAGCGATCCGCACAGTGAGTGCCGGTGCCGGTGCCGCCGTGCACAGCGAGTGCCGGTGCCGGTGCTGCCGTGCACGGGGTCAGCCCGACGGTCAACCCGACGGTCAGCCCTCGGCCAGTTCGAGCGCGCGTATGGCGAGCCAGAGTTCGTGTCGGGCGTCCGGCGCGTGCAGCAGCGAACGCCCGAGCGCCTGCTCGGCCCGGGCGAGCCGCTTGCGGGTGGCTGACACGGAGACGCCGAGCACGGTCGAGGTGGCGGCGAGACTGGTGTCGGCGGCGAGCCAGGCCCGTACCGTCTCGAACCCGGTCGACCGGTCCGCCGGCCGCAGCGGCCCGAGCCGGGTCCGGGCCCACGCCGTCACGGCCGGGGCGGCGAGCAGGTGGTCGAGGGTGACCTCCCGGCTGGCCGGCGCGGCTCCGGCCGGCACCGTGTCGGGCCCCGTGATCTGCGGCCGTGGCGTGCCGGGTCCGGTGCTCTGCGGCCGTGGCGTGCCGGGTTCCGGGCTTTGCGGGCGTGGTGCGTCGCGCAGCCGCAGCGCGAGCCAGGCGGCGGAGCGGTCCCGGATCCGGAGGAGATCCAGTCCGAGCAGCGTGTTGAGCAGTCGCAGCCGGCCGGCCAGGGTGTTTCGGTGGATCTTGAGGTGTCGGCTGGCAGCGCTGTCGAAGGCCAGCCACGAGTTGAGCGTGCCGAGCAACTCCGCCGCCCCCGGGTCGGCCCGCCGGGCCGGCCTGTGGTCGAGGCAGGGTTGCAGCAGCCGCTGTGCCCAGGCGTACCCGTCCGGGCCGGTGAGCGGAGCCAGGTCGTGCTGCCGGTCGAACCGGGCGTACCCGGTCGCAGCCCGGGCCACCGCCAGCGCGTGGAAGGCCTGCTCGTAGCCGCTGGCGGTCTCCGGCAACGCGACCGGCTCGCTCATCCCGACCCGGCACTGCCGGGCCCGGGCGGTGATGAGCCGCCCGAGCCGGTCCGCCGGATCGGCCCGCCCGGCGGCCCGCTGGCCGGTCTCCCGGCTCGGCGTCGGGGCGTCGCCGCCGGACGGCTCGGCCGGGACGAGCGCGATGAGATGATTCGAGCGGACCGGACAGGGCACGATCCAGGCCCGGCCGGCCAGCGACCGGTCGATCTCGGCGGCGACCTCGTACCGTTGCCGGCCGACACACTCGATCACACAGACCCGGAGCGCCTCGGGTAGCTGGGGCCGGAGCGCCGAGGCGATCCGCCGGGCGGGCGGCACGTCGCCGACCATCAACAGGTGCAGTACCGCCTCCCGGCCGTGCGCGTCGGCGGCGGCGATCCGCCGGCGGGCCCGGTCCGCCTCCTCGACCCGCCAACAGAGCGACAGCGTCCGCGCGGTGTCGGCGAGGAGTTCGCCGAGCTGCCGCTCGGCGGCGGCGACCACCACGAGGTACCCGATCTGTTCCTCGGCCCGGGCGACCAGTGCGGCGGCGGACCGGTCCGGGTCGCCGCCGCCCAGCCGCAGCAGGTGCACCCTGGCCGGCCCGGCGGTGTCGACCACGGCGGCGCTGGACCCGCGCCGGGACAGGTCCGCGACGGCGGCGCCGACCGCCCGGGACAGCGGGGTGCCGGGCCCGAGCCGGTCGGCGGGTCCGGCGAGTACTTTCCGGTCGGCCCGGACCAGCAGGGCCAGTCCGCCGGTACGCCGCCCGAGCCAGTCCAGGATCGCGCGCACCGCGTCCCGCCCGACGGAGAGGCGGGCGAGGGTCAGCAGATCGTCGGCACGGCTCGGCGCGGCCACGTCACCTGATTCCCGGCTCATCGGGTGCTGACTCCTCGGTACGTCCTCCCGGGTCGGCGAAGTCCGGCGGGGCTCCGTCGCCCCGACCGTGACGCCCGGCCGGTCGCCACTTGCGGCGCGGCGCTGGCCGGCCGGCCGAGCCGGTGGGCGGAGCCAGCGTACCGGGATGTCGGCGGAGGCCGGTCCGCCTCCCGGCCCGGCTGCCGACCGCTGCGGGACGGCACTGTTTCGCAGTTGCGCCTGACGTCGCGGGAGGTCGTAGCGTTCCGGACGTGACCGGGAGAGACGACGTCGGACGTCGGTGGAGCATCGGTGAGCTGGCCCGGGCCACCGGAACCACGGTCCGCACCCTGCACCACTACGACGAGATCGGCCTGTTGCGGGCCGCCGAGCGCACCAGTTCGGGGCACCGCCGGTACACCGAGGGTGACCTGCGCCGGCTGTACCGGATACGCGCGCTGCGTGGACTCGGACTGTCTCTGGAAGAGGTCGCGGCCGCCCTGGCCGGGGCGGCGGACGACCTGACCGGGATGCGTGAGCTGCTGGCGGCCCAACTGCGGGGACTGGCGGCCCAGGCGGCCCGGCTCGGCCAGCTCACCGAGCGGCTACGGGGGCTGCTCGACCAGCTCGACGCGGCGTCGATGCCCGGCCCGGACCAGTTCCTGACGACCTTGGAGATGATCTCTGTGTTCGAAACCTCGTTCAGCACCGAAGAGCGGGAGCAACTGGCGCGGCGGCGGGCGGCGCTCGGCCCGGACGGAATCGAGGCGGCCCGGACCGAATGGGCGGAACTCGTCACCGAACTGCTCCGGCACGTACGGGACGACACCCCGACCGACGACCCGGCGGTACGGGCACTGGTCGCCCGCTGGGACGCGCTGGCCGGCCGGTTCCACCCGCCCGGGGCCGACGGCGAGCGGACCCGGGCGGCGGCCCGGCGGATGTGGGACGAGCAGAGCGGGGAACTCGGCCGTAACCTCCCGTGGCCGGCCGACCAGTTGCGCGCCCTCGTCGACTACCTCGACCGGGTACGCGCCGCAGGGCGGCCCGGCCAGGCTCCGTGACCCGGCTAGGCTCCGTGACCCGGCTAGGCTCCGCCTGATGCGGATCGACCTGGTGACCATCGTGGTGGCGGAGTACGACCCGGCGATCGAGTTCTTCACCGGCGTGCTCGGCTTCGAGCTGGTCGAGGACTCGCCGTCGCTGACCAACGACGGTCGCCCGAAACGGTGGGTCGTGGTCCGGCCACCGGGTGCCGAGACCGGCATCCTGCTCGCCCGCGCCGACGGCGAGCCGCAGACTGCCGTGGTCGGCGGTCAGGTGGCCGGCCGGGTCGGGTTCTTCCTCCGGGTCGACGACTTCGACGGCGCGTACGGCCGGCTGGCAGCGGCCGGCGTCGAGTTCGTAGGCCCGCCGAGGACCGAGCCGTACGGCCGGGTGGCGGTGTTCCGGGACATCGCCGGCAACCTGTGGGACCTGCTCGGCTGAAGCACGGTGCACCGTCGTCGCAGGGCGGCGGGAACGGGGCGGTAAACCGGTTGCCGGAGCGAACGGATCTCTGTTGTCCTGACCGTTGCCGGCCGGGCCGGATGCGACCGGGAACCGGCCGGACGCGACCGGGAACGGCCGGAAGCCAACCGAGGGGAGACCGCCATGCCACGAGTGCCGATGTCCAGTCCGAGCAGGCGTCGTCTACCCGAGGATATGAGGCTTCATGAGTACGTCGGTCTCCACGACCAGCACAGCGGCGGGCGTCGGTAGGACGCGCCCGACGGAAATCGGGTCGGCTTCCCGGCCGGCCTCGCACGAGGGGGACGAGTGATGTCCATCCTCGACGATCCCGGTCTCTTCGGCCGGCTCTGGGCCGCCGGCTACGACAGGGGCTCCAACCCGGACCCCGGTCCGGCGGTGGACTTCCTCGAAGGTCTCGCCGACGGCGGCCCGGTGCTGGAACTCGCGATCGGCACCGGCCGGGTCGCACTTCCGCTGGCCGACCGCGGTCTCGCCGTCGAGGGCGTCGAGGCGTCCGAGGAGATGGTGGCACAGCTGCGTGCCAAGCCCGGTGGTGAGCGGCTTCCGGTTGTCGTCGGCGACATGGCGGACGTGCCGGTCGACGGGCCGTTCAGCCTGGCCTACCTGGTCTACAACACGCTGTTCAACCTGGTCGACGCCGGGCGGCAGGAGGACTGCTTCCGCAACGTCGCGCGGGTGCTGGCGCCGGGCGGCGCGTTCGTGATCGAGACGTACGTCCCGGACCCGGTCGACATGGACCGGACCGAGCAGCAGGTCCAGGTGTGGGACGTGACGGAGGACTCGGCGACGATCCGGCTGCACCGGTTCGACCGGGACGCGCAGACGTTCGTCCGGCAGACGATCAGGTTCGACGGTCAGGGTGTGCACCTCAAGCCGTTCGGCATGCGGTACGCCTGGCCCGAGCAGATCGACGAGATGGCGGAGCGGGCCGGTCTCCGGCTCGCCGAGCGGTACGCCGACTGGCACCGCCGGCCGTTCGGCGCGGAGAGCGGCAGCCACGTCTCCGTCTACCGCCGAGGCTAGCCAGCGCCGACCGGGGATCCGTGCTGGTCGTCGCGTCCGGTGCTTCACCGGACCGTGTCGGTGGCGGGTCCCCGGTCGGCGGCCTCGCCGGTGTTGGCCTCTCGTCCGGCGGCGGCCCGCTCGACCTGGGCGGCCGCCGCCGACAACGCGCCGAGCTGGGGGAGCCGGGGCACGAGCAGGACCGCGCCGAGCACGAGTCCGGCCAGTTCGGGCGCGAGCAGGATCCACTGCCGGGTGGTGGCGGCGTCCTCGCCGAGCAGCATCTCGGTGATCCGCACGGCGGCGAGGCCGGCGACGCTGAGGGTGCCGAGTAGCACCCCGACCAGATGCAGCCGACAGCCGGCGAGTACGAGAATAGTGCCGCCGATGCCGAGGTGCAGACCGACGATCACCGCGTTGATCTCGGCCAGCGAGTCGGTCGCGGTGAGGCTGACCCCGTACGGCGGGCGGATCAGCCAGCTCGCGACGCCGATCAGCAGCAGGCCGACGCCGGACACCCAGCTCATGATCCGGACCGCCGTCCCCGCCCACCCGGCGCCGAGCGTCTCCGGCAGCCGCCCCGGGCCGGTCGTCTCCGGCAGCCGCCTCGGGTCGGTCGTCCTCTCCTGCCGTCCGGTGCCGCTCGCCTCTGGGCGCCGCCCCGTGCCGGTCATCGCGGCTCGCGCAGCGCTCTGACGGTGAGGTCGACCAGTTGGCGCAGCCGGACGCCCAGCACCTCGGGCGGGGCGTCCTCCTGCTCGATCCCGGTCGTCGCGTCCAGTAGCAGCAGCGCCAGGTCGGTGGCGGGCAACCGATCCGGTTCCAGCCCGCCGGCGTCAGCGACTAGCCGGGTCAGGATGGCGTGCAGCCGCTGGTGGAAGGATTGCAGCAGGTCACCGGCGACGCTGGCGGCGTCGGCCAGTACCTCGGCCCGGACCTCGCCATCGACCGCGCCGACGACGAGCCGGAACTTGGCCTCCAACACGCCGTGCAACCGCTCCGGTAGCGGCGCGTCCCGCCCGGCGGCGGCTTCCGCGTCGGCGAGTGCCGCGTCGAGCATCCGGGCGCCCACCGCTCGGAAGATCGACTCCTTGCCCTTGTAGCGCTGGTAGACCGTCGGGCGCGACACCCCGGCGGCCTCGGCTATCCGTTCGACCGACGTCCCCCGGAAGCCGTACCTGCCGAAGCAGCCGAGGGCGGCATCGAGGATCCGATCAGTGGGGATGGGAGACACGCTTACAGTCTTGACTGAAAGTGTTAATTTCGTCAAGGAATGCTGTCTGTCGGCCAGGTGCTGCACCGCGAAGTCGAGGGCGGCGGGTCGGGGCCGGCGGGACTGCCCCTCCGGAACTTCCGGTCGACTTCCGGGAAGTGGGGGCGGGTCGATGTGTGGCACGTCCAGGTCTTGTGTCCGGCGTCTTCGATGGGTATTAATAGTGGTACAGCTTATCGACGGAGCTGATTACCGGAATCTTTCGGTAACACTCTCCCGGTCGGCGATACGCCCGTCGTCGGCCCGATGGCCACCTCCCGGTGGCGGGACAACAGCAACAACCGGCTGGCTCGTTGCCGGGCCGTCGAACCGAATCCGGCTTCCACGGCACCGGATCCGGTCCCGGGAGTAGGCGCCACCCGCGCTGCCAGTCAACGGCGGCGGCCCACCAGCGCCGCCAGTTGACGTCGGCGGAACCCGGTGCGGAGGGAAGGACGCCCCCTCCGCACCGGGTCGGCGCACCCGGGAGGCGCGGAGCTGACTTTCACCGTCGAGCTGGGACAACATCGAGCTGGGACAACAGGTCAGGAGCCGGGCGTCGTCGCCACGGTGAGCAGGACGGCCGAGTCGTCGAGCGCGGTCAGGCCGTGCCGTTCGGCCGGAATGACCAGGTGGTCACCGGCGCTTCCCTCCCACGTCTCGGCGGCGGTGGTGAGGCGTACCCGGCCGTGCAGGACCTGGAGCGTCGCCTCACCGGGGTTGTCGTGATCGGCGAGGCTCTGTCCGGCGGCGAGCGCGAGCAGGGTCTGCCGCAGCGCGTGCCCGTGCCCGCCGTGGACCGTACGGGCGCTCCGGCCGCTGCTGCTCTCCCGCGCCGAGGTCAACTGCGCCTCCAGCAGAGAGGTCAGGGAAATCGACTGCATCGCACTACCTTTCGACGTGGTGCTCAGGCCGCCAGCAGCAGGGTGCCGGTGGTGATCAGGGCGGCGACCTTGACTGCCTCCAGGGCGACATAGGCGTAGTGGCCGCGCGACCGTGGCGCCTCCCCGCCGGCGAGGATCAGGTCGGACCGGCGGGTCAGCCGGGGACGTACCAGGGCGAGCTGCACCACCAGCACCGTGACGACGACCGCGACGGCGACCACGACAGCGGCCCCGGTCGGTGCGCCGGCCGCGATCACCGCGACCACCAGGATCACCGTCAGGACGACCTCGACGGCGTTGAGCGCCCGGAAAACCAGCCGACCGATGCCGAGCCCGATCCGCAGGGTGACCTCGGGAGCCCGGAACTTCAACGGCGCCTCCAGAAAGGAGATCGCCAGCACCATGCCGAGCCAGACGAACGTCACGGCGGTGGCGAGCGCCGGAGCCGTACTCATGAATTCTCCCTCTCCGCGCCACCGCGCGGTTGCGGCAGGTGGCCGATCACGACGCGCCGCCCGCCCCGCCCACCCCGCCGAGGTGGGCCAGACACAGGTCGGGTTCGGCGAAGGGCTCGAGCCGCTCGACCGTGGCCGAGGCACCGGTGGCGGCCATCGCGCCCTGCATCAGCGCCAGATGCACCTGGCAGATGACCTGGGCCTCGGTCTGCACGAGATCCAGGAACGGGCAGTGCCGCAACCCGATCTGTCGCCCGCCGGCCGTGACCCGTCGCTCGGGTGCGAACCCGAGGTCGTCGAGGAGTTCCACCAGCCGGTCGACCGCCTGATCGCCGGTGGCGGCAGACGCTCCGGCCGGCGGCTCGGCGAGCTTCCTGCCCCAGGCGCGTCCGGCCTCGGACGCCCTGCGCAGCGCATCGGGATCGGTGGCGACGCTGCCGGCCAGGATTCCGGCCAGGAGTCGGTAGTTGCGTGGCCCGGCCGGATCCATCCCGGGTCGGGCCCGGAACAACAGTGCCGGTCGACCGCGCCGGCCGGCAGCGGCGTGGACCCGTTCCACCTGCCCCGTCCCGGCCAGGGTGTCGAGGTGGAACCGGACCGTGTTCGGGTGTACGTCCAGCCGCTCGGCGATGTCGGTGATGCTCAGCGGCACCGGTGACGCGCGGAGCGCGGCCAGCACGTCCGCCCGGCGGCCCACCGGCGGCCCGGTCATGAGGTCTGCGGTGGCAGGGCGGCCACCAGCGCCGTGTCGACGCCGAGCGGGCCGAGCCTGACCGCGCCACCCGGCGAGTCCAGCGGCTCGTCCCGGCCGGGCAGGGGCTCGGAGAAGAACCGTTCGTTGTCCGGTTGGTAGATCCGCCACTGGTCCGGCAGGTCGTCCTCGTAGTAGATCGCCTCGACCGGGCAGACCGGCTCGCAGGCGCCGCAGTCCACGCACTCGTCCGGCTGGATGTAGAGGCTGCGGGCGCCCTCGTAGATGCAGTCCACCGGGCACTCCTGCACGCACGCCCGGTCGAGCACGTCCACGCAGGGGAGCGCGATCACGTAGGTCACGACTTGAGTTTACACAAGCGGCACTTGTATAAATAGGGTCCGACGAGAGGAACCCCGATGCCCGACCAGGAACTCGACGTACGCGGCCTGCGTAAACCGGACAAGCACCCGGCCATCTTCCGGACCTACGACGCCCTGGCGGTCGGTGAGTCCTTCGTGCTGATCAACAATCACGATCCCCGCCACCTGCACGACGAGTTCGACACCGACCACCCCGGCGGCTACGGCTGGGAGTACCTCGACAAGGGGCCCCAGCTCTGGCGGATCCGGATCAGCAAGCTCGCGTCGACCCCGCTGCCGCGCATCCTCTGCGACACCGCGACGGTCGCCGCCAGCGAGGATCCGGACGCCGCCGGAGCGATCTGGAAACTGCCGATGAGCGAGCGGGACCTCGACTCCAACATCGTCGCACTGCCGGCCGGCGGCACCATCGACGCGCACGCCGGGCCCGATCTCGACGTACTCGTCGTCGTCCTCGCCGGGTCGGGCCAGCTCGGTACCGAGCTCGACACGCTCGACCTTCGCCCCGGGGCACTGGTCTGGTTGCCCCGCCGCTCCCGGCGCCGGTTCGTCGCCGGCCCGGACGGGCTGCGCTACCTCACCGTCCACCAGCGCCGCCGCGCCCTCGTCCTCGGTGCCACCGTGGGAGGTTCCGAGGCCGCCGGCTGACGCTGGCGGAACCGGTGTGGAGGGAAGGACGGCCCTCCGCACCGGCTGACGTACCGGAAGCCTTTCGTGGAGATGGCGTCTCCGATGGGGTGCCGATCGCCCAGGTGCGCCGGTACACCGAACTCGTCCGGCAGGGCGAGATCACCCTGGCGGAACGTCTGGCCCTGCTGGAGGAGGATTCCCGGGAGGTCGAGGAGCGGACGGAGCTGCTGTGTCACCAGTACGCCCACCTCCAGGACAAGATCGCCTGGTACCGGGGACAGCTCGATCGTCTCAGGGTGTCGCGACCCGGCCGAGTGCCGCCTCGACGATCCGGATCGCCTCGGCGGGATCGATACCGATCCTGGTGATGACCGCCGCGTAGTCGTGGGCGGCGCGGCGGGCCTGTTCGAGGGTCTGCTCCCCGGCGGCCGAGACGAACGAACCGGCCCGGCCACGGGTTTCGATCAGCCCGGCCTCTTCCAGCTCCCGGTATGCCCGCCCGACGGTGTTCACGGCGAGGCTGAGGTCGGCCGCGAGCCGCCGGATCGTCGGCAGTCTCGTGCCGACGGCGAGCGTGCGATCCTGGATCTGTCTCGCGAGCTGGGCCCGGAGCTGCTCGTACGGCGGAGTCGGCGAGCCCGCGTCGATGACGATCATCCGGTGACCATGGCACGTCGGGCCGCCGTCTCGACACCCGTACTCCGGAAGTGGATCAGGCAGTACGCGATGGCGCCCACCACCACGAGCCCGATCGAGGCGACGTTCCACCAGCCGAACGATTCTCCGTACAGGAAAATTGCCGGCAGCGTCCAGACCAGGCTGGGGGTGACGAGAGCGCGGGCGTCCTCGACCCGCATGATGACGTCGGCGGTGAGCGATGCCTCGTCCTCCGCCACGGCCGGGCTGGCCAGCACGTTGCGCAGTTGCAGCACGATGCCGACGGCGGCGCCGGTGAGACCGATCAGGACGACGGTCGCCCCGCGCCGCAGGCCGGGGTCCGGAACCGCCAGCACGCTCACCGCGAGCAGCAGGGCCGCGGTGAAGCTGGCGACCGTGAAGACGGCGTACGGCCGACCGAGCACCGCCGACCAGCCGAGCTGGACCGGGTGGGCGACCCGCCGGGCCAGTCGCGCGCCGGCCCGCCGGTCGACGTGCCGTACCCACCAGCCGAGCACCCACTGCGCCACCAGCAGCCCGACCACCAACGCCACCAGCACCAGCGTCGGCAACCAGGAGGAGGTGACGTCGCTGGGCAGCGCCGACACGTGGGTGAGTGCCGCGCCGATGATGAACGCGGCCAGCAGCAGGCTGTCGGCGACCTTGGCCCGCCGCCGCACCGCCAGCCGCGCCGCGAGCAGCGGGGTCGGCTCGACGTCGGCCAGGCCGTGCCGCTCCAACCACACCCCGGCCAGCCACCGCTTCGGATCCGTCTGAGCTGGCGGTCGCATGTCCTACCTCCGATTGTCGCAAGCGTTGTCTTATAAGATTGAGTCATAGGATGCGACAATGTCAACCCAGGGCGGGCGCTGGGCATGCTCGCCTGCCGGCTCGGGGACAGCGCAGCGGTGACGTCGGACGCATCGATGGGTCCTGGCCGGGTTGACCGAACTCAGCGTCGCCACGTACCTGTCGACGCACCGGATACGGCTCGCGGAGATGGCGTTTCCGGCGCGGGACGACGACGCTACGGGAGATCTTGCCCGGAGGCGACGACCCGGTGGGTTTCCTCTGCGGTCGCGGGCGTGAGCGGTGGTCGGGTGGCGGTCGTCTGTCGAGCCGAGGAGCCGGAGGGTTCATCTGCTCAGTTCAACGAGACGGGATGCCCGTCACCTCGACCTCGACCTCTTCCAGGCGGAGCGCCTTCACAGCGCGATACAGCGCGACCTGGGCGAAGGTGAAGGGGGAATTGGCGTCGACCGTGCGACCCGAGCCGAGGGCGATCGTGTACTCACCCGCCGGCTGTTCGTCGCCGCTCTCGTGTTCGGTGCACTGGGTCTGGCCGGCATGATCCTGGTGAGAGCGGCGATCGAGCCGTGAAAGCCGCCCGACGCGACGGTGGCCGACCATAGCCCACCGGTCGGCTATGGTTGCGGGCATGCATTCCGGTATCGCCGCGATGAGGCCCTGGTCCCGCCGCTGACGGCGGCAGGGTTGACGCGACTGTGAGCTAGCTCTGTTCCGCCGTCCTGGCGTTCCTGCCGGGCGGCGTCTTCGTGCTGCCCGGCTCCACGACGAGCCGAAGAGCAGACAGTGAACAATCTTGACCTGCACTCATCACCAGATCCGACCGTCCCGTCCGATCTCGCCTGGGGTGGCCGGCTGCCGGCCGGTGACCGGGCGCACATCCGAGCCGACGGCGTACGGGTCGTGCTCGGCGGACGGGTCGTACTGTCCGACGTCAGCGTCACCGTCTCGGCCCGCTCCCGCCTCGCCATCGTCGGCGAGAACGGGCGGGGCAAGACGACGTTGCTGCACGTGCTGACCGGGATGGTCACGCCCGACCAGGGCACGGTGGAGCGGATCGGCACGATCGGCGTCGCCCGGCAGTCGCTGGAGGCGCGCGGCGGGGAGACGGTCGGCAGCCTCGTCCTCGGCGCGATCCGGGAGTCCCAGCGCGCCCTGCGGGCCCTCGACGACGCGGCGACCGCGCTGGCCGAGGGGCGGGAGGGCGCGGATTCGGCGTACGCCGCCGCCCTCGACGCGGCCACCCGGCTGGACGCCTGGGACGCGGAGCGGCGCGTCGACGTGGCGTTGGCCGGCCTCGACGCCTGCACCGACCGGGACCGCCCGCTGTCGACGCTCTCGGTCGGGCAGCGCTACCGGGTACGCCTGGCCTGCCTGCTGGGGGCACGCTACGACCTGCTGCTGCTGGACGAGCCGACCAACCATCTCGACGCCGAGAGTCTGGCGTTTCTCACCGTACGGCTGCGCCAGCACCCGGGCGGGGTGGTGGTGGTGACGCACGACCGTGCCCTGCTCGACGACGTGGCCGTGGAGTTCCTGGACCTCGACCCGAGCGACGACGGCCGACCGAGGCTGTTCGCCGGTGGCTACCCGGGTTGGCAGCAGGGGCGTCGGCGCGAGCGTGAGCGTTGGGAGCGGGACTACGAGGCTCAACAGGCCGAACACCAGCGGCTGGCCGACGCGGTGAGCGAGGCGCGGCAGCGCCTCAGTACCGGCTGGCGTCCGGAGAAGGGGCACGGCAAGCACCAGCGCCAGTCTCGGGCGCCGGGAGTCGTCCAGGCGCTCCGGCGCCGGCAGGAGGACCTGGACGCCCACCAGCTCACCGTGCCCGAGCCGCCGCTGCGACTGCGTTGGCCGGACCTTGCCACCCGCCCCGGGACGCCGCTGCTGCGCTGTCACGACGTCACCGTGGCCGGGCGGCTGCGCCAGGGTGTCACGCTCACCCTGGACGGCGGGGACCGGCTGCTGGTGACCGGGCCGAACGGGGCGGGCAAGTCGACACTGCTCGCGGTACTGGCCGACGCCCTCGAACCGTCGACCGGCGAGGTACGCCACCTCGGGCGGGCCCGGGTGGCGTACCTCGGGCAGGAGGTACCGGCCTGGCCGCCGGGCGCGCTCGCCCACGAGTTGTACGACCAGCACGTCGGCCGACTCCGGTCCCGGGGACAGCTGCCCGACCGGGATCACCTGCCGCTGACCGCGACCAACCTGCTCGACCGGGCGGCCCTGCGTACCCCGGTCGGCCGGATGTCCCAGGGCCAGCAACGCCGGCTGAACCTCGCGTTGCGGCTCGCCGGGCGACCCGATCTGCTGATCCTCGACGAACCCACCAACCACCTGTCGGCACCCCTGGTCGACGAGTTGACCGCCGCCCTGCTGGAGACCCCGGCCGCCGTCGTCGTCGCCACCCACGACCGTCGGATGCTGCACGACCTCGCGGCCTGGCCGACGTTGCCCCTCGGCACCGACACCACGGAACCGTCATGACCCGACCCACGCCGGCCGGGGCGCTCCGGCCCCGATCGCTGATCGGCACGTTCAATCGACCTCCAGTTGCCGTCCAGTCCGGACTGCGAGCCTGGCCCGCACACGTACCTCGAAACACGGAGGAAGCATGATGCGGACAGGCAGGGTACGGAGAGCGTCGTCGGCAGCGGGGCGGGCGGCGTCCACTCCGACACGGACGGGCCGGGCGGCCGAGGGGGACGCCCGGGTCGAGGCGGTCGGCACGGTCGACCGGGCCGGACCGGGCCCGGTGAGGTCACGTCTAGGGTGGCGTCGGAGCGCGACGCTGGCCCTGGCACTGGCGCTGGCCGGCACGCTCGGGTACGCCGGGCCGGCGTACGCCGGTGTGTCGGGGGACGGCGGTGCGTCGGGGGACGAGGGCGCGTCGAGTTTGCCGGCCCGGCCGGCGGTGGCCGCGCCCGGCGTCTCCGGGGTGGCACCGACCGCCGCCATCCGGCCGGCCGGTCGACGTTCCGTGGCCTCTGCGGCGAGCGGCACCGGGATCACCCTCGGAAAGCCGAAGGCCGGTCCGGCCCCGCGTATGGTCGCCGACGCCCAGGACGATCCTCCGACCTGCGTGCCGTACATCAGCCGGCAGGTGACCCTCAACGGCACCGCCCTGGCCCGGGTCGACTACCTGGCGGAAATCGTCTGCAACTTCTACCTCGCGGGTACCGGCCAGGCGTACCTGATCGAGCGGACCAGCGGTGCCAGGTACAACGGCTCGGTCGTCGCCGCCGCCGCGCCCTTCGCCTTCTCCTCTTCGTACTACGGCTACAGCCTCGGTGCCGTACTGATCGACGGTCGCATCTACGACGGCGGCCGCCAGTTGGAGATCGGCTTCGACCTGGTACTACAGACGTTGAACGGGACACCGTGGGGCGGATGCTTCGCGTTGCCTGCCGGGCAGCGCTATCTGTCCCCGTGCTACGGCCTGGGTACCCCCACGCTGTCGGTCTCGCTGGGGTCGGGAGTGTTCAGTACGGGTCTGCCGGCGTACAACCCGGCGGCGGCGATCCGGGACATCCCGGCGATCGACCTGCTCACCTTCCACGTCGGCGGGCAGTCCGACCCGGCATCGACGGCCCGGCAGAACATCGTGGACACCGCGGCCGGGTTGCCGGCCAGTACCAGCGACTTCAGCCATGTCGGCCGGACCAGTGTGAACCTCGACCTCGACATGTTGCGGGGGATACTCAGCCTGCACCTGACGAACGGCTTCAACTTCCGGGTGACCGCGATCGCGGGTAGCCGGCACGGCGCGAACTCCCGGCACTACGCCGGCAAGGCGTTCGACGTCGACACGATCAACGGCACCCGGGTCACCACCACCAACCCGTTCAACCAGGCGTTCAAGGACGCGTGCCGTGCCTATGGCGCCACCGAGGTGCTCGGGCCGGGGGACGACGCGGACCACGCCACGCACATCCACTGCGCCTGGCCCCGTTGACGGCCACGCCAGGGCAGGACAGCCGCCGACGGGCGGACCGGTGGGGGGGGCCCCCCGGGGGCCCCCCCCCCCCCCCCCGTGGGGGCGGGGGGGGCCCCGGGGCCCCCCCACCGCGGTC
>NZ_JAZGQL010000024.1:0-58254 GCF_036421995.1 Plantactinospora veratri
GTTTGACGGCCACGCCTGGGCTGGCCTGCCGCCGCGGGGCGGCCGGGTGGGGAGGACCCTCGTGGTCCTCCGCACCACCTCCCTGTCGGCTCGGGTTCTGCCCGGTGACCGCCCTACGGCTTGCGCCCGACCGCGCAGTACTGGTCGACGACGTGGGTCGGCGTGCTGGGGTCCGGCCTCCACCCGGTGACCGAAACCACGCCGGGCTCGACCAGTTCGAGGCCGTCGAAGAGGCGGGCGATCCGTTCGGGGCTTCGCAGGTGGTACTTCGGGTTCGCCGAGAGGTTCCAGATCCGTACGGCCTCGGTGTTCGCCTCGCTGGTGTCGCTGCCGTCGTACATCGCGAAATAGCTACCGGAGGGCAGGGCAGCCATGAGGCCGTCGATTATCGACTTGGCTTCGTCGTCGCTCTCGACGTGCCCGAGGATCCCCATCAGGAACAGCGCCACCGGCTTGGTCAGGTCGAGGGTTCTGGCCGCCTCGCGCAGGATCGTCCCGGTGTCCCGCAGGTCGGCGTCGATGTAGTCGGTGGCCCCTTCCGGACTGCTGGCGAGCAGGGCCCGGGCATGCACCAGCACGAGGGCGTCGTTGTCGACGTAGACGATCCGGGCGTCCGGCGCGATCGACTGGGCGACCTGGTGTGTGTTGTCGGCGGTGGGCAGGCCGGTCCCGATGTCGAGGAACTGGCGCACGCCGGCCTCGGCGACGAGGTACCGCACCGCGCGGACCAGATACGCCCGGGACAGCCGCGCGCTCTCGGCGAGTTGCGGAAGTGTCTGGATGATCTGGTCACCGACGGCCCGGTCAGCGGCGAAGTTGTCCTTGCCGCCCAACAGATAGTTCCAGATTCGGGCTGTCTGCGGGACGCTGCTGTCTATCTTGGAGAGTTCCTGCTGGTCGCCGGTCGTGGCCGAAGTATCTGTCACATCCGCATCTTTCGGGTGAGGGACGGCGCTGTCGGATCGGCACCAGGATAGCCGGGGAGATCGCCAGGGCAGAGACAGCCGGACCCGCCCCGTGCGGGATCTCCTGCCGCACGGGACGGATCCTGAGCGCGGATCAGCGCTCGCGCCAGGTCACGAACCCGTACCGGTGCCGGTGCCCGGCAGCCCGAAGGAGTAGAAGGTGGTGCTGGTGGCGCCGAGCCGCTGGTACCCGTTGCCCCAGTACAGCCTGCCGTCGACGATGGCCGGGCCGGCGTTCGACGCGCCCGCGCCCTGGTACTCCCAGAGCACCTCGCCGTCGTCGGCGTCGAGGGCGTACATGTAGCCGTTCAGCGAGCCGTAGTAGACCACGCCGTTCGCCGTCGTCGCCGGGCCGACCGCCAGGCCGCCGTGCGGTTCCGGTACCTGCCAGAGGATCTCCCCGGTCGCCACGTCCAGCGCGCCGAAGGAGCTGTAGTCGATGGTCTGCCCGTCGGGTAGCTGGTACGGCTCCCGGTCGTAGTTGGTCTCCGCGAAGAAGATCCGCTTGCCGTCGTTGGCGGTGCCCCACTCGATGCCGCCGAGCACCGAGCCCGGGCCGACCGACGCGCTCCAGATGATCTCCCCGGTCAGCGCGTCGAGCATCCAGAACTCGCCGCTCTTCTGGCCGGCCCCCACCGCCTTGCGCGGTCGCCCGTGCGGGCCGGGGATGGTGAAGAGGTGGGTGCCGTCGCTGGTGTCGTGGTCCGGGCCCGGGTTGGGGCAGTTGTTCGGCGGGAAGCCGGGTATGCAGGCGAGATTCCATTCGTCGAACCGGGGCGGACCGGTCGACCACTTGATCCTGCCCGTCGCCATGTCCATCGCGACGATCGAGTCCTTGGCGTTCCAGGCCGGCAGGCACTCCTGCGGCGTGCCGCCGTTCTCCTGGCACTCCCGGGCCGAGGCCGGGATCGAGTAGTTCTGTCCGGTGCCGACGTAGACGGTGCGGCTCAACGGGTCGATGGTCGGGGTGCTGCCCCAGACCGACGCGCCGCTGAAGACGTCGCCACCCGCTCCCTGGTCCGGCAGGGTGTGGCTCTTCCACCTGATTTTTCCGGTGGCCGCGCTGACCGCCACCAGGCTGCCCCGGAAGGTGCAGCAGTCGTACGCCGGGTCGCCGGCGTTGAGGAACTCCAGCGAGGAGACGCCCTGGTAGAGCACGCCTCCGTGGATGGCCGGCGACGAGGTGAGGATCGCGTCCGGATGGGTGTCCATCGCGGTGTTCCAGCGCAGGTCGCCGGTCTCGGTGTCGATCGCCAGCAGCCGGGCACCGGCCTGGGTGCCGATGTACACGGTGTCGCCGGCCACCACCGGGGCGGTCCGGGAGAAGGTGTCGGCGACCCCGGCGAGTTCGGCGACCGAACGGGACCAGATCACCTCCCCGGTCGCCGCGTCGACCTTCCAGAAGGTGCCGCCCCAGTCCGGGAAGTAGACGGCGCCGTCGACCACGGCGGGGGTGGCCGAGACGTCGCCGTCGGTGGTGACGCTCCAGGCGACCTCCAGGCCGCCGACCGTCGAGGGGGAGAGCACCCGCTCGTCCGGGTTCGACCTGGTGTTGCGGATGTCGTGGCCACCCATGGACCACTTCGCGCC
Source organism: Plantactinospora veratri (assembly GCF_036421995.1). Lineage (NCBI taxonomy): Bacteria > Bacillati > Actinomycetota > Actinomycetes > Micromonosporales > Micromonosporaceae > Plantactinospora > Plantactinospora veratri. The sequence continues at coordinate 2,556 of NZ_JAZGQL010000024.1, forward strand.
GTGTTGGGCGCTTGCCGGTGGTGCGTGGATGACGGGTACGAGTGCCACCACGCACGCCACGGCCAGCGCGGACGCGGTGGTGATCCGCCGAACATCGCTCATCGCCGATCCCCTCACGACTGAGACATATCCATAAAGACATATCCCAATTGCGCGATCGGCTCAAGCTCGTCCGTGCGGCATGGTGTCGCCCGGCAGCCATCCGGCGAGGACCGCCGGGTCGGCGACCGCGCGTTCCACCTGCTCCCGTTCCGACCCGGTCAGCGGGATCTCCCGCAGCCGGGCGCCCCAGCCGGCGACCCGGTCCGGTTCCTCCAACGCGATCGAGAGTTCGATCAGCGCGGCGAGCGCCAGGGCCCGGTCGAGACCGGACGCCGTCTCGCCGTGCCGACGCAGCCCGGAGTTGAGTGCCCGGAACGCCGCCCGGTCGTCGGTCTTGAACTCGCGCAGGATCCGCGCGTTGTCCAGCACCTTCGCCAGCCCGGCCAGCCGCTTCGAGCCGCCGTACTCGAGTTCGTCCGGCTCGTCGCGCCGGACGAAGACGATCGAGTTGCCGGACGGGTCGACGATGCTGAACCGGGACGCACCGGACCGGTAGCGGGTGATCCTCGGCAGCCCCTTGCCGAGCACCTTCCCGTACGTCTTCCGCATCGCCGCCACGAACGCCGCGTGGTAGGGCGCGACGGCCCCGACCAGCACCAGGCAGCCGCCGGTGTTCTCCAGCGCCGGGTCGAGCCCGACCGTTGCGGCACCGTAGTGCAGCTCGAACCCGCTCCAGCGAAACGCCAGATACAGGTATGGCCTGCGCTGGTTCCAGGTCACCTCGAAGCCGAGAGCCTGCCAGAACGCGAGCGTCTCGTCCGCGGAGACACACGGCAGCAGCGGCACGGTCGTCTCGTCCGGCACTATCCGCTCGTCGCCAGTCACCATCGATCTCCCGCCCCGTCCCGGCCGTAGGTCGGGCCATTGTGCCAGCGGGCCGGCACGATCCGCCTATGCGCGAGGGAAGGAGCGGTGTTCCGCCGGCCCGACCGTGGCGATGTCGTAACCGTCCGGGTACGTCTTCGCCCGCAGCCCGCCTTCGAGGTACTGCCGTCGGCGCGGTGCCGCCGCGTACCGCAGGTACCCGGCGCGTCCGGCGAGCCCACCGGCCAGGGCCGCCCGGGCCCACCACGGCGGCGGGGCGACCGAGAGGGCCTCCCGCAGCGGCGGGTCGAGCAGCGCGTCGGCGACCCGCCCGCCGGCCGACACCAGCGGCCTCGGCAGGTCGGCCAGCAGCCCCTTGGTCGCGGTGATGAGCTGCCGGGCGGCCGGGGTGGGTGCGAACCGTTCCGCCTCGAACGCGTCGTACCAGCGCGCGTAGCTCTCCAGGTCCGGCGGGATGGCACTGATCCGCATCCGCCGGCCGAGTTCGGCGTAGAAGTGGTAGATCGCGGCGCGCTCGTGGCAGCAGAGCGGCCGCCAGCCGTACCGGTCGATCCACCGGGTGCCGACGAAGACGAAGGTGCCGAGCACGTACAGGTAGTCGTCGTTGTCGATGGCGTACCGGCGGTGCAACTGGTTGAGTCGTCGGGTGGCCGCCCGACCCAGCGGGTGGTCGAGGCCGTGTTCGATCAGGGTGTACATCAGGATGCCGGTGTCGTCGGCGCGGCGCTCGGTCCGGGAGGTGGTCTCACCGGTCGCGGCCAGCAGTTCGGCGATCGACGGCACGGCGAAGGTACGCCAGAACGCCAGCAGCAGTCCCATCCGGACGTCGAACGGGAACTCCCACAGCGCGGTGGTCCGATAGATCTGGTGGCAGTCCCGCGCCGGGTCGAGTTCGCGGATCTGGCGTAGCCGGTCGAACCGGCCGGGCCGGTGCAGCATCGGGCGGTCAGCTCCTCACCGGCGTACCGGTGGGGGCGGGCGCGACCGTGACTGGCGGCAGCCGGCGCAGGGCCGACGAGACCTGGCCGAGAAACTCCAGGTCACCGGCGAGGTCGGCGTCGTCGTCCCGCTGCTCCGCCGGCCCGGGGCGGGTTCCCGGCGCTGCCGCGGCGGCCGGCTGCACCGCCTGCTGTTCGAGGCTGGCCGCGCGCAACCGGGCGAGCGCGTCCCGGATCCGGATGGCCTCCCGGGTCGCGGCGGCGGTCCTGCCACCGCGACCGTCCCGGAGGGTCCCGTCGGTCGGTGCCAGGTACGGCGCGAGGGCGAGCCGGCCGTCGCGGATCTCGATGACCCGCCGGTAGAGCGCGAAGTCGAGGTCGCGCAGCATCCGCAGGTCGGCCCGGCGGGACATGGGCGGGTCGAGGGCGATCTCCGGCATCACCTGGTACATGGCGTGCCAGAGCGGGTAGAGCCGGAGGTAGGTGCGGGCCCGGCCCAGCCTGTCCACTGCGGCGGAGAGGTTCGGCCCCCAGGACGGGATCGTGAAGCCGACCGTGATCACCAACGCTCCGAGGCAGGCACAGAGCGTACCGACGTCGCTCAGGGTCGGCAGCGTCGTGCCGAGCCACGCGGCGACGACGTACCCGCCCTTGCCCAGGCAGTAGCCGAGCGCGACGATCGATCCGGCCGCGACCAGCCGCAGGCCCCGGCGCAGCCACGGACGGCCGTCGGTCCGGGCGACCCGGTTGGCGAACTGGAGGCTGCGCCAGGCGGCGACACCGAGGCCGACGGCGAAGGCGGAGACGTAGACCAGCAGGAACGTGCCGCCGACCGGGCGGGGGCCGTAGACGTCGTCGAAGTCGCTCGGCGCCTCGACCGTGGCGCCGCTGTTGGCGAAGAGCACCGCCATCGCGACCAGCACCAGGCCGTAGAAGACGGCCAGCACCCGGGCCCGGGGCAGCGCCTCGGCCGGCGGCATGTGCCAGAGCATCAGCATGACCAGCGCGGTGACGCTGTATCCGACGATGCAGGAGTAGACCAGCAGCGAGGCGAGATTCGGTACCCCGAAGAAGCTGTTCACCGCCGTGTAGACGGCCGGGACGGCCACGGTGAAGCCGGCCGCCGGCAGGGCGATGCAGAGGGTCAGCACCCACAGGTTCAGGTTGCGGGGGTTGCGGGCGAGTGCCCTCACCTTGTAACCCACCGCGATCCACGCCACCGCCGCGCAGAACAGAAAGATGCCGCTCTTACCGTCCATCCGGCACCACCCTAGTGCTCCAGTGACTGGCCGAGCCGCTCGACCACCGGGTCACTCGGGGTACGCGGTGCCGGCGGCCGCCACAGCCCGGCCCGCTGTCCGAGCAGCGAGGCGAGGGTCTCCGCCTCCTGCTCCTCCTGGCTGCTGTAGTTGGTCCGGGCGAACATCGCCCGGACCACCCCCGGGTCGAGGTGCCGGAAGAGTTGCCGGCTGCCCCGCACGTCGTCGAGCAGGTGCAGCCGGTGCTCCAGCAGCAGGTGGGCCAGCTCGTGCAGGGCGATGTGCACCCGCTGCACCCCGGTCGCGGCGGAGGTCACCACCAGGTAGTCGGCGGCGTCGGTCGAGACGCAGAGCCCACACGGAGCCCCGGGCGGCAGGTCGAACGCGATCAGGTGGACCGGACGTCCCCGGTCGGCGCCGAAGTCGCCGATGAACGTGTCGAGGTCGAAGGGGTCCGGTACCCGGATGCCGCGTGCCAGTTGCTCACAGCGCCGGCGTACCTGCCGTAGCGTCATGGGCCCACCGTTCCTCCGCGCGGCGTGCTGTCGCCAGATCGCGACCCGCATTCACGCGCCATCATCCGCGTCCGGCCTGCCCTGTTCAAGGACGCGGATCACCCCGAGCAACTCGGTCAGGGCATCGATGGCGGACTGTGCCTCCGGGATGACGGAGTTGCGCAGCGCGACGGTGCGGGCGCGTACCTGCTGCAACGCGGCGGCGAGGTCGAGTTCCTTGTCGACGTCGGCCGCCAGCCGGTCGCTGGTGAAGTACTCCACCGGTACGCCGAAGAACTTCGCCAGTGCCCGCAGGTGGCTGAGGTTCGGGTCGCGCTTCTTCCCGGTACGCAACTGTCCGATGTAGGTGTGCGAGATCGACTCGCCCTGTGCGGTGATCGCCTCCGCCACCTCGCGCAGGCTGTAAGCGCTGCCGTCGGGCTTGCGGATCCGGTCGAAGAGCCGGTCCAGCCGGTCGGCCAGGGGCCCCGGGCTGCGGAACTCGCCCGCCTCCTCAACCATCTGGCCTCCTCCGCAGCTGGGTCCAGTGGTTTACAGCATGCCATAGAGGCGTGCACGCATGTTGACGGGATCACGTGCCGTGTGCATATCATCGCTGCGGACGCGCGGGGGCATCCGGGAGGATGCGCTGGGACGCGCGGACCCGGGGAGGTGTCGTCGTTCAACGGGGGAGACGGGACCCGGCGTGCTGCCATGCCGGAGCCCGTCGTATGGGCGGCATCCGCGGACCACTCGCCGGGGGCGGCGGGTCCGTGAGCCCGACGGTCGACGTCGGGCGCCCGGCCGGGGCAGGGGTTCGGCCGGGCGCCTGGCGTCAGATCCATCGGACACCAGATCCACGTCGGACGTCTGTCCACCTGGACACGTTCCGCGGTCCGGCGCGAGCCCGGTGCGCAGGGAGTCTTCCTCCGCACCGGGCGCCGGGGTGGGACTCAGCTTGCGGTGCAGGTCGGTGACATCCCGGTCCCGCTACCGGTGCCCTGGAAGCCGAACTCGGTCGACTCTCCGGGGGAGATCCGGCCGTTGAAGCTCACGTTGGTGAAGGTGACGGCGCCGCTGCTGCCGCTGCGCTGACTGTTCCACGAGTTCGTGACCGTGGCGCCGGAGGGCAGCGTCACCTGTACCGACCAGCCGTTGGTGCCGGACGAGCCGGCGGTGACCCGTACGGTGGCGACGAAGCCGCCGGTCCAGGAGTTCAGCGAGACGCTGGCGGTGCAGCCGCCCGGTCCCTGCGTCGGCGGGTTCGTCGGCGGGTTCGTCGGCGGGTTCGTCGGGGGGTTGGTGGGCGGGTTGGTGCCGTCGGGTGCGACGGCCCGACCGGTGGTCGGCGAGATCATCCCGGGGCAGAGGTTGCGGTTGGCCAGGTTGGCAACGATCTGCGGGACGGCGTTGATGGTGGTCTGGTAGCCGTCGTGCATCAGGATGACGCCGCCGTCGGTGAGGTTTCCGGCGGCCTGGACGATCTGGGCCGTGCTGGCGCCGTTCCAGTCCTGGGAGTCCACGCTCCAGAGCACCTCGGTCAGGCCGAACTGGGCCTGCACCGAGCGCAGCGTGGCGTTGGTCTCCCCGTACGGCGGCCGGAACAGCCTCGGCGCGGTCCCGGTGGCCTGCTGGATGGCCTGCTGGGTCTGGCTGATCTCCGAGGTCATCTGCGCGGTGCTGAGCTGGGTCATGTGCGGGTGCGTCCAGCTGTGGTTGCCGATCCACATCCCGGCCTGCTGCTGGGCGCGTACCAGTGCGGGGTTCTGCTGGGCCCGCTGGCCGACGTTGAAGAAGGTGGCCCGGGCGCCGGCCGAGCGCAACGCGTTGAGCAGCGCGCTGGTGGTGCCGGTGTTGGGGCCGTCGTCGTAGGTCAGCGCCACGTAGCCGTTGCAGGCCGCGGCGGCGACCGGCGGCGCGGCGACCGTGACGGCGGCGCCGGCCGTGACGGCCAGCGCGGCGGCGGCGAGCGCGGCGTACAGGCGGCCTCTCGGCCGGGGACGCGGACGGGGCATGAGGGCTCCTCGGTGGTGGCTGGGCGGTCTGCCGGCGGTGCTGGACGTTGAAACATTCCGAATCGTGGATCGAAATATATTCAACGGTGACAGTCGATGTCTAGCCGCATCGGGGTACGGGCAGCCGGCAGCCCGGCATGGCGGACGCAGAATGGACGGCGGACCGGCGCTAGCGGACGGCCCGGGCCGCCAGCCGGGGCAGGCCGACCGGACTGCCGTCGCGGAGGATCGCCTCGGCCTCCGCCCCGCTGACCGGGCCGGCGAAGAGGTAGCCCTGACCGTGGTGGCATCCGTAGCGGCGCAACTGGTCCCGCTGTGCCGCGGTCTCGATCCCCTCGGCGACCAGCTCCAGCCCCAGGTTGAGCCCCATCGACACGATCGAGCGGACCAGCTCGCGACTCTTGCCGTCGGTGGCCAGCGGTGCCACGAAGGACCGATCGATCTTGAAGGCGTCGATCGTCAGGTGGTGCAGCGCCTGCAACGAGGAGTAGCCGGTGCCGAAGTCGTCGATGTGTAGCTGTACGCCGAGTTCGTGCAGCGCGGCCAGTTTCGTCCGGGCCGCCGGGACGTCGTGCACGATGACACCCTCGGTGATCTCGATGATCAGGGCCGCCGGATCCAGCCCCGCCGCCCGCAGGCTCTCCTCGATGTCCTCCAGCAGCCGGGTGTGCCAGAACTGCCGGTTGGAGACGTTGACGCTCATCCGCAGCCCCTCCGGGGCGGACCCGCCCGCCCGCCAGGCAGCGAGCTGCCGGCACGCCTCGGCCAGCGCCCAGCGCCCGATCGGTGGCATCAGCCCGCTCTCCTCGGCGATCGGCAGGAAGTCGGCCGGTGCCAACAGCCCGCGTACGGGGTGCCGCCAGCGCACCAGCGCCTCGAACGCGTGGGTACGGCCGTCGCCCAGCCGTACGATCGGCTGGTAGCGCAGTTCGAAACCGCCGGTCTCCAGCGCCCGGCGCAGCTCCGCCTCGGTACGCAGCCGCCCGACGACCCGCTCGTGCATGGCGACGTCGAAGACCGCGTGCGAGCCCTTGCGCTGCCACTTCGCCGAGTACATCGCGGTGTCGGCGTCCCGGATGACGTCCTCGGCGTGCTGGTAGCCGGTGCTGCTGCGGGAGATGCCGATGCTGGCCGAGACGACGAACTCCTCCTCGCCGAGCCGGAACGGCACGTCGAGCGCGCCCCGGATCCGCTCCGCCACCGCGGCCGGATCCTCGCCGTCGCAACGGTGCCGCAGCAGTACGGCGAACTCGTCCCCGCCGAACCGGGCGGCGACCTCCGCCTCTCGGGCGCTGGCCCGGATCCGTTCGGCGACCTGGACCAGCAGCCGGTCCCCGGCCAGGTGTCCCAGGCTGTCGTTGACCAGCTTGAACCCGTCGAGGTCGAGCAGCAGCACCGAGTAGTGCCGTTCCGGGTGCCGGGCCTGGGCGGTGACGGCCGCCTGGAGCCGGTCCAGGAAGAGGGACCGGTTGGCCAGCCCGGTCAGCGGATCGTAGAGGGCCGCGTGCCGGAGCAGGTCCTCCTGCTCGCGCAGGGACTTCAGCACCGCGTCGTGGTCGAGGGCGATGGTCAGCAGGGCCGCCCACTGGTTCATCATCTCCCGGCCGCTGGCCACCTCCGCCTCGATCGGACCGACGACGGCGAGCATTCCCCAGTCACTGGCGCCGATCTGCAACGGCGCCACGTAGACCATCTGGTCGGCGTCCAGGTCCGCGAGGTCGACCAGTTCGGCCGGCGGGAACGACCGGGGCGGCACCGGCTCGACCGGCATCGGTACCGGCCCACGGTCCCGTTCGAACATGGTGACCAGGTCCAGTGTCCGTTCGGTGCCGTCACCCCCGGGGATGGCCGACCAGAGCCCGAGGCAGCCGCCCCGGGCGTTGGTGTCCTGGATCCAGGCCAGCGCGCGGGGGTCCTTCTCGTGGCTGCGCAGCAGGTTCTTGCTGACCGTGTAGAGCGTCTTGAGGGTGGTCTGGAACTCGTTCTCCTCGATCCGGTGGGTCCGGGACCGGCTCTGCGCCAGCGCGACCACGATCTCCTCGGTACCGGACCGGACCCGTTCGGCGCCGACCGGGTCGTGCTGACCGACCCGGCCGGCCAGGCCCAGCCCGTACCGCCGGATGGAGTCCATCATCCGGACCACGCCCTCCGGATGCCGCTGGCTCAGCGTCTGCAGGTCGACCAGGGCCTGCCGCAGGTCGAGCCGGTCCGGTCCCGGCGCGTCGTCGACGGCCGCGCCGAGAGCGTCGGCGACCAGGGTGCCGGCCCGGGCGATGGTGACCCGGCGGGGTGGGTCGACCTGACCCGGCAGCGCCGCGACCAGTTGGGCGACCAGGTGTTCGGCGGTCGAGGGTCCGGCGTCCGGCTCCGCCGCCAGCATCCCGGGCGCCAGCGGGTCGGCGCAGCCGCACGACTCGCGGGCCTGGAACGACGTGGGCACAGAGAAGGTCCGGGCCTCGATCTCCTCTCCGCGCGCGGCCCGCAGTGCGAGTTCGGCGGCGATCCGGCCCAGCGCCTCGAAGCTCTGCCGCACCGTGGAGAGGCTCGGGGTGAAGTAGACGACCCCTTCCATGTCGTCGAAACCGACCACCGCCTGCTGGTGCGGCACCTCCACGCCGGCGGCCAGGAAGGTGCGGAGCAGTCCGATCGCGTTGAGGTCGTTTCCGGCGACCACCGCCGTCGACGGCAGTCCGGCGGCCAGCATCGCCCGGCCGGCACGTTCGCCGCCGCTCTCCCGGTTGTCTCCGGTGTCGAAATGCAGATCGGTGCGGGGGGTTATCCCGCACTCCAGCAGGGCGTCGCGATATGCCTCGTAACGCTCGCGCAGATCCCGCAGTTCCAGGTATCCGGCGAAAGCGATCTCCCGGTGGCCGTGTTCGACCAGGTGCAGGACCGCCTCGCGTACTCCGCGACGGTTGTCCGGGAGCACGACCGGACAGGAGACGCCGGGCATCGAGTCACTGATCATGATCACCGGTTTGCCGGCGCGCTGGATCGAGGTCAGGTATCCCGGCGACGCCGAGTTCAGGATCACCACGAACGCGGAGACGTGATCCCAGGCCACCAGGTGCGGAAAGTCGGGAGGTTCGGGCGGGTCGAAGTCGAATGTGCCGGCGCCGAGTGTCTGAATGGCGATCATCCGGCCACCCGCAAGGGCGGTCGTACGCGCGATTCCGCCGAGAATGCTGCCGAAATAGTCGCAGCCGACAGACATGGTGAGTACGCCGATGGTGGGGCCATCGACCACGGCCATCACCTCCTGCACCAGCCGCCGCCGCAGGTCGCGGAGGCTGGGCCGAGTCCGGTGGAAAGGTGGCTTTCCGGTAGTTTTTCCGATCAACTTCCGGAAAATTTCAGATAACCGTCGAGGAGCCTACCGGATCATGTTCGGACCCGTCGATACGCGCGAATTTATCGTCCCGAGATCACCGGACTGACCTGCCGGGCCGGCCGCCCCGACAATCAGGAGCCGATGCAGCCCGGCAACCGGGGAATGACGTCGGCCGGGACCAGATCGGTGCAGATCGCGTCGGTGCCGGCGACGAGCGCCCGCCACGTCGCACCGTCGCGGTCGTACCTGAAGAGGACGAAGGCCGGGTCGACCAGCTCCGGCGGCACGATCGTCGTCGCGGTCGCGTACCCCCGCTGGCAGGCCAGGTCGCGCAGCCCGCTGATCTGCGAGTCGACGGCGCCGTACAGCTCGCCGTTGGCCTTGAGCGCGGCGAAGAGGGTCGCCGCGTCGACCGGGCAGCCGTCCGTCGCGGTCGCGGTAGGGGTCGGGGCGGCGGTCGTCGCGGGCGCGGCCGGCGGCGACGTGCCTGCCGTGCCGGCCGGCTCCCCGCCGGCACAGCCCGAGCCCAGCACCACCAGCCCGACCAGGCCGACGGGCCCGAGACCTCGTCGAGCGACGACGGTACGACGGAAAGCGTTGCGCGGTGGGCGGATCACCACGGTGGTCATGCCGAGGCAGGCTACCCAACCTCCGCCGCCCGTGGGGTGCAGTGCCGGCCGGGTGGGACACACCGCCGCGCGTCAGCGCTCCCGCTGCCAGGCGGCGGCGGTCAGCGCCCTGGTCAGCTTCGGTTGGCACAGCACGGGAGTGCTGTCCACGTACTGGTCGATGCCGCCGAGCGGGGGCAGCCCGGTGATCTCGGGGTCGGTGATCCGGGCCAGCAGGGCGGCCGCGAACCGGTCGGCGCCGATGACCGGGTACGGCCGGTCGTGGAACAGTCGGCGGGTCGGCTCCACCGGTTCGGCCAGGCCGAGGCGGTTCTGCCACGCCCCGGCCGCCTCGTAGGCGGTGCAGAGTGCCGCCTGCCGGGCCACGGCGTCCCCGGTCAGCGCCCCGTCCAGCGCGGCGGCGACCGCCGACGCCTCCGGCAGGGCGGCGAAGGCGCTGCCCAGCCACTTGCCGTACGGCGGATACCGTCGGCCGAGCAGCAGGCAGAGCCGCATCACGTCCCGGACCAGCCGGGCCGCCAGCACCCGGCTGCCCGCCTCCGACCCGGCCTCGGCGGCCCGCCCCACGAACGGCTCCTCCTGGCCGATCCGGGCCCACTGGCAGGCCAGCAGGTAGCGCCAGACGTCGTCCGGATACCAGCGCAGGCGCTCCCGCAGCGCGGTCAGCTCGCCGGGGCCGTCGGAGAAGACGGCCCCGCCGGTCACCTCGGCCAGCAGTTGCGTCGGGGTGGCCAGCCAGTCGAAGATCTGCACCCCCTGCCGGGGATCGAAGCCCAGTTGCCCGTCACACCAGGCGGCCAACTCGGTGACCCGCACCAGGTGCGCCACCGGCCCGTCGGTCGCGGCAGGCACCCGGGACCGGCCGTCGGCCGGGACGAAGTGCGTCGGCCAGCCGCCGACCCGCTTCGGCAGCCGTTCGGCCAGCAACGCAGGAATCCGCCCGCCGTACCGGTCGAGGTCGTCGGGGGCGAGGAAGAGGGTGAGCCGGGGACCCCAGTCGTGGTCGACCGAGCGCTCGGTGTCGAAGCCGAGCACCTCGGAACCCGGGCCGAGCCGGGCCGCCGCGTAGCGCAGTTCCGGGTACGCCTCGGCGAGCAGTGGACGTACCGCCTCGGTGTAGAGGAGCCGGCACAGTCGCAGCCCCGGCGTGAAGGGTCCCCACATCGGGTCGACCGTACGGCCGGCGGTCCGGGCCGGCCAGCGAATTGCCGGGGCCCGAGGTTGCATCCGGTACCGGGGTACCGGCTTACCGTCGAGGAATGGCAGACGTACGAGATACCGCGGACGTACCGGCTGTCCCGCCCGGCTGGGTGCCGGCGGCCTGCACCCTGCCGACGGCGGAGCAGCCGGCCCGGCTCGCCGGGTTCGACCGGCTACTCGGCACGGCCGTCCGCTCGGTGTGCCGGTCCGAACCGACCCGGCTCCGGCTGGAGCTGACCCCGACCCCGCGGGTGGCGTCGCGGGTCGCCGACCTGATGATGCGGGAATCGGCCTGCTGCTCCTTCTTCACGTTCCGGCTCGGCGTGGCCGACGGCCGGCTGTGCTGGGACGTCGGGGTGCCGGCCGGGCAGGTGGCGGTGCTCGACGCGCTGGCCGCCCGGGTGGTGCCGTACGGCGGGCACCGTGCCTGACGGGCTCCGCCCGGGTCAGCTCGCCGCGGCGGCCGGGGTCAACCGGCAGACCCTGCGGTACTACGAGCGGCGCGGGCTGCTCGCCGAACCGGCGCGTACCCTCGGCGGGCACCGGAGCTATCCGGCGGAGACGGTGACCCGGCTCCGGGCGATCAAGACGGCGCAGCGGCTCGGGTTCAGCCTCGCCGAGGTGGCCGAGCTGCTCGACGTCGGCGCTCCGGCGGTACGCCGGGGGCCGGATCCGGTGCTTCCGGACCGCGCCCGGGCGAAGCTCACCGAGGTGGAGCGGCGGATCGCCGAGCTGACCGCCGTCGCGCAGACCCTGCGCGAGGCGCTGGCGGCCGGCTGCGCCGACCTGGTCGAGTGCGCGGACACTCCACAGTGTCCAATACCCTCCTCCGGTCGGACCGGCGCGGGCGATCCGTAGCGAGGGCAACCGTTACGCGGCGCGGTGGGGCCATTGCGGCCCGGAGTTTGCGGATATGCTGCACCGGACGCTCGGGTGAGCCATCCGACGTGCACAGCGTCGTGTCGACCACCCGCCGAGCGTCGTCCGATCGGGGGAGGACTACATGGATCATCACGCGCGTGGGCGCGGCGGTGGCGACGATCGACAGGCACGTGACGCCCGAAGATTCGCCGAGGATATCGAGGAGTTGGCCGCGCGCACTCGACCGGGCCAGCCGGTGCCCGGAATGGACGGCATCGACGGCACGGACGCCAGCGGCACCGTCTACTGTGTCGTCGACAGCACGGGGTGGGTGCTCCGGATCGGCGTCGACCCGGGCTGGTGGGACGCCCTGGGCCCCACCGGGATCGCCGGGGCGGTGCTGGACGCGGTGCGGTTCGCCAAGTCCAAGGCGACGATGGCCCGGCTGGTCCTCGACCGGTACGGCCACCCGGTCAACGCGGCGACGTCGGGCCGGGCCGCCGGGCTCGCCCCGGAGCCGTCCGAGCCGCTGCCGCCGTCCGACTCTCCTGGTTTCCTGGCGGCGTTGCAACGCGAACTGGACCGGACCTCGTCGTTCCTGGACGCGGCGGAGCGGTTCCGGCAGGAACGCGATTCTGGCGTACCCCGGGTCTTCGAGGGCCCGAACCGACTCTTCCGGCTGGTGCTGACCGGTCAGGACGACCTCCGGGCCGAGGTCAACGAGTACGGCATGCGCCGCTCGGACGGCGACGAGATCGCCCAGGACGCGGTGGCGGCCTTCCGGGCGGCGGCGTCGGGGGCGCAGCCGGTGGCGCACGGGTGGCAGGGGCGGACGGATGACTGACGTCAACTGGTTCTCGAAGGCCCAGGTCGAGGTGGCGGTCGAGGGCATCCGGGCCGAGGGGAAGAAGTGGTTCGACCTCTCCGACCAGATGGCCGGTGTCGCCACCCTGGCCGAGGCGCAACGGCTCGAGGTGACCGCCTTCGCGGTGACGGACCTCAGCGGTGCGGTGACGGCGCTCGACCTGAAGAACGGCTACGACAGGATGCACCAGTTGCTCAACGACCTCTTCCGGCAGGCCGTCAAAGAGTTCGACAGCTTCGGCCAGGCCCTCTACAAGGTCGCCGACTGGTACCAGACCGCCGACGCGAACTCGGCGAAGTCCTTCGACGAGATCGCCACGTCGTGATCCACGGGCCCCGATCGGCGGGAGGAGCGGCATGACCACCCCTGAGCAGGAATCACAGTTCGATCCGATGATCCTGAAGATGTTCGACCAGGGCGTGCAGAACCTGGAGCGCGGGATAGCGGAGGTCCAGCGCGAGTGGCGGGCGCTGATCGACCGGATCAACGCGGCCCTCCGGCGCGTCTACGCGGAGATCAACGACAGCATCTGGGCCTCGGTCGCCGAATGGTGGACCGACAAGATCGCCGGTCTGGTCAAGCAGATCCAGCAACTGGTCACCGAGATCGGCGAGCGGGTCGAGAAGTTCTTCCAGACCGCGCAGCGGGCAGTCGCCGGAGCGGTACCGCTGGGATCGCTGTTCGCGGTCGCGAACGAGTGGGCCACCAGGGTCCAGCCGCCGCTCTCCGGACTGACCGGCCAGATGACCGGCTCCGGCAGCGTCGACAGTTGGCGTGGACCGACCAAGGACACCTACGAGAAGCGCGTGCAGGACCAGAAGGAGGCCGTCGACAACGCGGTCGAGAAGGTCAAGTCGACCAGCGGTTGGCTCGCGAAGGTCGCCGAGGAGAACACCACCTACATGACCGGTCTCGGCAGGGTCGCGACAGATCTCGTGGGCCAGTTGACCGCAGTCGTGATCGACGCCACCGAGACGGGTGCCGGTGCGGTGACGCAGATCGTCATCACCCTCCAGCACTGCTCCGAACTGATCGGCACGATCGTCACCGAGAGCCTCAACCTGGCGTTGAGTCTCGCTGAGCGGTTGGCGGCGGTGCTGACACAGATCAACGAACTCGCCGTCGAGTGGGGCGACCGCCGTGGGCTGTCGGCCGACGGGAAGTGGCCGCAGGCTGTCAACGCGTGACCGGCCGTCCGGCTGGGGCGGCAGCACGAGGAGGAATGCCATGACCCGCGACAGCATCCGACGCCTCGGACGGCTGACGGTGCTTCCCGGCCTGCTCGCCGTGGTCCTGCTGGCCGCCTGCGGCGACCTGGAAGCCCCCACGGTCGGCGGCGACGTGCCGACGGTCGATCCCTCGTCGGTGCGGCCGACCCGGTCGCTGCCGGCGGTCGGCGGCACCTGGACGGGCTTCGGCACGAAGTGCCCCACCCTGTCCAGCGCCGCGGCCCGCGCCCTCGGCGCGACCGGGGAGGGCACGCCGACCGCCGACTACCTGTCGAGCGGACCCTTCCTACGGGCGGACTGCCGCTGGGGTCCGGAGGGCGGCCCGGGGACGGCGGTACGCGCGCAGGCCCAGGTCTATCCGAACCAGGCCGGCGCCGACGGTGCCTGGCAGACGCTCAGCGCCGGTGGTCAGGACCGGGTGGCCGACGTCGGCGACGAGGGTTTCCGCACCGAGGAACTCGACGGGTTCCGGGTGGAGGCGCGGTCGAACAACGCCGTGGTCACCGTCTGGGTGACGGTGTCGCGGGAGGGTGTCGACGCGGCCGGGCTGCGCGAGCGGGTCCGGAAACTGGAGCCGGTGGTGGTCGAGATCGCCAGGGACGTGATCGGCGACCTCCGGTGAGCACGCCGGTCGGCTAGCCGGCGTCGAGATAGCGCCACTCGCCGTCGGCACGACCGAACCGGCTGCGCTCGTGCAGCTCACCGGGGCGGCCCGACCGCCGGTAGTGTGCCCGGAACTCGACGGTGCCGGTGCTGTCGAGCAGGCCGCCCCGGTCGGTGTCGAGGATGTCGAGCCGGGTCCAGCGAAGCGCCGGGTCCAGCGCCAGCCGGACCGGTCGGGTCTCCGGGTGCCACGTCCGGAGCAGGTAGTCGGCGTCGCCGACCGCGTACGCGCTGAACCGCGACCGCATCAGCGCCTCGGCGGTCGCCGCGACCGTAGCGCCCCGGTGCAGGGCGCCGCAGCACTCCTCGTACGCCGCCGGCAAGCCACACGCGCACTGCCGGGCGGACCGCGCACCGCCCGCCCGGCGGGCCTTGTCTTTCGCCACCGGATGATTGTCGCCGCCGGGCCGGTCCCGCCGCGGCCGACCCGGATGTCCGTTGCCGGCTGTCGATACCCTTCCCCGGTGAGCTACCCCGTTCCGAGCCGCCCGACCCGCGCCTTCTTCGTCGACGACATCCTCCAGGGACGGGTGAACCTGGACGCCTACCCGCTGCGCTACATCCGACTCGGCTTCCCCGGCAACTCCACCGCCCGGGCGATGTACGGCACCACCCCGGCGATCGTGGAGCTGCTGGACCGGATGTTCTCGGCGGTGGAACTCCTGGAGAGCCGGGGGTGGGAGCTGGTCCTCCTCGAGGAGGGCGGACTCTGGGCGTTCCTGCGCCGCCGGTACCAACCGGCGCACTGAAGCCCCGACCGCAGATCCGCAGGTCCGGGGCCGGTGACCGGCACTGCCGCCGAGGTCACGCCGGGCGAGCGATCCCGGTCACAGACACCGGCGGTCCTCCGCTGTGAGGCTTGGCCGCGACCCTGTGGGCCGGCCGTTCCGTGCCGCCCGACCGGTCGACGGTCCTCCGGCCGTCGACGGTAGCGCCGGGCGGGGTCGGGTGGACGGGGTGTGTCGCTGGTGAAGGTACTGCCGGGCTGGGCCGCGATCGGGCTGACCGTGCTCGCCGGGGTGGGGTCGGCCGCACAGAGCCTGGCCAACGCCGAGATGGGCGAGCGGACCGGTCATCCGATCATCGGCGCGCTGGTCAACAACGCCGGGGGAGTGGCGCTGGTCCTGCTCGGCCTGCTCGTACTGCCGTCGATGCGGTCCGGCCTCGCGGTGCTGCGCCGGACCGGGCTGCCCTGGTGGACGTACCTGGGTGGGCTGTGCGGGGCGTTCTTCATCGTCGCGGCGACGTACATCGTGCCGGTACTCGGGGTGGCGGTCTACACCATCGCCCAGGTGGCCGGGAACAGCGGCGGCGGGCTCGCCGTCGACCGGACCGGGCTGGCTCCGGCGGGCCGGATGGGTCTGACCCGGTCCCGGGTGGCGGGTGCGCTGCTCGGGATCGCGGCGGTGGCGCTGGCCCAGTTCGGCCGGCCGGTCGGCGACCTGGCGGTGGGGCTGGTACTGCTCGGCGTCGTGTGCGGGGTGCTGGTCGCCGTCCAGGGTGCGTTGAACGGCCGGATCTCCATCGTCGCCAATCCCGCCTCCGCCACTGCGGTCAACTTCGCGGTGAGCAGCGTGGCGATGTTGCCGGTGGCGGCGGTGACCGGTGCGCTGGCCCAACTCGGCGCCACCGGCTGGCCCGACGAGTGGTACCTGTACGTCGGCGGGCCGCTCGGGGTCACCATCACCGTCGCGCTGCTGGTCGGCATCCGGTCGATGGGGCTGCTCCGTACCGGCCTGGCCCTGGTCGCCGGGCAGCTGGGCGGGGCGCTCCTGCTCGACCTGCGGCCGGGTGGACCCGGTGCGAGCCTGGCGGTGCTGGTCGGGGCGGTGTTGACCCTGCTCGCGGTCCTCGTCTCCGGCCGCGCGGCCCGGGGTACCCCGGCGGCCACCTGACTCCGGCCACGGCCGGGTCCCGGCTCCGTCGGATCATCCGGGCTGGCAGTCGCCGGCCGGGCGCCGGGTGGCAGACTGGACCGCGTGATCGAGTCCGCCGTCGCCCGTGATGCCGGCACCGTCTCCGTGCGTCCGCGACGCATCCGGGTGGTCTGCTGGATCCTCGCCCCCGCGCTGGTGGTGATGTTCGCCCTGCTCAGTATCGGCCTGCACGGCTCGACCGGGTCCGGGGCGGCCACCTTCCAGCGCGGTGACCAGCTCGCCATGACCGGGCTGGGGGTGCTGGGCGGTTTCGTGGTGCTGCTCTTCACCCGGCCCCGGGTGGAGGCGGACGCCCGGGGGGTCCGGGTGCGCAACGTCTTCCGCGGCTACGACCTGCCCTGGGAGGTGGTCCGGGGGGTGCGCTTCGACCGGGGCTCGGCCTGGGCCAGCCTGGAGCTGCACGACGACGAGCTGATCCCGGTGCTGGCCCTCCAGGTGGTGGACCGGGAGCTGGCGGTGGACGGGGTACGTGCGCTGCGCGCCCTGCACGCCGCGCACCAGCAGCCACAGGACGCCGCGCACCAGCAGCCACAGCGGGACGCCGCGCACCGGGCGCCACGGCCGGCACAGCCGGAATCCGGGGTCGCCCAGGGGCAGCCGGCGGCGGACTGATCATCCGCCGGGCACCCGCCGTCTCCGGCGTGCCCGTTTTGGCGTCCTCCGGGCTGACCTGCTAGTCTTTACGAGTCGACCACTGTCTGGGTTCGTCCACAGGCAGTCGAGAAGCGGAGCGCCTGCTCCCACCCGAGTCACCGTCAACTGGTGGCCGGGTCCGGTCACCGGTTCGGCTTTGCCGATCCGGGCGTGCGATCGTCGATCGCCGCAGGCCGGTCGAGCAGGCCCTGGCATCTGCCGGGGCCTTTCTGCTTCTGGTCGAAGACGTTAGGCCGGCCACCGCTGACGCGCGGCCGGTGAGGATCACCACGAGGAGGCCCCATCAGCGTCGAGCCACGCGTGAACGAGCAGATCCGGGCACGTGAGGTCCGACTGGTCGGCCCTGAGGGCGAGCAGGTGGGCATCGTCCCACTGGAGCGCGCCCTCCAGCTGGCCGCGGACGTCGACCTGGACCTGGTCGAGGTTGCGCCCATGGCGCGCCCGCCGGTGTGCAAGCTCATGGACTTCGGCAAATACAAGTACGAGTCCGCACTCAAGGCGCGCGAAGCCAGGCGTAACCAGCAACAGACCGTCATCAAGGAGATGAAGCTCCGCCCGAAGATCGATCCGCACGACTACGAGACCAAGAAGGGTCACGTGGTGCGGTTCCTGAAGGCGGGCGACAAGGTCAAGGTGACGATCATGTTCCGCGGTCGCGAACAGAGCCGACCGGAGCTGGGTTACCGGCTCCTGCGCCGACTCGAATCGGAGATCTCGGAACTGGGATACGTCGAGGCCGCTCCGAAGCAGGACGGCCGTAACATGATCATGGTCCTGGCTCCGCACCGGGCCGTCAAGGCGTCCGCCACGGCCGCCACGGCGGCCAGGACGGGCTCCGCGCGCGAGCGGGAGGCAGCCAGTGCCGCCGAGGCACCACCGGCCGCCGGAGCATCGCCCGCCGAGGCCGAACCCGCCGGGACGACCGGCGAGTAACAGGGGAGAGACGCACCAAGATGCCGAAGATGAAGAGCCACACCGGGATGGGCAAGCGGGTCAAGGTGACCGGCAGGGGCAAGATCGTCGCCCAGCAGGCCGGCCTCCGCCACAACCTGGAGAAGAAGTCCTCCACCCGGACCCGCCGGCTCACCGGCACCGTCGAGGTGGCCAAGGCCGATTTCAAGCGAATCAAGAAGTTGCTGGCCCGCTGACGCGCGCCCCTTGACCTGAAGGAGTAGTTGAGATGGCACGCGTCAAGCGGTCAGTGAACGCCCAGAAGAAGCGCCGTACGCTGCTGGAGACCGCCAGCGGCTACCGTGGCCAGCGGTCCCGGCTCTACCGCAAGGCCAAGGAGCAGGTGCTGCACTCGATGCAGTACGCCTACCGGGACCGGCGCGACCGCAAGGGCGACTTCCGGCAGCTCTGGATCACCCGGATCAACGCGGCGGCCCGCGCCAACGGGATGACCTACAACCGGCTCATCCAGGGGCTGAAGTTGGCCGGCGTCGAGGTGGACCGCAAGATCCTGGCCGACCTCGCCGTCAACGACCCGACGGCCTTCGCGGCCATCGTCGAGGTCGCCCGCGCCGCCGTGGCGGCCGAGGGCACCGGTGGCGCGTCGGCCCAGGCCGCCTGACCACCCCGCGACACCCGATCGAGGCGTCCCGCATGTCGGTAAATCCACAGGTGGGACGCCTCGACCATGTCCGGGCACCGGAGCAGCCGCTCTTCACCCCGCGTACCCCGAGGATCGTCGCCGCCCGGCGGCTGCACCGGCGCCGGGAGCGTGACACCACGGGCCGGTTCCTGGCCGAGGGTCCGCAGGCGGTCCGGGAGGCGCTGGCCGCGCCGGGCGTACTGGTCGAACTCTTCGGCACCCCGGCCGGGCTCGACCGGTACGCCGACCTCGCCGGCACCGCCGCCCGAGCCGGAGTACCCGTCTCCGGGGTGACCGAGGAGGCGCTCGCGGCGCTGACCGAGACGGTTGCCCCGCAGGGGATCGTCGCGGTCTGCGCCCGGCTCGACGTGTCGATCGACACCGCCCTTGCGCGGCGCCCCCGGCTGGTCGCCGCGCTGGCCGAGATCCGTGACCCGGGCAACGCCGGTACGGTGCTGCGCACCGCCGACGCCGCCGGGGCGGGTGCGGTGGTCTTCGCCGGGGACGCGGTCGACCCGTACAACGGCAAGTGCGTGCGGTCGTCGGCCGGCAGCCTCTTCCACCTCGACGTCGTCCGGGCTCCGGATCCGGCCGAGGTGGTCGCTGAGCTGCGGGCGGCCGGGCTGACCGTGCTGGCCGCCTCCGGCTACGGCGAGACCGACCTGGACGATCTCGCCGACTCCGGTGGCCTGGCCCGGCCGACCGCCTGGCTCTTCGGCTCCGAGGCGCACGGCCTGCCGGCGGAGCTGGCCGACGCCGCCGACGCCCGGGTGCGGGTACCGCTGCACGGCCGGGCCGAGAGCCTTAACCTGGCTGCCGCCGCCGCGGTCTGCCTGTACGCTTCGGCCAGAGCCCTGCGGCCCGGGGCCCCGCACGCCGCGCCGGAGAGCGCATAATGGACCCCGGGGCAGCAGAACCGACCAGGGAGTTGTCGACCTGATGACCGAGTCCGCGCAGTGGTGCGTCCGCGACGCGCGACGCCACTCGTTTAGCCAGCCCGCCGGTGCCGGCGGGCGGCAGGGCTGACCTCTTCTCCTCCCTGCGTACCCTCCCACCGGCGGGCTGCGGCCCAGCCGCCCGTCCGTAGACTCTGTGGGCCGCCCGCAAGGGCCGCCCACCGAACCTTCCGACCTGTTCGGCACGGCGCCGGCGCCCCGAGCCGCACCTCGGGCCACGACGGACCGCACGGGGAGGTCGACCGAGGTTCACCGACCTGTCCACGGCGTCGCCGGTGCGCGGGCATTCCGCGACGCGACGGGACATTCGACGTGGAGGCAGCGGGACCACCGCCCGCGACGCAGAGGGAGTAGCCGCACGCCATGACGTATCGCAACGACCCGTACGACCCGAAGCAGGTCGCCCTGCTCGACCCGGAGGCGCTGGCGGCGGCGGTGGCCGACGCGACGGCCGCGTTCGACGCCGCCACCGATCCGGACGGGCTGGCCGAGCTGCGCCGGGCGCACCTCGGTGACCGGGCGCCGGTCTCGCTGGCCCGCCGGGAGATCGGCGCACTGCCGCCGGCCGCGAAGTCCGACGCCGGCAAGCGGGTCAACGAGGCCCGCCGGTCGATCGAGTCCGCCTACGCGCAGCGGCTGGCGGTCGTCCAGGCGGCCCAGGCCGAGCGGATCCTCGCCGAGGAGCGGGTGGACGTCACCCTCCCCTACGACCGGCGGCCGCGCGGCGCCCGGCACCCGATCAGCACGCTCTCCGAGCGGATCGGCGACCTCTTCGTCGGAATGGGCTACGAGATCGCCGAGGGGCCCGAGATCGAGCTGGAGTGGACCAACTTCGACGCGTTGAACATCCCCCCGGACCACCCGGCCCGGGGCACCATGGACACCTTCTACCTCGACGCGCCGGGGATGGTGCTGCGCACGCACACCTCTCCGGTGCAGGCCCGGACCATGCTGGCCCGCAAGCCCCCGATCTACGTCGTCTGCCCCGGCCGGGTCTACCGGACCGACGAGCTGGACGCCACGCACAGCCCGGTCTTCCACCAGGTCGAGGGGCTGGTGGTGGACGAGGGGATCACCATGGCGCACCTGCGCGGCACCCTGGACCACCTGGCCAAGGCGATGTTCGGCGCCGAGGCGCGGACCCGCTGGCGCCCGCACTACTTCCCGTTCACCGAGCCGAGCGGCGAGTTCGACGTCTGGTTCGCCCAGCACCGGGACGGCCCGCGCTGGGTCGAGTGGGGTGGCTGCGGCATGGTCAACCCCCGGGTACTGCGGGCCTGCGGCATCGACCCGGACGTCTACTCCGGATTCGCCTTCGGGATGGGCATCGAGCGGACGCTGATGTTCCGGCACGGCATCGGCGACATGCGGGACATGGCCGAGGGCGACGTGCGGTTCACCCGCGCGTTCGGGGTGGAGGTGTGATCGGGATGACGAACGACGTGGTCCTGCCCGACGACGTGACGGATGCGGTGGTCTGAGTCATGCGAATTCCTGTTTCCTGGCTGCGCGAGCACGTCGACCTGCCCGCCGAGCTGAGCCCCGAGGAGCTGGACCAGGCGCTGGTCAACCTCGGCATCGAGGTCGAGTCCATCGTGGACCTGCGGAGCACCGTCACCGGCTCGCTGGTGGTCGGCGAGGTACTGGAGATCGAGGAGCTGACCGGGTTCAAGAAGCCGATCCGGTTCTGCCGGGTCGACGTCGGCGCCGCGAACGGCACCGGCGAGCCGCAGGAGATCGTCTGCGGGGCGACCAACTTCGCCGTCGGCGACCGGGTCGTGGTGATCCTGCCCGGCGGGGTACTCCCCGGCGGGTTCGCGATCGGGGCCCGGAAGACGTACGGGCGCAACTCCAACGGGATGATCTGCTCGGTGCGGGAGCTGGGCATCGGCGACGACCACGCGGGCATCCTGGTGCTGCCCGAGGACGTGCCGGCCAAGCCCGGTGACGACGCGCGGCCGGTGGTCGGGCTCGACGACGTGGTCGTCGAGGTCGAGATCACCCCGGACCGGGGGTACGCGATGTCCGTACGCGGCCTCGCCCGGGAGCTGGCGCACGCCTTCGACGTACCGTTCCGGGACCCGGGGCTGGCCGCCGCGCCCGGTGCCACCCCGGAGCCGGCGTACCCGGTCCGGGTGCTGGACACCGTCGGCTGCGACCGGTTCGCCGCGCGGGTGGTCCGGGGGATCGACCCGGCCGCCGAGTCACCGAAGTGGATGCGGCAGCGGCTGACCCACGCCGGGATCCGGACCATCTCGCTGCCGGTGGACATCACCAACTACCTGATGCTGGAGCTGGGCCAGCCGATGCACGCCTTCGACCTGGGCGCGCTCCGGGGCGAGCTGGTGGTCCGCCGCGCGGTGCCGGGGGAGCGGCTGACCACCCTGGACGGGGTCGACCGGGCGCTCGACCCGGAGGACCTGGTGATCTGCGACGCCGGCCTGCCCGGATCGGTGGCCGGCGACGGCGGGGTGCCCATCTCGCTGGCCGCGGTGATGGGCGGCGAGACCAGCGAGGTCGCCGACAGCACCGTCGACGTGCTCTTCGAGGCGGCGCACTGGGACCCGGTGGTGGTCGGCCGGACGGCCCGCCGGCACCGGCTCTTCAGCGAGGCCGCCAAGCGCTGGGAGCGGGGCGTCGACCCGGCGCTGCCGCTGGTCGCCCTGGAGCGGGCGGTCGAGCTGCTCACCAGGTACGGCGGCGGCACCGCCGGTGCCGAGGTGCTCGACGTCGACCATGTCAGGGCGCCGAACCGGATCGTGATCGACGTGGACCTGCCGGCCCGGCGCGCCGGGGTGCCGTACGAGCCGGCCCGGACGGTGGCGCTGCTGGAGCGGGTCGGCTGCGCGGTGGCCGTCGGCGACGGGCGGGCCGGCAACGGCAACGGGGGGCGGCACGCCAGCGGTCCGGAGACCCTGGTGGTGACCCCGCCGAGCTGGCGGCCGGACCTCACCGACCCGGCGGACCTGGTCGAGGAGGTGATCCGGCTGGACGGCTACGAACACGTGCCGTCGGTGCTGCCGGTCGCCCCGCCCGGCCGGGGGCTGACCCCGGAGCAGCGGCGACGCCGCTCGGTGAGCCGTACCCTCGCCGAGAGCGGCTTCGTCGAGGTGCTCTCCCCGCCGTTCGTCTCCGTCGAGCTGGCCGACCGGCTCGGCCTGCCCGCCGACGACCCGCGCCGTACGGCGGTGCGGCTGGCCAACCCGCTGGCCGACACCGAGCCGCTGATGCGGACCATGCTGCTCGGCACCCTGCTCGGCACCCTGCGCCGCAACCTCGGCCGGGGCCACCGCGACGTGGCGCTCTACGAGATCGGGATGGTCTTCCTGCCCCGGCCCCGGACCGGTCCGCCGCCCGCGATGGGGGTGGAGCATCGGCCGAGCGACGAGGAGTTCCGGGCCGCCGACGCCGTGCTGCCGGACCAGCCGTGGCGGGTCGCCGCGGTGCTCACCGGCGAGGTCGAGCCGGCCGGCTGGTGGGGTGCCGGACGCCCGGCCGGCTGGGCGGACGCCGTGGAGACGGGCCGGATCGTGCTGGCCGCCGCCGGGATCGACGGCGATCGGGTGGTGGTCCGGCAGGCCGGGTACGCGCCCTGGCACCCCGGCCGGTGCGCCGAGTTCCGGGTCGACGACGTGCTCGTCGGGCACGCCGGGGAACTGCATCCGGCGGTACTGGCCGAGCTGGACCTGCCGCCCCGGACCAGCGCCCTCGAACTCGACCTGGATGCGTTGCCGCCCGCCCCGGTGGCGCCGGCGCCCCGGATCTCCGGCTACCCGCCCGCGCTGATCGACGTGGCACTGGTGCTGGACGCCGAGGTGCCGGCCGACGAGGTGGGCCGGGCGCTGGCCGAGGGCGCCGGAGAGCTGCTGGAGTCGGTCCGGCTCTTCGACGTCTACTCCTCCGAGCAGTTGGGGCAGGGGCGCCGGTCGCTGGCGTACAAGCTGGTGTTCCGGGCGCCGGACCGGACGCTGACCGGCGAGGAGGCGGTGGCCGCCCGGGACGCGGCGGTGGCCGAGGCGGCCCGCCGGTTCGGAGCGGTGCTCCGGGGCGCCTGACCCGGGCGGTCCAGATCGGATGGTGGCTTTGTGGCCGTCGCGCTTCGGCGCGGCGGCCACGACCCGTTTACGACGGCCGGGGTGCGGGGCCGGGCGTGGCGCAGCGGCCCCGTCCGGTTTCGCGGATCTTGTACCCTACGGTCCTGCGGAAGACGTCTTGCGGGTACGCCGTGCCGTGCCCGTACCGGGCGTCACCGTCCGGATAGGAAGATCGATCGTGACGCCGAACCCGACCAGGTGGTCCGTCCTGCTCAAGCCGCTCCGGATCTGGGGGCCGGTGCTCGCCCTGCTGCTGGTGGTGGCCGGGGCCGGGGCGTACGTGGTGGCGGGGCTGCGCCCGTCGCCCACCTCGCCCGCCCGGCCGGTACTCGTCTCCAGCGGCGCCTGGGCCCCGTTCGTCGGGCCGGAGCTGCCCGAGGGTGGCCCGGTCACCGAGCTGGTGGTGGAGGTGCTGAACCGCTCCGGCTACCGTCCCGAGATCAGGTACACCTCCTGGTCGTTGGCCGAGGAGCAGGTCCGCTCCGGCGCCACCGTCGGGATGTTCCCGCTGGTGGGCAGCGCGTCCCGGCGGGCGAACCTGCTGCTGTCGGACCCGCTGGTCGACTTCGAGTACGTGCTCTTCTACGATCGCCGGGCCGGTCAGCCGAAGGTCTCGTCCGCCGCCGAGCTGGGCGCGCTGCGGGTCGGCGGCATCACCGGGTACGACTACTGGGACGAGCTGGAGTCCGCGGTCGGCGACTTCGTGGAGTTCCCGTCCACACTGGAGGGTTTCCGGGCGCTGGCCGCCGGCCGCATCGACCTGCTCGCCGAGGGGCTGCTTCCCGGCCGGGCGGCGCTGGCCGACCCCTCGTTCGCCGGCGACGTCGGCGACTTCGGCCACCTCCAGGGCGACGACCCGCTGTTGCACTCCGTCGAGGGGCTCTATTTCATGATGGCCGACAACGCCGAGTCGGCCACCGTGATGCGGGAGTTCAACCGGGTGCTCGCGGAGCTGCGCGGCAGCGAGGAGTACGCGGAGATCGTCGCCGACCTCAACCCGTCCGCGCAACGGGAGGTCACCCTCGACCCGGTCGGCGACACCGGACTGGTCGAGTTGCGGGACGAGCGCGGCAACCTGGTGCTGCTCGCCCCGCAGGGGACCCGGGCGCGGGTGCTCGACTGGCCGGCGGAGTTCGTCGCCCGGGCCGGCCCGAGCCCGGGGCCGATCCTGGTCGAGGTGAAACTGACCAACGGGCCGGCGCAGGGGCGGGTGCTGCACGTCGACGCCCGGGCGCTGCGGCTGGGAACGGGGGGCCGGTGACCCAGCTGCGGATCCTCGCCCCGGTGGTCGTCGACTTCTACGCCGTACCCGGAGCGGCGCTGCGGGATCCAGGTGCGCACGCGCGGTTCTGGGCCGAGCGGCAGCCGGCCCTCGACGCGCTGCTGCCCCGGCTGGCGGCGCGGGGCCCGGCGGAGGTCGCCGGACCGCCGCCGACGGTGGTGCTCAAGCACACCCGGCCGCGCAGTTCGCTCAACCTCTATCGCAGCATCAGCGAACACGCGGCCGAGCGGACGCTGCACGTGCTGACCGGCCGGCTCCGCCCCGAGCACCTGACGCAGCGACCCGGTGACCTGCTGTGGGCGGGAACGGTGGAGATCAGCTTTCGGCTCTACGACCACGGGCTGATGCTGCTGGAGATGCTGGCCGAGGTGGACCCGTGGCTGGCCGGGCAGACCGGCCCGCTGCCGGCCCGGCTCGACGGGTTGCAGGCCCGGGCGGTGGAGTTGGGTGAGCAGACGGCCCGGGAGATCGTCCGGCGGTACCTCGATCCGGTCCTCGCGCTGCTGCGCGAGGCGGACCGGGACGAGGAGGTGCTGCGGGCGGCCACCCCGGCGGACGATCCGGTGACGGCGGAGTTCGGCGAGACGCTCTGGGTCACCCGGAGCCTGGTGGTCGACCCGTCCGCGCCGGGCGCCGAGGAGATGACCCGGCACTGGGTCAAGGACGTCGTCATCGCCGACGACCAGCGGCCCCCGGCGGACCGGCTGCTCGACGGCGACCTCGACCACCTGGTCCGCTGGCTGAACTACCTCTTCCTGGACCGGACCGGTGCGGGTGCCCGGATGCTGCCCGGTGACCCGTTCCGGGACCAGTGGGAGGCGCTGCGCTACGCCCAGGTGTTCTACGGGGTGCTGGAGCGGATCGACGCCCGGCTGTCGAAGATCCTCGCCGACTCGGCCGCGGCCGGCTCCCGCTGGGAGTTGGAGCAGCTCAAGGGGAAGCTGACCGGGCTGAGCCAGCGGGCCGAGTTGATCATCATGGAGCGCCAGGACCTGTCGAAGTACCTCAAGCGGGCGGTACGGGTCGAGATGGACGCGATCCTCGACTTCTGGGACTACGAGAAACTCCTGGAGCAGCCGGTACTCTTCAAGATCGATCTCTGTGGCCGGCGGCTGGCCGAACTCGCCGCCCGGCGTACGGCCCGGTCCGCGATGTTCACCGACCTGATCCTGCTCGGCATCGCCATGACGTCGATCCTCGGTACGGCACTCGCGGTCACCGAGTTCGGCCGGTCGATCGCCAGCGATCCGGAGATGGCCGTCTACGACCTCGGCCGCTCCTCCCTGGTCGCCTGGGTCGCCTCGCAACCGGCCGACGCGATCCTGGTCACCTCCGGGGTGGTCTCCGCGCTGCTGGTCATCGTGTACCTGTTCTTCCGGCGGGACCGCAGCGCATGAGTTCCGTCGGAGTACGCGCCGCCGGGGCGCTCACCGGGCAAGGTGCCCCGGCCGGATGAGGCAGGCGCTGCGCAGCCGGGCGATCCGTACCTTCGCGGTCACGCACTTCCTGCTGGAGGTCCAGTTCTGGTTTCCGATCTGGCTGATCTACCTGCTCGACCTCGGCTTCCCGCTGGCGACCGCGGTACTGGCCGACGGGGTGTTCCGGATCGTCTCGGTCGCCTGCGAGTTTCCGGTGGGTGTCCTCGCGGACCGGATCGGGCGCCGCCGGGCGTACCTGACCCTGGCCGGAGGAGCGGTGCTGACGTTCGCGGCGATCTCCCAGGTCCGTACCGTGCAGATGCTCTTCGCCGCCTGGGTGCTCTGGGCCGTACTCTGGGCGCTCACCTCCGGGGCGGCCAGCGCCTACCTCTACGAGCTCTGCCTACAGGACGAGTTGGAGATCAGTCCGGCCCGGGCCTTCGGGTTGATCCGGGCGGTCGGCAGCGGCTCGGTACTCCTCTCGCTGCTCGCCGCCGGCTACCTGTACCAGGCGGACCCGACGCTGCCGTTCACCGTCACCGCCGGCCTGGCCGCGCTGGCATTCCTGCTCGCCCTGAGCCTGCCGGAGATCTCCGGGTCCCGGGTCGCCAGCTCGCTGTCCGGGGTCTTCGCCGACATCCGGACCGCGGCGGCCGACGCACGGCTGCGCCAGGCCGTGTGGCTGGGGGTGCTACTGCTGCTCTTCGGCTGGAGCGCCCGGATCCTGTTCCAGCCGCTGGCCCTGGAACTGGGGCTTTCCGCCCAGGTCACCGGTTGGATGTACGCCGCCTTCGCCGCCGCCTCGGTGCTCGGCGGCCTGCTGGCCGGATATGTCTCGGTGCCCCGTCGCCGGCTCGCGCTGGCCGTGTCGTTCCTGCTCGTCCTCGCCACCCTGGTCGCGGTCAGCCAGGTGGAGTGGCTCGGCCCGTTCCTGTTCCTGCCGGTGATGGGCTTCGGCTACGCGCTCGGCATGACCGTGCTGGAGGTACTCACCAACGAGGTCACCTCGCGCCGGGTCCGCGCCCTGGTCTTCGGGGTGGTCGCCAGCCTGGCCGGGATCGGTATCGCGGTCGCCCGCCCCGCCCTCGGGATCCTGACCGAGCGGCGCTCCACCCCCTTCGCGGCCGGGGTGTGGGCCGGCGTCGGCGTCGGACTGGTGCTGCTGGCGATCTGGCAACTCCGGCGGCTGCGGCCGGAGCCCGCCGGGCCGGTGCGCGGGCCAGGCTCCGCCGATCGGCGGCCATGACATCGACGAATGGACATTCCACGAAGGATGCTGAAGGATCTGCCTCGCACACGACTTTGGAGGTACGGGGTGGAAAGTCGTCGACGGCGCGCGCTCGGGTGCGGCGTGCTGCTGGTCCTGCTGCTTGCCGGTGGCTGTCGCGGGGCGGGGGTGAACACCTCGCCGCAGGCCTGTGACGACGCCCGGAGCGTGCTCGGCCAGTTCCACGGCCTGCGCGGCTCGGCGGAGGAGGCCCGGGCCGCCCAGATCGAAGCCATGCGGCCCGAGTTGGCGAAGGTGGCGGAGTCGGCGGAGGGTGACGTGCGGGGCGCGATCCAGCGCCTGGTCGACACGATCGAGGCCGCCAAGATCGACTCTAGGGAGCCGGCCGCCACACTCGGGCCGAAGCTCGCCGAGTTCGACACGGCGTTCGAGGAGGTCCGGCAGGAGTTCGACGAAATCTGCGACTGAGGCCCCTCCCGGCCGGCGTTCGGGCTGGCGGGCGGGTGCGCTGACGGTCGTCGATAGCGGACCGGTCGGGCGAGCGCGGGACCCGGTTCCGATGCTCGAAAGATCATTCAGTCTTCCGCATAGACTTGCACTCCTGCGGGGAGGCTGTTAGCGTACCTCTGCATAGAAATGCGGAGGTGGGCATGGGAATTCGAGTCGCGGTCGCCGGGGCCAGTGGCTACGCGGGCGGCGAACTGCTCCGGCTGATCGCCGGGCACCCCGAACTCGATCTCGTCGCCGCCACCGCGCACAGCCAGGCCGGCCAGCCGGTCGCCGCCGTACATCCGCAACTCACCGGCCTCGACCTGGTGTTCGGCCGGACCGAACCGGCGGTGCTCGCCGACGCGGACCTGGTCTTCCTGGCCCTGCCGCACGGCGAGTCGGCGGCGCTGGCCGCGGCCCTGCCGGACGGCGTCCGCCTGGTGGACCTGGGTGCGGACCACCGGCTCACCGACGCCGCCGCCTGGACCCGCTACTACGGCGGCAACCACGCCGGTGCCTGGACCTACGGCCTGCCCGAGCTGCCCGGCCAGCGGGCGGTAATCGCCGGCGCCACCCGGGTCGCCGCCACCGGCTGCTACGCGGTGGCCACCATCCTCGCCCTGGCTCCGCTGCTCGCCGCCGGGGTGGCCGCCCCGCACGACGTGGTGGTGGTCGCCGCCTCCGGCACCTCCGGAGCCGGCCGGTCCGCCAAGCCGCACCTGCTCGGCAGCGAGGTGATGGGTGACCTCTCGCCCTACAAGGTCGGCGCGCACCAGCACGTGCCGGAGATCAAGCAGGCCAGCGGGGCGACCGGCCTCTCCTTCACCCCGGTGCTGGCCCCGATGCCACGTGGCATCCTGGCCACCGTCACCGCGCTGCCGGTCGGCGACACCCCGGCCGACCCCCGCGCGGTGCTGGCGCAGACGTACGCGGACGCGCCGTTCGTGCACCTCCTGCCCGAGGGCCAGTGGCCGCACACGGCTGCCACGCTGGGCGGCAACTCCTGCCACCTGCAGGCGACCGTCGACGTCGACTCCGGTCGGCTGATCGTGGTCAGCGCGATCGACAACCTCGGCAAGGGCGCCGCCGGCCAGGCGGTGCAGTGCGCCAACCTGATGCTCGGGCTTCCGGAGACCACCGGCCTCTCCGCGCACGGGGTCGCGCCGTGAGTCACCGGACGTCAGAGGTGGGGAAAGTACGCGACAACGAGGGAGGGTTGGCATGAGCGTCACCGCACCCCGGGGATTCCGGGCGGCCGGCGTGGCGGCCGGACTCAAGTCCGACGACGCCCGGGACGTCGCGCTGGTGGTCAACGACGGCCCGGACGCCGCGGCGGCCGGGGTCTTCACCGCCAACCGGATCAAGGCGGCACCGGTGCTCTGGAGCCAGCAGGTGCTCACGACCGGACTGGTCCGGGCCGTGGTGCTCAACTCCGGTGGCGCCAACGCCTGCACCGGGGCGCCGGGCTTCCAGGACACCCACGCCACCGCCGAACACGCCGCTGCCGCGCTCTCCGGAGCCACCGACGACGGGCCGGAGGTCGGCGCCGGCGAGGTCGCGGTCTGCTCGACCGGGCTGATCGGCGAGCGGCTGCCGATGCAGCGGCTGCTGCCTGGCGTGGACGCGGCGGTGGCCGGGCTGACCACCGACGGCGGGGCGGCGGCGGCCGAGGCGATCATGACCACCGACACCCGGCCCAAGACGACCGTGGTCGCCGGCACCGGCTGGACGGTCGGCGGGATGGCCAAGGGCGCCGGCATGCTCGCGCCCGCCCTGGCCACCATGCTCTGCGTGGTCACCACCGACGCCATCGCCGGGCCGGCCGTGCTCGACGAGGCGCTCCGGGAAGCCTGCCGGGTCAGCTTCGAGCGGGTCGACTCGGACGGCTGCCTCTCCACCAACGACACCGTGCTGCTGCTGGCCAGCGGCGCCTCCGGGATCGCGCCGAGCCAGGCCGAGCTGACCGCCGCGGTCACCGCGGCCTGCCGCGACCTGGCCCGGCAACTGGTGGCCGACGCCGAGGGGGCCAGCAAGGAGGTCGCGATCGAGGTGGTCGGGGCGGCGAGCGAGGACGACGCGGTCGAGGTCGGCCGTGCGGTCGCCCGGAACAACCTGGTCAAGACCGCGCTCTTCGGCAACGACCCGAACTGGGGCCGGATCCTCGCCGCCGTCGGCACCACCGCCGCCGCCTTCTCCCCGGACGACATCGACGTGGCGGTCAACGGCGTCTGGGTCTGCCGGTCCGGCGCCGCCGCCGAGGACCGGAGCAAGGTCGACCTCACCGGCCGGCAGGTGACCATCCGGATCGACCTGCACGCCGGCCCGGCCGAGGCCACCATCTGGACCAACGACCTGTCGCACGCGTACGTGCACGAGAACTCGGCGTACTCGACGTGAGCGCGAGGAACGCAGCGGAGCGGAGTCCCGCAGTCGCGAACGGAAGCAGGCTCGACGTGAGCGCGAGGAACGCAGCGGAGCGGAGTCCCGCGGTCGCGAACGGAACGCGGGCACGGCCGTGATGTTGACCCGGGACCTGACCGAGGCGCAGTCGAAGGCCGCCACCCTGATCGAGGCGCTGCCCTGGCTGGCCCGCTTCTCCGGCTCCACCGTGGTGGTGAAGTACGGCGGCAACGCCATGATCGAGCCGGAGTTGCAGCGCGCGTTCGCCGCCGACATGGTCTTCCTGCGCTACGCCGGGCTGAAGCCGGTGGTGGTGCACGGCGGCGGGCCGCAGATCTCCGCCATGCTGCGCCGGCTCGGCATCACCAGCGAGTTCAAGGGCGGGCTGCGGGTGACCACGCCCGAGGCGATGGACGTGGTCCGGATGGTGCTGGTCGGCCAGGTCGGCCGGGAACTGGTCGGGCTGATCAACGAGTACGGCCCGTACGCGGTCGGCCTCTCCGGCGAGGACGCGAGGCTCTTCACCGCGGTACGCCGACCGGCGTACGTGGACGGCGAACCGGTCGACATCGGCCAGGTCGGCGACGTGGACGAGGTGAACGCCTCGGCGGTGGCCGACCTGATCTCCGCCGGCCGGATCCCGGTGATCTCCACCGTCGCGCCGGACACCGACGGCGTGCTGCACAACCTCAACGCCGACACCGCCGCCGCCGCGCTGGCCGTGGCACTGGAGGCCCGCAAGCTGGTGGTGCTCACCGACGTACCCGGGCTCTACGCGGACTGGCCGGACACCGACAGCCTGGTCTCGGAGATCACCACCGGTCAGCTCGCCGAACTGCTGCCGAAGCTGGAGTCGGGGATGGTGCCGAAGATGGAGGCCTGCCTGCGGGCGGTCAGCGGCGGGGTGCCGGCGGCGCACGTGGTGGACGGGCGGGTGGCGCACTCGACCCTGCTGGAAGTTTTCACGTCGGAAGGATTCGGCACGATGGTGGTACCCGATTCCGGGGCGGTCCCGTCATGACCTCGACCCTGGTCGACCGCTGGACGCAGTCCATGATGGACAACTACGGGACCCCGCAGCTCGCGCTGGTCCGGGGCAGCGGCGCGGTCGTGGTCGACGAGGCCGGCCGGGAGTACGTCGACCTGGTCGGCGGCATCGCGGTCAACGCGCTCGGGCACGCCCATCCGGCGGTGGTCGAGGCGGTCTCCCGGCAGGTCGCCACCCTCGGGCACGTCTCCAACCTCTTCGTCGCCGAACCACCGGTGGCGCTGGCCGAACTGCTGCTGGCGCTGGCCGGCCGGGCCGGTCGGGTCTTCTTCGCCAACTCCGGCGCGGAGGCGAACGAGGCCGCGTTCAAGCTGTCCCGGCTCACCGGCCGCACCCACGTGGTCGCCACCGAGGGCGGCTTCCACGGCCGGACGATGGGCGCGCTGGCGCTCACCGGCCAGCCGGCCAAGGCCGACCCGTTCCGCCCGCTGCCCGGCGAGGTGACCCACGTCCCGTACGGCGACGTCGAGGCGCTGGCCTCGGCGGTCGGCGACGAGACCGCGATGGTGATCCTGGAACCGATCCAGGGCGAGAACGGCGTCGTCGTGCCGCCGCCCGGTTACATCGCCGAGGCCCGGCGGATCACCGCAGAGCACGGTGCGCTGCTGGCGCTGGACGAGGTGCAGACCGGCATCGGGCGTACCGGGCACTGGTTCGCGCACCAGGCCGACGGCATCGAGCCGGACCTGGTGACCCTGGCCAAGGGGCTCGGCGGCGGGCTGCCGATCGGCGCCTGCCTGGCCTTCGGCAGGGCCGCCGAACTGCTCCGACCGGGCCTGCACGGCACCACCTTCGGCGGCAACCCGGTGAGCTGCGCCGCCGCACTCGCCGTCATCTCCACCATCGCCAACGAGGGGTTGCTCGACCACGTGAAGCGGGTCGGTGAGCGGCTCCGGCGCGGAGTGGAGGCGCTGAACCACCCGCTGGTGGCGCAGGTGCGCGGCGCCGGGCTGCTGCTCGGAATCGTGCTGCGGGCGCCGGCCGCCGCCGCGACCGCCGGGGTGCTGCGGGACGCCGGCTTCCTCACCAACCCGGTGCAGCCGGCGACGATCCGGCTCGCCCCGCCGCTGATCCTCGGGCTGGACCAGGCCGACGCCTTCCTCGCCGCCCTGCCGGCGGCCCTGGACGCGGCGGAGCCGGCCCGGTCGGACGCGGCGGAGCCGGCATCGGGGGACGCGGCAGCTTCGGCACCGGGGGAGACGGCGGTCCCGGCCGCCGCCGACGGAACCGGAGGTGGACACTGATGCCCCGGCACTTCCTGCGTGACGACGACCTCAGCCCGGCCGAGCAGTCCGCGGTGCTCGACCTCGCCGCCCGGATGAAGTCGGATCGCTACGCCGTACGCCCGCTCGCCGGCCCCCGGGCGGTCGCGGTGCTCTTCGACAAGCCGAGCCTGCGTACCCGGCTCTCCTTCGATGTCGGCATCGCCGAGTTGGGCGGCCACCCGATCGTGGTGGACACCCAGGTCACGCACTTCGGCCGGGGCGAGTCGGTGGCCGACGCCGCCCGGGTGCTGTCCCGGTACGTCGCCGCCATCGTGCTGCGTACCTTCGGTGACGACCGGATCGCCCAGCTCGCCGAGGGCGCGACGGTGCCGGTGGTGAACGGGCTGACCGACGGCTTCCACCCCTGCCAGCTCCTGGCCGACCTGCTCACCGTCCGGGAACACTGTGGTGGCACCGCCGGCCGGACCCTGGCGTACCTCGGGGACGCGGCCAACAACATGGCGCACTCGTACCTGCTCGGCGGGGCGACCGCCGGGATGCACGTCCGGGTCGCCGGCCCGGCCGGCCACGAACCCGATCCGGCGGTACTGGAGCGGGCCGCCGAGATCGCCGCCGGCACCGGCGGTTCGGTACGCGTGCTGCGCGACCCGGTCGAGGCGGTGGCCGGAGCCGACGTGGTCGCCACCGACACCTGGACCTCGATGGGGCAGGAGGGCGACGGCCGGGACCGGTTCACCGCCTTCCAGCCGTACCAGGTCGGCAAGAACCTGCTGGCCGGTGCCGCGCCGGAGGTCGTGGTGCTGCACTGCCTGCCGGCGCACCGGGGCGAGGAGATCACCGACGAGGTGCTCGACGGCCCCCGGAGCGTGGTCTTCGACCAGGCGGAGAACCGGCTGCACGCCCAGAAGGCGCTGCTCGCCTGGCTGCTGGACCGGCACGCCGAGGAGCGGGTCGCTGCCGGCGCGGTGGCGGCCCAGCCGGAGGGCGAGCCGTCGGCGGCCTCGATCATCGCCTCCGTGGTCGGCGAGTCGGCATGACCGGACCGCTGACCAGGGCCGCCCGGCACGCCCGGATCGTCGACCTGATCCGCGAGCGGGAGATCCGCTCGCAGACCGAGCTGGCCGACCTGCTCGCCGCCGGAGGGGTGCAGGTCACCCAGGCCACCCTCTCCCGCGACCTGGACGAGCTGGGCGCGGTCAAGGTGCGCGGCGGCGACGGACCGGCCGTCTACCTCATCCCGGAGGACGGCAAGCGGCCGCTGCGGGACGCCGAGCAGGCGCCGGCCCGGCTGGTCCGGCTGCTCCGCGAACTGCTCAACGGGGTCGACTCCAGCGGCAACATCGCCGTGCTGCGTACCCCACCCGGTGCCGCCCAGTACCTGGCCAGCGCGCTGGACCGGGCGGGGCTGCCGGAGGTCGTCGGCACCATCGCCGGCGACGACACCATTTTCGTCGTGGCCCGGGAGGCCACCGGTGGCGCGGCACTGGGGGAGAAGCTCTCCGCCTGGGCCGCCCGGGAAGAACATGCTGAAGGGAGCACCACACCATGAGCGAGCGCGTCGTACTGGCGTACTCCGGGGGCCTGGACACCTCGGTCGCCATCCCGTACCTGGCCGAGCAGACCGGCGCCGAGGTGATCGCGGTGGCGATCGACGTCGGGCAGGGCGGCGAGGACATGGCCGCGATCCGCCAGCGGGCCCTGGACTGCGGCGCCGTCGAGTCGGTGGTGGTGGACGCCCGCGAGGAGTTCGCGGCCGACTACTGCATCCCGGCGATGCGGGCCAACGCGCTCTACATGGACCGCTATCCGCTGGTCTCCGCGCTGTCCCGGCCGCTGATCGTCAAGCACCTGGTCGAGGCTGCGAAGCACTACGGCGGCACGATCGTGTCGCACGGCTGCACCGGCAAGGGCAACGACCAGGTCCGTTTCGAGGCCGGCCTCGGCGCCCTCGCCCCCGACCTCAAGGTGATCGCGCCGGCCCGGGACTACGCCTGGACCCGGGACAAGGCGATCGCGTACGCCGAGGAGAAGGGGCTGCCGATCGACGTCACGCGCAAGTCGCCGTACTCGATCGACCAGAACCTGTGGGGCCGGGCGGTGGAGACCGGGTTCCTGGAGGACATCTGGAACGCCCCGATCGAGGACGTCTACTCCTACACCGCCAATCCGGCGGAGCCGCGCGACCCGGACCACGTCGTGATCACCTTCGACGCCGGGGTACCGGTGGCGATCGACGGCGAGACCGTCACCCCGTACCAGGCGATCCTGGAGCTGAACCGGCGGGCCGGTGCCCAGGGCGTGGGCCGGCTCGACATGGTCGAGGACCGGCTGGTCGGCATCAAGAGCCGCGAGGTGTACGAGGCGCCGGGCGCGATCGCGCTGATCACCGCGCACCAGGAGCTGGAGAACGTCACCGTGGAGCGGGACGTGGCCCGGTTCAAGAAGGGTGTCGACCAGCGCTGGGGCGAGCTGGTCTACGACGGTCTCTGGTTCTCGCCGCTGAAGCACGCGCTGGACGCGTTCATCGACGACACCCAGACGCACGTCTCCGGCGAGGTCCGGCTGGCCCTGCACGGCGGCCGGGCCGTGGTGACCGGCCGGCGCTCCGAGGCGAGCCTCTACGACTTCGGCCTGGCCACCTACGACACCGGCGACACCTTCGACCAGTCCCTGGCCAAGGGCTTCGTGCAGTTGTGGGGTCTGCCGAGCAAGATGGCGGCGGCCCGGGACGCCCGGGTGGGCGGCTCCGAGAAGTGACGTTCAAAATGGTCGGCGTGGACGACAAGAGCTTGACTGAGAACAGCGCCGGAACCAACCGTACGAGCCTGTGGGGTGGCCGGTTCGCCGGTGGCCCAGCCGAGGCGTTGGCCCGGCTCTCGGTCAGCGTCCAGTTCGACTGGCGGCTCGCCCCGTACGACCTGGCCGGCTCCCGGGCGCACGCCCGGGTGCTGGCCGCCGCCGGCCTGCTCGACCCGGACGAGTTGGGCCGGATGCTGGCCGCGCTCGACGACCTGGAGGCGGCGGTGCGCACCGGCACCTTCCGGCCCACCGTCGAGGACGAGGACGTGCACACCGCGCTCGAACGCGGCCTGTTGGAACGCCTCGGCACCCTCGGCGGCAAGCTCCGGGCCGGCCGGTCCCGCAACGACCAGGTCGCCACCGACCTGCGGCTCTATCTGCGCGACCACGCCCGGGGGCTGGCGGCCCGGATCGTCGGGCTGGCCGAGGCGCTGGTCGAGCAGGCGGCCCGCAACCTGGAGACCCCGGCGCCGGGGATGACCCACGTGCAGCACGCCCAGCCGGTCACCTTCGGGCACTGGCTGCTCGCGCACGTCCAGCCGCTGCTGCGCGACCTGGAGCGGCTGCGCGACTGGGACCACCGGGCGGCGGTCAGTCCGCTCGGCGCGGGCGCGCTGGCCGGCTCGGGACTGCCGCTCGACCCGGTGGCGGTCTCCAAGGAGCTGGGCTTCCGGACCTCGTTCGCCAACTCGATGGACGCGGTCGCCGACCGGGACTTCGTGGCCGAGTTCCTCTTCGTCACCGCGCTGCTCGGGGTGCACCTGTCCCGGCTCGGCGAGGAGGTGGTGATGTGGACCTCGCAGGAGTTCGGCTGGGTGGAGCTGGACGACTCGTTCGCCACCGGCTCGTCGATCATGCCGCAGAAGAAGAACGCCGACGTCGCCGAGCTGGCCCGGGGCAAGTCCGGCCGGCTGATCGGTGGGCTGGTCGCCGTACTGACCATGCTCAAGGGGCTGCCGATGGCGTACGACCGGGACATGCAGGAGGACAAGGAGCCGGCGTTCGACGCGATCGACACCCTCGACCTGGTGCTGCCGGCGCTGGCCGGGATGGTCTCCACGATGACCGTCCGGGTGGACCGGCTCGCCGCCGCCGCCCCGGTCGGCTTCTCACTGGCCACCGAGGTCGCCGACTGGCTGGTCCGCAAGGGGGTGCCGTTCCGGGAGGCGCACGAGGTGACCGGCCGGCTGGTGGCGCTCTGCGTGGCCCGTGACTGTGAGCTGGACGAGGTTTCCGACGACGACCTGCGGCTGGTCAGCGAGCATCTCGACCCCGCGGTCCGGGACGTGCTCTCGGTCCGGTCCGCGCTGGCCGCCCGGACCACGCCCGGCTCGACCGGGCCGGGACCGGTCTCCGACCAGCTCGTTTCCGCCTCCGACCAGCTCGACGGCTGGCGGCAGTGGGCGACGGAGCAGGTCATCCCGCAGAGCTGACCGAGGTCGGTGGCCGCCTCGCCCGGCGGGCGATTATTCTCCGTCCGGCGCATGGCGCAGCACCTCGAACGTCGATAACCTTCGCTCCGGACAACTCGTCGGTGCTACGGACGACGTACGGGGTGGTGATTGGCGTGAGGCCGCTGCCGGCGACCTACGGCATGCCGAGAGCCATGGTCGGCTACTTCGTCCTGCTCACCGTCTTCGTGATGCTGCCGGTCGGGTACGCCGTGCTCGGCACCGGCCTACCCGGCTGGCTGTCGGCGGTGATCCTGCTCGGCACCCTGGGCCTGTTGCTCGGGGTGAGCCTGCGGGTGTCCCGGATGGGGACGGTGGTCGACCGGGACGGGATACTCCGGCGCGGTTTCCTCGGCGACCGGCGGTACGGCTGGTCCGACATCCGCGACTTCCACCTGCACGACAACCGGGGGGTCACCCGGGTCGGCCCGTTCGACGTCACCTCCCGCTACGTGGTGGCGGTCTACGACCACCAGCACCAGCGGCGGCGCTGGACGCTGTTCTTCCTCGACGAGCGGGCCTTCTCCGGTGCGGGCAGGTTCTTCGAGGAGTTCGAGGAGATCGTCCAGCTCTGGCAGCAGCGTCGCGGGCAGACCCGGTCCACCGGCTGACCGCGCACCTGGTGACGGGGACCGGCAATCGGTTTGCGGGCCCGCCGGGCGGCTGGCATGATCTCCCGGTCAGCGCCGAGAGGAGGTGAGCCCGATGCATTGCGACCGTTCCGTTCGGGCGTCCTCTCCGGCCATCCGTCCCCGCTGACCTCGGCGCGTTCCGCGCCACACCGGTCGGGGAGCCGACGCCCTCCGTCCCGGAGGACTTCTGATGATTTCCCCTTTCCGGATCGAGATTCCCGATCCGGTCCTCGACGACCTGCGCACCCGGCTGCGCCGTACCCGGTTCACCGGGCGCAGTGGCGAGCGGCGCTGGCAGGCCGGCACCGATCCCGACTACCTGTGTGACCTGGTCGGCTACTGGGCCGACGGGTACGACTGGCGGGCCCGGGAGGCCGCGCTGAACGCGTACCCGCAGTTTCTGACCGAGATCGACGGCCGGCGGCTGCACTTCCTGCGGATCTCCGGTCGCCGTCCGGCCGGTGTGCCGGTGCCGCCGCCGCTGCTGCTGAACCACGGCTGGCCGAGCAGCTTCGTGGAGTTGCTGCCGCTGGCGGACCGGCTGACCGACCCCGGCCGGTACGGCGGCGATCCGGCCACCGCGTTCGACGTGGTGGTGCCGTCGATGCCCGGCTTCCTCTACTCCGAGCTGCCGGCGGAGCCGCTCACCCGGGCCGCGATGGCCCGGATCCTGCACCGGCTGATGACCGAGGTGCTCGGCCACCACCGGTACGGCGTCTTCGGCGGGGACATCGGCGGAGCGGTGGCCGGCTGGCTCGGCGCGACGTACCCCGACCAGGTCGCCGGGGTACACCTGATCCATCCACCCTTTCCGGCCAGTTTCGACGCCCGACCCCTCGACCCCGCCGAGCGGGCCTTCATCGAGGCCGAGGAGCGCTACGACGAGACCGACGGCGGCTACAGCGCGATCATGGCCACCCGGCCGGACACCGTCGCGGCGGCACTGGTCGATTCGCCGGCCGGCCTGGCGGCCTGGCTGGTCGACAAGTACCGGGACTGGAGCGACTGCCACGGCGACCTGGCCAGCCGGTTCGACCGGGACACCCTGCTCACCGTGATCACGTTGTACTGGGTGACCGAGGCGATCGGATCGTCGTTCCGGCAGTATCTCGACTACCCGCGCAACCCGCCCCGGCCGGACATCACCGTGCCGGTCGCGGTCACCCTGAGCGCGGAACCGGGTCTGGCCGGGTTCCCCCGCCGGCTGGCCGAGCGGGCCTGCCCGGATCTGCGGTGGTGGACCGAGCCGGGTGTCGGGGGGCATTTCATGCCGCACGAGGAGCCGGAGCTGCTCGCCGACGAACTGCGCCGGTTCTTCCTGGTGGCGTTGGACGAGCACTGACAACCTTCGCTCGTCGGCGGCACCGGAGTGAGGAGCGAACTCGGCTGTCGTTGTGAACCTGAGGTTTACAGTGGTACTGTCGTCACTGTAAACCTCAGGTTGTCAGGAGTGGTGCGATGTACCGGGTACGCCGGCCGGAAGAGCGGTTCGACCAGCTCTCCGATGAGGAGTACGACCAGTTCGCCGGTCTCGTCGCGGAGTTCGGCCGCCGGCTCACCTGCCTGCTGGCCGAACATCCGTCGTTCGCCGCCACCACGGAGCCGGGGCCGAAGCCCGGCGACGTCGACGACGAGCGGATCCAACGCGCGGCGTACCTGCGGCGGGTCCGGGCCGGACAGGCCGCGCAGGCGCTGCTCGCCGAGGTGGCCGCCGGCTGTGCCGCCGAGGATGCCTCGGACGCGGTCTGGCTCGGCGCCAGCCTCGCCGACCTGGGAGAGGCGACCGGCAGCAGCCGGCAGGCGGCCCGGAAGCGCTGGCCCGAGCTGGGCCGGATCCACCGGGTTCGGCGCTGGGTGTCGGGGCACGCCGACGACCTGGTGACGGTGCTTCGGATGGTCCTCGACCAGGCACCCCGGTACACCGCCCCGGAGGGTGCCGCCGAGACCCTCGACCGGTCCGTACGCGCGCTGCGTGCCGCGCTCGTCGAGACGCTGCGCTGTCGCGACTCGGGCTCGGTGCTCGACCCCGGTACCGGCCGCCCGGTCCGGTGGCGCCGGCTCGCCGAAGCGGTCGACCAGCACCTTCGTACCCTGGTCGAGCTGGCCGGTGCGACGACGCCGGAGGCGGAGACCGCGCTCGCCGCCGCCCGGGGCGTCCTGGCGCACCATGACTCGGTCGTGCTCGCCGCAGAGGGTTGAACCGGGTCCGGAGTCCGTGGGCCGGATCTCCACAGGCGGGCGGGGTCGAGGTCCTCCATCGTCGTTGCCGTGCGGTCAGGGGCCGTCCGGGCTGTCGCGGGGTTCGTCTTCGGGCTGCTCCCACCGCGACTCGTCGCGATGCTCCGACGGGCGGCCGGCGCGGCTCGATCGCCGGACGCGCTCCGGTCCGGTCCGTTGCCGGGGGGCGGTCCGGCCCGTCGAGCCGTTCCGACCGGCCCTACGCCCGTCGGCGGCGTCGCCGGGGAGGCCCGAGCGATCACGACCGTTCTCCGGGCAGGGCAGCGCGGAGACCCTGACCAGGGCGTCCAGGTGACCGAGCGGCGTGCCGTCGCCGGCCAGTCGCTGGCCGCTGATCCAGACCCACTGGTTGTCGTAGTAGGTCGACAGGTCGAGGCGGACGAACTCGACCATGAGCCGGAGCGGGTGGCCGCCGTACCGCCAGTCCTCCTTGGCCAGCTCGAGCACGGTGCCGGGAGGCACGTTCGGCGACGCGGACGGGCCGGCGCTCACCGGAACCGCCGGGCCGGGGTGTTGCGGCGTACGCCGGCACTGGCACTGGCGCAGGCCGGGCAGCTCAGGCTGCCGCCGCACCCCGCACACCAGCGGCGGGATGTTCGGTAGGTACACAGGCCGGCGATGAAACCCAACGCCATCCCGGCGAGCCCTGCCGCGGTGACATACATGATGGGTCCTCCAATTCGGCGACTGAAAGTTACCTTTGCGTCGCCTATCGCAACCTGCAAGGCCGTGCGTCGAGATCCCGAGCGAGTGAGCAATTGAGCGTCATGAATCATCGGCCGAGCGGCCGGACCGGGGGTGACGCTCGTACCGGCGCTGTGGCAAACTAGTGAGCATGACTCACGGTGTGGCAGGCACATGATTGGCGACAAACATATTGCGGCGCTGGACCAGGTGCTCGAACTGGTCGTGTTGATCAACGACGACATGACCCGGAGCCTGGCCCGGGAGGGGCTGACCGTCTCGCGCACCCACCTGCTCTGGGAGCTGCGCCGGCACGGCCCGATGACCCAGCGGGACCTCGCCGCCGCGCTCAGGGTGAGCGCCCGCACCGTCACCGGCCTGGTCGACGGCCTGGAGGCGACCGGATTCGTCAGCCGGCAGCCGCACCCGACCGACCGGCGGGCCACCCTGGTCACCTTCACCGAGCGGGGTCGGCAGACGGTCGAGGCGATGGAGCACGGCCAGCAGGAGTTCGCCCACCTGCTGTTCGGAGAGATGTCGGCGGAGCGGTTCGACTGCCTCACCGCCGGGCTGGGCGAGATTCTCACCCGGCTGCGCGGGATCGGCCTGGCGCAGCAGCAACCCCCGGGAGGCGACGAATGACCCGGACCACGGTCCCGAAGGCACTGCCGGCGGTCTGGTCACTGCTGCGCCGGGCCACCGTCTACGAGCTGGGCATGTGGCGCAGCCTGTTCCGCTGGATCCTGCGCCGGCCGACCGGCCCGGCGGGCACGGTCGCCTTCGGGTACGCCAGCGTGGTCACACCGCTGCTGATCGTCTTCATCGTGGTCTCCGCGATCGAGATCCCGGTGCTCGACCTGATCCTGCCCTGGAAGATCGCCCGGATCATCGCCGCCACGCTCGGTGTCTACGGGGTGTTCTGGATGATCGGGCTGCTGGCCAGCCTCCGGGTCCACCCGCACCTGGTGGGCGAGGAGGGAATCCGGCTCCGCAACGGCATCTCGATCGACCTCGCGCTGCCCTGGGCGGCGATCGAGACGGTACGCGGGCGGCACCGCTCGCTGTCGTCCGGCCGGACCGTGCAGGTGGAGCGGACCGACACCCGGACCGTGCTCAACATCGGGGTCTCCAGCCAGACCACCGTCGACATCCTGCTGCGCGAGCCGACCGTATTGCCGGTGCCGAAGGGCACCGGTGAACCCGTCCACGAACTGCGGGTCTACGTCGACGACGCCGACGGCTTCGTCGCGCTGGCCCGCCGACACCTCACCGCCGAGCCGCCCGGCG
Source organism: Plantactinospora veratri (assembly GCF_036421995.1). Lineage (NCBI taxonomy): Bacteria > Bacillati > Actinomycetota > Actinomycetes > Micromonosporales > Micromonosporaceae > Plantactinospora > Plantactinospora veratri. Next base: position 44,384 of record NZ_JAZGQL010000024.1, read on the forward strand.
GTGCCGGAGCGCCGAGTCCACAGGACCGTGCCGGAGCGGCACGCCCGGGAAGCCGCACCGGAGCCGGGGACCCCGCCCGGAGCCCGACCGGCCGCCCGTGATGTCCTTGCCGGATGACCTCGGTCGACGACTTCGCCGCGCTGCTGGCCGGACCGGTGGTGCCGGCGGCGCGTGGGCTGCTCGGTGCCACCCTCTCGGCGGGCGGCGTCACCGTCCGGCTCACCGAGGTGGAGGCGTACGCGGGCAGCGGCGGGGACCCGGCGTCGCACGCGCACCGGGGGCGTACCCCGCGCAACGCGGTGATGTTCGGGCCGGCCGGGCACGCCTACGCGTACTTCACCTACGGGATGCACTGGTGCGTGAACGTGGTCACCGGGCCGGACGGGGAGGCGTCGGCGGTACTGCTCCGGGCCGGCGAGGTGGTCGACGGGCTGGAGATCGCCCGGAGCCGGCGCACCGCCGTACGCCGGGACGTGGACCTGGCCCGCGGACCCGCCCGGCTCTGCGCGGCGCTCGGCCTGGACCGGGCCGTCTACGGCCGCTACCTGCTCGGCGACGGTCCGGTACGCCTCCGCCCGCCGGCCACGCCGGTGCCGCCGGAGGCGATCGCCGCCGGTCCCCGGGTCGGGGTCACCGGGGCGCACGACGTCCCGTGGCGGTTCTGGGTCGAGGGCGACCCGACGGTCAGCGACTACCGCCGGCACGTGCCACGCCGGCGCAGCCCCGACCGACCGGCCGGCAGTCGACCGTAGCCGTCCGGTCACCCGGTGCCCTACATTCGTTACTGTCAATGACCGGCGGGGTCCGGCGCGTCGGATCGGCACGGCCCCGCCGACGGGCACACCGAGCGTGGGGGAGAAGGCCGTGCCGCAGCCGACAGCTCTGTACCAGAACATCCTGATGGACAGCGTTCGCTGGCACGACTTCCCGTTCCGGGACGGGGACATCGTGATCTCCACCCCGCCGAAGTGCGGTACGACGTGGACACAGATGATCTGCGCCCTGCTGATCTTCCAGTCGACGGACTTTCCGCAGCCGCTGGACGCCATGTCACGTTGGCCCGACCTGCTGACCTCCCGGCACGAGGAGAACCTGGCGATCCTCGGGGCGCAGCGGCACCGCCGGTTCCTCAAGACCCACATCCCGTTGGACGGCCTGCCCTACCGCGAGGAGGTCGAGTACGTCTGTGTCGGGCGTGATCCCCGGGACGCCGCGATCTCCTGGGACAACCACATCGAGAACACCGACTTCGCCGTCCTGATCGATCGGCGGGTGGCGGCGGTCGGCACGGAGGGACTCGCCGGCCCGACCCCCGATGGCGAGCCGGAGCGGCCCGATGGACTGCCCGATCGGCTCGACTCGGCCCGCGACCGGTTCTGGGCCTGGATCGACAACTACGACGTACTCGTCGGCCTGGCCGCGATGGTGCACCACCTCGACACGTTCTGGCGGGCCCGGCACCTGCGCAACGTCACCCTGCTGCACTACGACGGGATGAGGGCGGACCTGGCCGGCACGATGCGGCGGCTCGCGACCCGGTTCGGCATCGAGGTCGCCGAGGAGCGCTGGCCCGAGCTGGTCCGGGCGGCCCGGTTCGACCAGATGCGCGCCCGGTCGCAGGAGCTGACCCCGGACCGGGGGATCTGGTACGACCCGACCCGGTTCTTCCATCGCGGCGAGACCGGTCAGTGGCGAGAACTGCTGGACGCCGACGACGAGCGGCGCTACCGCGACCGGGTTCGGGGCCTCGGCGTCGACCCGGACCTGCTGCGCTGGCTCCACCAGGGTGCGCCGCTCGACTGACCGGCTCCCGCGCACAGGCTCCGGCGCGGACGGCCGGGCGGCCACGACGCGGCTGCGACGGTACCGACTGACGGCTGGCTCCGCCGGACGCGTCCGCCGGAGCCAGCCGTCGTGGTGCCCGGTGCCGGCCTACGGGAAGTTGTTCAGGTACTGCACCTGGTTGGCGGTGTTGGCGGTACCGCCGGAGTTGTTGATGATCCGGTTGATCGTGCCGACCCCGCCGAGCGAGACCGTCACCATGTTGTGGAACCGGACGCCGGAGGTGACCGGCACCTCGAAGGAGCGCTCGTTGACCACCGCCGGGTTCACGTTGAAGTAGCAGTAGCTGCCCAGGCCCCACGCCTCGTGACTGGTCACCGAGTCGGCCACCTTGTACGCCGGGTAGCCCCGGGTGGAGCCGTTCATGAACGCCGCCTGGTTCGGCGGGTCGTACGGCTTCTCGTTCTGGAAGAAGTAGGTCCGGCCACCGTTGCCGTTCCAGATCACCTCGGTCTTCTGGTAGTGCTCCACGAAGAGGCCGTACATGGTGACGTTGTTGCCGTTCACCACCAGCCCGGTGTCGGCGGTGTTGATGTTCCAGCCGTAGGTACCGGGGTCACCGTGGTCGGCCCGCCACAGCCACATGTGGTCGCCGATCACGTTGTGGCTGTTGATCCGCAGGCTGGTGGTGGCCTTGCCGGGTACCGCGCCGCCGATCCGGAAGAAGACGTCGTGCAGCGAGGTCGGGTTGCCGGCGTGGCTGGCCGAGGAGCCGGCCGGGCCGACCTCCATCAGCACCGGGGAGTTCGTCGCACCGGCCTCGAACATGATGCCGGCGACCTTGACGCCGTCCACGTCGGCCACGGTCATCGCGGTGACGCCGTTCTGCGGTTCGATGGTGGCCAGGCCGAGCCCGAGCACCACGGTGTCCGGCCGGGTCACCCGGATCGTCTCGGTGGTCCGGTAGAGGCCCGGGGTGAAGAGCAGGTTCTTGCCCTGGGCGAGTGCGGCGTTGATGGTCGCCGCGCTGGTGCCGGGCCGGACGACGAAGAACTGGCTCAGCGAGATCGACGAGCCGGCCGGGGTCTTGTTGTACCAGCTCGTGCCCTGGCTGTTGCTGCGCAGCGCCGGCACGAAGACCCGGTACTCGCCGGTGCCGTCGAGGTAGAGGAACGGCTTCTCCCGGACCACCGGGGTCTGCGCGACCACCGTGTGCGACGGGTTCGGGAAGTGCGGTGCCGGTGCCCCGGCGACCCCGGTGAAGACCATGTTCCAGACCGAGCCGTTCCAGCTGCCGAACTCGCTGTTGCGGGAGTACCACTGCTGCTGCGAGCCGGAGACGACCGTACCGTCGATCTTGGTGTCGGCCATCAGCCCGCCGCTGGACCAGCCGTCGCCGCCGTTCCACAACTGGATCTGGTTGCCGGCACCGCGCAGGTGCATCCGCCGGTACGGCGCCGCCTGGGAGACGGCCCAGCGCTCGACGACGGTGCCGGCGGGCAGGGTGACCGAGAGGTTCTCCGCCGACCGCCAGAAGTTCTGGGTGGCGTTGCCGCCCATCCAGAACGCCTCCACCCGGACGTGCCCGTTCAGGTTGACGTCGTCCGGTGACATGCCGAGCCCGGCGACCTGGGTGAAGAAGCCGAGGTTGACGTCGGCGGTGTAGGTGCCGGGCTTGAACAGCACCGCGTACCGCCGGGGGGCGAACTGCGCGGTCTCCTGCTCGGTGAAGAGCGAGTTCAGCCGGCCCTGGATGGTGGAGGTGGGCGTCGACGGGTCGAAGACGAAGGTGTTCGGCCCGAAGTTCGGGTTGCGTGGGTCGGTCGGCTCGACCGGATCGCCGGGGCCGGGGCCACCGCCGCCGAACTCGCCGATGACCTCGAACTCCCAGAGCGAGTACCCGTATCCGGTGGCCCGGGCGGTGCCGTACATCCGGACGTACCGGCCGGTGCCGGTGACGTTCAGCGTCTGGGTACCGCCGGTGCCGGTGCTGGTCGTGTAGACGTTGTTCCAGCTACTGGCGTTGTCGGAGACCTGGATCTGGAACGCCCGGCCGTAGGCCGCCTCCCAGCGCAGCACGACCTGGCTGATCGTGGCGCTCGCGCCCAGGTCGACCTGGATCCACTGTGGATCGCTGAACCCGCTGGACCAGCGGGTGCCGGTGTTCCCGTCCACGGCGGCCGAAGCGGTGAAGGCGCCGCCCTCGCTGGACGAGGCCGTCGCCGGCCTGCCCTGCGAGATCAGCGCCGGTGCGGCACTCGCCGCCGGGGTGGGCCCGGCGAACGGGGTCAGGGCGAGCAACAGCGTCGCGGCGAGTACGCCGGCCAGCCGGCGCGGTCGGCGGCGGCCGCCGGGATGTTCTCGGGGAGGAAAACGATGAAAAATCATGACCCTGCCTGTCCATGCGGAGGTGTCTGGCGCCGGCCGCTCCTCCGGGTCGGGAGCGGCGGGCCAGTGGCGGTGTGGTGCCGATCGCGGGGGTGTGCTGCGGTCGGCCTGCTGCGCGGGGGTGCGGTGGGGGTAGCCCGAGGTCGGTGTCGACCTGCGGAAACGACCGACGGCGGGCGACGTCGACCGGTCGGCTGTGGACGGTAGAGAGCGCTCTCGCAGGATCACGAGTGTTGCGCCCGGGTTCCGCCGCCGTCAAGACATCAATTTATTACGACGTAATTTATCCCGGATGCCGGAATGCGCAGACATCGCGCCACGCTGTCCTGTTAGGAAGGGCCCCCACTTCTACAGAATCCGATAACAGGGGGCCCTTCCTTGCGTGTGCTCAGCTGCGCAGGCCACCGGCGGCGAGCAGCCGGGCGACCGGCAGGGTGGCGGCACCGAGCGCCACCGCGTCGATCCCGAGCTGGCCCAACTCGATCGTGGCCTGCTCGTACGGCTGGTGCAGCGCCTGACCGGCCGCCGCCTCGCGGATCGCCGGCAGCAGCGTGGCGCCGAGCGCCACCCCGGCCCAGCCGCCCAGCACCACCCGTTCCGGGTTGAACAGGTTGATCAGGTTCGCCACCCCGGCGCCGAGGTAGCCGGCCGTCTCGGTCAGCACCCGGCGGGCGGTCGCGGACCGGCCGGCCGCCTCGAGCAGGGCGCCCAGCTGGGACTCCTCGTCGGCACCGGGTACGGCGTGTCCGCGCCGGGCCTCCCGGTACCGGTCGATGATCCCCTCCGCACCGACGTACGCCTCCAGGCAGCCGCGGGCACCGCACCGGCAGGCGCGGCCGTCGTAGACCAGGGTGGTGTGCCCCCACTCGCCGGCACTGCTGGAGACGCCCCGGTACATCACCCCGTTGGTCACCACGGCCGCGCCGACGCCGGAGCCGACCAGTGCGAAGACGGCGTGCCGGCTGCCCCGCCCGGCCCCGAACCACATCTCGGCCTGGCCGAGCGTCTTCGCGCCGTTGTCGACGTGCACCGGCAGGTCGGTCTCGGAGCGGATCAGCCGCTCCAGCGGTACGCCGTGCCAGCCGAGGGTCTGGGCGTGCACGATCGCCTCGCCGCCCTGCACCACCACGCCGGAGACGCCGATGCCGACTCCGAGGATCTCCGAGTGGGCCGCCCCGGCCTGCGTGGTGACGGCGTCCAGCCCGGCCAGGATGTGCCGGACCACGGCGGCCGGCTCCGGCCCGGCCGCGTCGAGCGGGTACTCGGCGCTGGCCAGCATCGTCATCGCCAGGTCGAAGAGTTCGACCCGGATCCGGGTCTCGCCGACGTCGACCCCGGCGACCAGGGCGTACCGGGGGGCGACCCGGAGCATCATGCTGGGGCGGCCGCCGTCGGACTCCACGGCGCCGGCCTCGACCACCAGGCCGGCCCCGATCAGGTCGCCGACCACGTTGCTGACGGCGGGCTGACTCAACCCGGTGGAGCGGGCGAGGTCCTGCCGGGTCAGCGGACCCTCCAGGAACAACTTCGACAGCAGGGCGGACCGGTTGCGCTGTCGCACGATCCGGTTCGTCGTCCGTTCCAGGTCCACCCACCACCTCGATAAACCCGGGTTACCGGGAGTCACTGTACGGCTCGTCCTTGACGGGCGAGCCACCAGACACTTTAATAACGGCGTAAATTAAGCCTTGATGGAACCCCCTTCGGTGGCTCGCTCCATCCCCCGCCGACGGTGATCGTGCCCGTACCGCCCCACCACCCCGGCCGCCCACGGCCCCCGCTCCGGCGCCCCCGCCGACGGGCCGGCGAGGCCGCCGGCCGACGCAGAAGGGCAAGTCGTGTCCAGACGACACCTCGCTATGGCTGTCGCGGCGCTGTTGACGACCGCCTCCCTCGCCGCCTGCGGCGACTCCGGCGGCTCGTCCGAGGGCGCCGCGAAGACGCTCACCTACTGGGCCAGCAACCAGGGCGCCAGCATCGAGTTCGACAAGCAGACCCTCCAGCCGGAGCTGGACAAGTTCGAGCAGCAGACCGGCATCAAGGTCAACCTCGAGGTCGTGCCCTGGTCGGACCTGCTCAACCGACTGCTCGCCGCCGCCACCTCCGGCAAGGGTCCGGACGTGGTGAACATCGGCAACACCTGGTCGGCCTCGTTGCAGGCCACCAACGCGCTGATCCCGTTCGACGACGCGACGCTGGGCGAGGTGGGTGGCAAGGACCGCTTCGTACCGGCCGCGCTGGCCGCCGCCGGCGCTCCCGGCAAGCCGCCGGCCGCCGTGCCGCTCTACAGCCTGGCGTACGCGCTCTACTACAACAAGAAGATGTTCACCGACGCCGGCATCACCACCCCGCCCGCCACCTGGGAGGAGCTGGTCGAGACCGGCAAGAAGCTGACCAAGGCCGGCCAGTGGGGGCTGGCGGTCGAGGGGGCGAACCCGTCGGAGAACTCCCACCACGCCTTCACCTTCGGCCAGCAGTGGGGCGGCGAGTGGTTCGACTCTGCCGGCAAGCCGACCTTCGACACTCCGCAGAACGTCGCCGCGGTCAAGCGGTACATCGACCTGATGGCGGTTGACAAGATCGTCAACCCGAGCAACGCCGAGTACGCCCAGAACCAGTCCGTCGCCGACTTCGCCAACCGCAAGGCGGCGATGCTGCTCTGGCAGGCCGCCGGGTCGAACTTCAAGGCCCAGGGGATGAGCCCGGACGAGTGGGGGATCGCCCCGGTGCCGTTCCCGGCCACCCCGCCGCCCGGCGGCAAGAAGGTCAACAGCATGGTGGCCGGCATCAACCTGGCGGTCTTCAAGCACACCGAGAACCTCGACGGCGCGCTCGAGTTCGTGAAGTTCATGACCAGCGACGCCGAGCAGGTGACCCTGAACAAGACCTACGGCTCGCTGCCGTCGGTCAAGACGGCGAGCGCCGACCCGGCGTTCCAGGCGCCGGAGCAGAAGGTGCTGGGCGAGGTGCTCGGCTCCACCGCCGCCCCGCTACCGCAGGTGCCGGAGGAGAGCCAGTTCGAGACCCTGGTCGGTACCGCCATGAAGGAACTCTTCGCCGACGCGGCGGGTGGCAAGGCCGTCACCGAGGCGCAGGTGAAGGAGAAGCTCGGCGTAGCGCAACAGAAGATGGGCAGCTGAGCCGCGACGCCGACGGTTGACCGTGGAGGGGGACCGCCGCCCCCTCCACGGTCCACCCTGAGAGGATCCGATGGCCACCACCACCGCGCCCGGCCCCGTACGGCCCGCCGGGCGACCAGCGCAGGACGGCCCGCCGCCCTCGCGCGGGCGCCGCGCCGTACGGCGGACGTACCTGCCGTACCTGCTGCTCGTCCCGGCCGCCCTGCTCGAACTCGGCATCCACGTGGTCCCGATGCTCGTCGGGGTCTGGATGAGCCTGCTCGAACTCACCCAGTTCCACATCCGGGACTGGTCCACCGCGCCCTTCACCGGCTTCGAGAACTACCGGGTCACCTTCGACTTCGGCTCGGCCACCGGCAGGGACCTGCTGCACTCGTTCTGGGTGACCGCGCTCTACACCGTGCTGTCGGTGGGCTTCTCCTGGATGCTCGGGCTGGCCGCCGCGGTCTTCCTGCAACGGCCGTTCCGGGGGCGGGCGCTGCTGCGCACCCTCTTCCTGACCCCGTACGCGCTGCCGGTCTACACCGCCGTGATCACCTGGACCTTCATGTTCCAGCGGGACACCGGCCTGGTGAACCACGTCCTCGACCAGCTCGGGCTGATCGACGGGGGCAACCCGCCGTTCTGGCTGATCGGGGAGAACAGCTTCGTCGCCCTGCTGATCGTCTCGGTCTGGAAGTCGTGGCCGTTCGCCTTCCTCTGCCTGATGGCCGGATTGCAGAACGTGCCGCCGGAACTCTACGAGGCGTCGGCGATCGACGGGGCGAACTTCTGGCGACGGCTGCGCGACGTCACCCTGCCGATGCTCCGGCCGGTCAACCAGGTGTTGCTGCTGGTCCTCTTCCTCTGGACCTTCAACGACTTCAACACCCCGTACGTGCTCTTCGGCGGCTCCGCGCCGAGGCAGGCCGACCTGATCTCGATCCACATCTACCAGAGCTCCTTCGTCACCTGGAACTTCGGCCTCGGGTCGGCGATGTCGGTGGCACTGCTGCTCTTCCTGCTCGTCGTCACCGCCGTCTACCTGCTCGTCACCAACCGCAGGAGAGAGCATGCGTGAGTCAAACGGCGAACGCTGGGCCCGCCGCATCGTGCTCAGCCTGCTGACCCTCTTCGTCCTCGCCCCGCTGTACGTGATGCTCAGCTCCGGGCTCAAGCCGCTGCGCGACGTGCAGGGCGCCTTCACCTGGCTGCCCAGCCGGGTCACCCTCCAGCCCTTCGTGGACATGTGGCAGACGGTGCCGCTCGGCCGCTATCTGGTGAACAGCCTGCTGGTGGCCAGCTCGGCCGCGGTGGTCTCGGTGGCGATCGCCATCTTCGCCGCCTTCGCGATCAGCCGCTACCGGTTCCGCGGCCGGCAGCTCTTCTCGGTCACCGTGCTCTCGACGCAGATGTTCCCCGGCATCCTCTTCCTGCTGCCGCTCTTCCTCATCTACGTCAACCTGGGCAACGTCACCGGGATCGAGCTTTACGCCAGCCGGCTCGGGTTGACCATCACCTACCTCACCTTCTCGCTGCCGTTCTCCATCTGGATGCTGGTCGGCTACTTCGACTCGATCCCGCGCGGGCTCGACGAGGCGGCCCAGGTCGACGGGGCCGGACCGCTGCGCACGCTCTTCCAGGTGATCCTCCCGACGGCGGTGCCGGGGATCGTCGCGGTCACCGTGTACGCCTTCATGACCGCCTGGGGGGAGGTGCTCTTCGCCTCGGTGATGACCGACGAGAACAGCCGTACCCTCGCCGTCGGGCTCCAGGGCTACGCCACCCAGTACAACGTCTACTGGAACCAGGCGATGGCCGCCTCGGTGGTGGTGAGCATCCCGGTGGTGATCGGCTTCCTCGCCCTGCAGCGCTACTTCGTCGCCGGGCTGACCGCCGGAGCGGTCAAGTAGCCCCCGCCCATCCGTCCTGCCCGTCGAGCCACCGTCCGACCGGACCGAGACCCGCGCGGTCAGCAGGCTCTGAACCATCCAAAGGAGAGTCGACCGATGCCGGATCTGTCCAAGCTGCCACCGAACTTCACCTGGGGCGTCGCCACCGCGGCGTACCAGATCGAGGGGGCTGTCGCTGTGGACGGCCGCAGCCCGTCCATCTGGGACACCTGGAGCCGGGTACCCGGCAACGTCGACAACGGCGACACCGGCGACGAGGCGTGCGACCACTACCACCGGTGGCCGGAGGACGTGGCCCTGCTGCGCCGGCTCGGCGTCGACGCGTACCGCTTCTCGGTGGCCTGGCCCCGGGTGATGCCGGACGGCACCGGCCGGGTCAACCCGGCCGGGCTGGCCTTCTACGACCGGCTGGTCGACGCGCTGCTGGCGGCCGAGATCCGGCCGCTGGTCACGCTCTACCACTGGGACCTGCCGCATGCGCTCCAGGACCGGGGCGGCTGGCCGGAGCGGGCCACCGCCGAGGCGTTCGCCGACTACGCCTCGGTGGTGGCCGGCGCGCTCGGTGACCGGGTCAGCGACTGGGTGACCGTGAACGAGCCGCTCTGCGTCTCCTGGATCGGGCACCTGGAGGGCCGGATGGCCCCCGGCGAGCAGGATCTGGCCCGGGCGGTCGCCACCTCGCACCACACGCTGCTCGGGCACGGCCTGGCGGTGGCGGCGGTCCGGGCGGCGGCGAGCCGGCCGGCGTCGGTCGGCATCGTGCTCAACCCGAGCCCGTGCGAGTCGGGCAGCGACCGGCCCGAGGACGTGGCGGCGGCGGTCCGGGCCGACGGGCACGTCAACCGGTGGTGGCTGGATCCGCTCTACGGGCGGGGCTACCCGACCGACATGCTGGAGGTCTACGGCGTCGAGCCGCCGGTCCGCCCCGGCGACCTGGAGTGCATTGCCACCCCGACCGACTTCCTCGGGTTGAACTACTACTTCCGGCAGGTCATCGTCGACGACCCGGACGGTCCGGTGCCGTACGCCCGGCAGATCCCGGTGCCCGGCTCGACGCAGACCGCGATGGGCTGGGAGGCGTACCCGACCGGGCTGGAAGAGCTGCTGGTCTCGGTGTCCGAGCGGTACGCGCCGGCCCGGATCCTGGTCACCGAGAGCGGTTCGGCCTGGCCGGACACCGTCACCGCCGAGGGTGGCGTCGAGGACAAGGAGCGGACGGCCTACCTGGAGGAGCACGTGCAGGCCGTCGCGGCGGCAGCCGCCCGGGGGGTGCCGGTCGACGGCTACTTCTACTGGTCGCTGCTGGACAACTTCGAGTGGGCGTACGGCTACGACAAGCGGTTCGGCCTGGTGCACGTCGACTACCCCACCCAGCGCCGGACGATGAAGGCGAGCGGGCTGCGCTACGCCGACATCATCCGTGACCACCAGCGGCTGGGCGGGCGGTCGCAGCCGGAGAACCCCTCTCCGGTGGGCTGACCGGGCCGACGCCGGCCCGCCCGCCGCCGAGTGCCGGTGCCGGGGCGGGCCGGTGGTCCGCGCCACCACCCTCCGGGTCGGTCGGGGCGGCCGGTGCGGGTGTCTCCGGGACCCGGCGCCGGCCCGTGCCCCAGGCGACCAGGCCGGCGGTGACGGCCGCGACCGCGCAGAGTGGCCAGAGCAGCCCGGGCGCGGTGCTGTAGACCAGGGCGCCGACCGGCGGGGCGAGCACGGTGCCGCTGGTCGCGGCCCCCATGTAGAGACCCTGGTACTGCCCGACCAGCCCGGCCGGGGCGGCGTCGAGGACGTGCGCGGTCGCCGTCGTCTTGTAGAGGATCTCCCCGCAGGTCAGCACCACCGTCGCGGCGACGACCAGCCAGGCGGCGGTGCCCAGCGTGAAGAGTCCGAAGCCGAGCCCGACCAGGCAGTAGCCGGCGCCGATCAACGTCAGTGCGGGGCGCCGGCGCAGCGCCATCGTCACCGGGATCTCCAGGCAGAGGATCATCGCGGAGCCGAGCGCGATCAGGCCGGCGTAGAGGCCGACGGGCTGCCCGTGGTCGCGCAGCCAGAGCGGAAGGGTCGAGTAGAGCTGCCGGTAGACCAGGTCCACCAGCACGACGGCCGGCAGCAGGATCAGCAGGCCGCGGTCGGCGCGGACCGCCCGCCACAGCGCCGGTGCCGCGCCGTGCCGGTGGTCGGGTCGCGGCGGGTCCGCCGGCAGCAGCCGCGCGGTCACCGCCCGGACCAGCAGGGTGCAGACGCCGTCGAGCACGAAGAGCCAACTGAAGCTGTACGTCGAGAGCAGCGCACCGACCGGCGGCCCGATCACGCAGCCGGCGTTGAAGGCGGCCCGGGTGATCGCCACTGCCCGCCGCCGTTCCCCGGCCGGTACGGCGAGCGCGACCAGCGCGCCCTGGGCGACTCCCGAGGCGGCGCCGGCGTAGCCGACCAGCGGGGTGATCAGGCCGAGCGCCGGTGTCGGCAGCCAGGGGATCGCCAGGGTGCCGAGCCCGGCGACCGCCGAGGCGGCCAGCAGGGCCCGTCGGTGCCCGAACCGGTCGCCGAACCAGCCGCCGGTGAAGTTGCCGAGCAGCATCCCCGCGCCGAGCGCTCCGCTGATCAGCCCGGCCTGGCCGACCGGCAGCCCGCGTGGGCCGGTGAGGTAGAGGAAGAGGAAGAAGGCGACGAACGAGCCGGCGGCGTTGACGAACCGGCCGGCGGCGAGGGTCCAGACCACCCGGGGTACGTCGCGCATCGCTCTCCTCCAACCGCTCGGGAGGCAGCGTAAGACAGGTAAGTCTCTTTTAGGAACTGACTATAGGGTTGCCGGCATGAGACGCAGGACGGACAGCGGCGATCCGGAGTGCGCGATCGCGCACGCCAGCGAGGTGATCGGGGACTGGTGGAGCCTGCTGCTGCTGCGCGACGTGGCCCGGGGCCGGCACCGGTTCGAGGAGTTGCGGGCCGGCCTCGGCGTCTCCCGGAAGGTGCTCACCGAACGGCTGCACCGGCTGGTCGAGGACGGGGTGCTGGAGCGGCACCCGTACTCCGACCGGCCGCCCCGGCACGAGTACCGGCTGACGGCCCGGGGGAGGGGCGCGCTGCCGATCCTTGTCGCGCTACAGGACTGGGGCGACCGGTGGCTGCTCGGTGACGGCGAGCCGACCGCCACCACCGGTACCGACACCGCGGAGGCGAGGCGAGTCTCCGCCCTGGTCGGCACCCGCATCCCGGAACTGACCGGTTTCGACCCGGTCGCCGCGACTCCGTTCACGGTGCTGTACTGCTATCCCGGCACCGGCATGCCGGGCGGCACGGAGATACCGGGCGCGGCCGGCTGCACCCTGGAGTCCTGCACCTACCGGGACCGGTTGGACGAGTTCGCCCGGCACGGGGCGGCGGTGCGCGGGGTGAGTACGCAGCGCACCGCCGAGCAGGCCGCCTTCGCCGCCGCCGAGCGGATCCAGTTTCCGCTGCTCTCCGACGCCGAACTCGAGTTCGCCAGCGCGCTGCGGCTGCCGACCTTCCGGGCCGGCGGCACCGTACGGCTGAAGCGGCTGACCCTGGTCGTCGACGCCGGCCGTACCATCCGGGCGGTGCGCTACCCGATCCCGGACGTGACCGGTGGGGTGGCGGAGACCCTGCGGCTGGTACGGGCGCTGGCCGCCGGTGCGGACGCGGCGCCCGACAGCGGCACAACAGACATCACGGACATCTGACTCGGCGGGTCGGCTACCTCCGCCGGTACCGGCCGCTCTCCGCCGGACCGAGCCGACGTGGGCAGCATCGACGCGGGTACGGTGTGCGGAGCCGTTCGACGGGCCGACGGCGTCCCGCCCTACTCCATATTCCCCCCGAGGAGTGCAAGATCAGATGAGCGATCCGGTCCAGACCCCCGAGCAGCCGGGGCCGACGAGCCAGCGGCGTCCGACCAAGCAGGAGCGGCGGGCCGCCGCGGAGGCGGCCGCGGCCCAGGCCGCCGCGAACCGGGCCCGGGTGCAGCGGATGGCCGGCGGGACCGTCGGACTCCTCCTGGCCGGGCTGGGTGTCGCCGCCGTCGTGGTGCTGCCGCAGGTGATGGAGGACGCGCCCAGTTCGTCGGCCGCACCGGTCGTGAGTGCGACCACTCCGCCGGCCGCCGAGCCCACCGCCCCGCCGGAACCCACCGCCCCGCCGGAGCCGACCGGCGCGCCGGAGAGCCCCGGGGCGCCGTCCCGGCCGCCGGCCGACCTCGACCCCCGGCTGGCGCAGCGACCCACCGTCGAGGCCGGCAAGGGCGAGTTGACCAAGCTCACCGTCACTCCGCTGATCGAGGGCACCGGCCCGGCGTTGCAGACCGGGCAGACGATCACGGCCAACTACGTCGGCGTCTTCTACGCCACCGGTCAGGAGTTCGACTCCTCGTGGAGGCAGGGCCAGCCGGTCCCGCTCCAGATCGGCGGCATGATTCCCGGCATGGACCAGGGGCTGGTGGGGGTCAAGGTCGGCAGCCGGGTGCAGATCGACATTCCGACGGACCTCGCCTACGGCGACAACCCGACCGGCGGCGCCCCGGCCGGGCCGCTCCGGTTCGTCGTGGACATCCTGGCGGTGCAGTAGTAACCCGTCCGGCAAGCGGACACACGACGGCGGCCGGGCCCGGGCCGGGCCCGGCCGCCCTGGTACGTCCGCTCGGTGTTGGCCCCCGGGG
>NZ_JAZGQL010000025.1:0-76788 GCF_036421995.1 Plantactinospora veratri
ACAGGGAGAAGGGGCAGGAGGCGTACGAGGGGTACCACAAGCAACCGGGCTGACCCCCCGGTCCGGTCGTGCCCCGCGACGGGCACGACCGGGCCGGACGTCGGCGCAGCGGCCCCGCCCGCACCACCACCACCGGCGCGGGCGGGAACCGCGCGACACGGAACAGAGGAACACCATGCACATCCCCGTACCGGAGCAGCCGACCGGGCGGCTGACCGACGCCTGGCGGACCTGCGTCGGCACGGGCCGCTTCGAACTGGCGCTGCGCCGTGACTACCAGGACTCCCTCGCGCTGGTCCAGCGGGAGATCGGCTTCCGGCACATCCGCGGGCACGGGCTGCTCAGCGACGGTGTCGGTGTCTACCGGCCCTACGAACACCAGGGTTCGCGCCAGGTCCGGCACAACTTCGGCTACGTCGACCAGGTGGTCGACGCCTATCTGGAACTCGGCATCCGGCCCTTCGTCGAGCTGGGCTTCATGCCCGCCGCGCTCGCCTCCGGCGACCAGACGGTCTTCTGGTGGCAGGGGAACGTCACCCCGCCCCGCTCGGAGTCGGAGTGGGCCGACCTGGTCAAGGCCACGGTCGGGCACCTGGTCGACCGGTACGGCCTGGCCGAGGTGCGCCGCTGGCCGATCGAGGTGTGGAACGAGCCGAACCTCGAACAGTTCTGGCAGGGCGCCGACGAGTCCGCCTACCACCGCCTCTACGAGGTGACCGCGCACGCCGTCAAGGAGGTGGACGCCGGCCTCCAGGTGGGTGGACCGGCCATCTCCCCCGGCGCCGACGAGTGGCTGCCGCGCTTCGCCGACTTCGTCGCGGCCCGCGACGTGCCGATCGACTTCGTCAGCAAGCACGCGTACACCTCCGGGCCGGCCCAGCACGTGCCGTTCGGCGTACACCAGACGCTGGCTCCGGCGTCCCGGCTGCTGGAGCAGTTCGGCTCGCCGAGGGAGCTGCTCCGGGACACCGCCCTGGCCGGGCTGCCGGTGCACATCACCGAGTTCAACTCCTCGTACCGGCCGGACAACCCGATCCACGACACCGCGTTCCACGCCGCGTACCTGGCCCCGGTGCTGGTGGCCGGCGGTGACCTGGTCGACTCCTTCTCGTACTGGACCTTCAGCGACATGTTCGAGGAGGTCGGCATCCCGACCTCGCTCTTCCACGGCGGTTTCGGCCTGCTCACCCACTGCCAGGTCAAGAAACCCACCTACCACCTGTACGCCTTCCTGGCCCGGCTCGGTGACCAGGTGCTGGCGCGCGGGGACGACCACCTGGTGACCCGGGACCCCGCCGGCCGGATCGCGGTGCTCGCCTGGGCACCCGTGGACGTCACCGGGGCAGCACCGGTGGACCGGCACTGCGTGGCGCTCTCCATCCCGGTCGGAACGCCGGAGACCACCTCCGCCTTCCTGCTCCGTTCGACGGTCAACGAGGAGCTGGGCAACGCCTGGACGGCCTGGTCCGAGATGGGCCGGCCCCGCTCGCCGCGCCCCGGCCAGCTCGACGCGCTGCGCGAGGCGGCCGAACCGGCCCGCACCCACCGGAGTCTGCCGGTCGTGGCCGGCCGGGTCGAACTCGCGCTGACCCTGGCCCGGCACGAGGTGACCCTGGCGGAGATCACGCCGGTGGTCGACGAGACCCCGCCGTGGTGGGACGAGGGCAGGCTGCTCGGCCTGACCCCGCCGGAGAGTACCCCCGGGAGGGAGCAGGAATGACCGAGACCACGGAGGCCGGCGGCCGGTTCGGCACCGGACCGCTCTCCCGGGCCATGGCGCTGGTCTACAGCCTGCTGGTGGTGGAGCTGCTGCTGGTGCTGACCACCCTGCCCGGCCTGGTCCCGCTCTTCCTGCTGGAGCGGCACGTCAGCAACCTTCCGCTGGTCGCGCTCTGCGCGCTGCCGCTCGGGCCGGCCGTCTCCGCCGCGCTGTACGCGCTGCGCCACCACCGTCCGGACCTGACCGAGCTGGCGCCGGCGACCCTGTTCTGGCGCGGCTACCGGGCCAACGCCCGGGGCGTACTCGCGATCTGGGTGCCGTGGCTGGCCTGGCTCACCATCGTCGCGCTCAACCTCAGCTATTTCGGCGCCGCCGGGGTGCCCGGCTGGTGGCGGGTGCCGCTGCTCCTGGTCGCGCTCGGCGTCACCCTCTGGGGCGTCAACGCCCTGGTGATCACGTCGCTGTTCAGCTTCCGGGTCCGGGACGTCGCCCGGCTGGCGATGCACTTCCTCGGGCACACCCCCGGGGTGACCCTCGGCAACCTCTGCCTGCTGGTGGTGATGGCCGGAGTCGTCTGGGTCTCCTCCGAGGCGGTTCTCGGGCTCCTCGGTTCGGTGCTGACGCTGGCCCTGCTCCGCAACTGCCGCCCACTGATCGCGAAGGTCGAAAAGGAGTTCACCGCGTGAGCCTGCCGGTCACCCCCAAGATTGCCTTCGGCGGGGACTACAACCCCGAGCAGTGGCCGGAGGAGGTCTGGAAGGAGGACTACCGGCTCTTCGACGCCGCCCGGATCGACACCGTCACGCTCGGCGTCTTCGACTGGGCGCTGACCCAGCCGGCGCCGGACGTCTACGACTTCAGCCTGCTGGACCGGATCGTCGAGCGGGCCACCGCCGAGGGGCGGCAGGTCTGCCTGGCCACCGGCACCGGCGCGCACCCGGCCTGGCTGGCCCGGGCCCATCCGGAGGTGACCCGGACGGACTTCGAGGGGCGCAAGCACCGGTACGGGCAGCGGCACAACTCCTGCCCCAGTTCCCCCGTCTTCCGTCGACTCTCCACCGAACTGGCCCGGCGGGTCGCCCGCCGGTACGCCGGCAACCCGGCGGTCGTCGCCTGGCACGTCGGCAACGAGTACGGCGGCGCCTGCTACTGCGACCTCTGCGCCGCCGGCTTCCGGGACTGGCTGCGTGACCGGTACGGCAGCCTCGACGCGCTCAACAACGCCTGGTACACCACCTTCTGGTCGCACACCTTCACCGACTGGGCCGAGATCGAGCCGCCGTCGGCGCTGACCGAGCACTGGCGCGGGCCGAACCACACCGCCTTCCAGGGCATCACCCTCGACTACCTGCGCTTCATGTCGGACGCGATGCTGGCCAACTTCTGCGACGAGAAGTCGGCGATCCGGGAATCGAGTCCCGACGTCCCGGTCACCACGAACTTCATGGGGATGTACCGGCCGATCGACTACCACCGCTGGGCCCCGCACCTCGACTTCGCCTCCTGGGACAACTACCCGCCCGACGACAACTCGCCGGCCTGGATGGCGCTGGCCCACGACCTGATGCGTGGGCTCAAGGACGGCCAGCCGTTCTGGTTGATGGAGCAGACTCCGAGCTACACCGCGTCCCGGGACGTCAACCCGCTCAAGCGGCCCGGGGTGATGCGGCTGTGGAGCTGGCAGGCGGTGGCGCACGGCGCGGACGCGGTGCTCTTCTTCCAGATGCGCGCCTCCCGGGGTGCCTGCGAGAAATACCACGGCGCGGTCATCGGGCACGCCGGGCGGGAGGACACCCGGGTCTTCCGGGAGGTGGCCGGACTCGGCGCCGAGTTGGACCGGCTCGGCCCGGCGACGTTGGGCGCTAGGACGCCGGCCCGGGTCGCCCTGCTCTTCGACTGGGACAGCTGGTGGGCGCTGGAGATCTCCGACGGCCCGTCCCGGCTGCTGCGCTACCAGCAGATCGTGCACGCCTACTACCGCGCGCTCTGGGAGGCCGGGGCCGACGTCGACGTGCTGCCGGTGACCGCCGACCTCGGCGGCTACCAGGTGGTGGTCGCACCGGCGCTGCACATGCTCAAGGGCGACCTGGCGCAGCGGCTGGCGGCGGTGGCGCAGCGCGGCGGTTCGGTGCTGACCACCTTCCTCTCCGGACGGGTCGACGAGGACGACAAGGCGTTCCTGACGGACGTTCCCGGTCCGCTCGGGCCGCTGATGGGCATCCGGATCGACGAGTGGGACGCCCGTCCGCCCGAGGTGGTCAATCCGGTACGGCTGCACGGCGCCGGCCCGGACGACGAGATCGAGGTCGAGTCGCGGCTCCTCTTCGAGCTGGTGATACCGCAGGGTGCCGAGGTGGTCGGCAGCTACCGGGCGGACTTCTACGCCGGTACCCCGGCGGTCACCCGGAACAGCTACGGTGCCGGCCACGGCTGGTATGTCGCCGCCGGTCTCGACCAGCCCGGCGTGAACTGGGTGGTCCGTCGGGTGCTGGAGCGGCACGATCTCGTCGGCCCGTATTCGGACCTGCCCGAACTGGAGTCGACGGTGCGGGTCGCCCCGGACGGGACGCGGCTGCGGTTCCTGCTCAACCACGGCGTGGACCCGGTCGAGACGACCGCACACACCGCCGGTACCGATCTGCTCGGCGGGGGCCGGGTGGAGGCGGGCCAGTCGATCCGGCTGGACCCGAAGGGGGTACTGGTGCTGCGCGAGGACGTCCCGGAGGCGGAGTGATGACGGTTCCGGCAGCGTGCCCGGGAGGGACCCGATGACCACCGGCGAGCCCGCGTCCATCCATCCGGCCTGGTTGCCGCCGGAGGCGTTCCGGGCGATCGGGTCGCGCCGGACGCTGGTCCGCGGTAGCGGCGTCCTCGTGGACACGGTGCGCGACGAGGTCGCCCGGGCCTGCACCCGCTTCGGCGGCACGGTCACCCACCTGCCGGCCGAGGCGGCGGGCGAGCAGCTCACCGGCGCGCCCGGCGGACCGTACGACCTGGTGTTCGCGCTCGGCGCGGCCGGGCCGCTGCCGGCCGGCGCGGCGGCGCTCGCGGCCGAGATCGGGCGCGGGTCGGATCCGGGCGGCCTCGGGCCGGAGGGTTTCGCGGTGGCCCGCCGGGACGGCGTCTCGGTGGTGCTGGCCGACGAGCCGGCCGGGCTGCTCTACGGGCTGTTCCACGTCGTCCGGCTCGGCCCGGCGGCGTTCGGCGCCGACATCCCGGTGCGGCGGCACCGGCCGGCGATGCGGCTGCGGCTGGTCAGCCACTGGGACAACGTCGACGTGCATCCGGTGATGGGGCAGGTCGAGCGCGGCTACGCGGGCGGGTCGATCTTCTGGCGCGACGGTGCGCCCCGCCAGGACCCGGATCGGGTACGCGACTACGCGCGGCTGCTCGCCGCCTGTGGGATGAACGCGCTGACGGTCAACAACGTCAACGTGCGCGGTACGGCGACCCAGTTGTTGACCGACCGGCTCGACGACGTCGCCGCGATCGCGGACCTGGTCCGCCCGTACGGGATCCGGGTGCATCTGTCGGTCAACTTCGCCGCGCCGTTCGTCCTCGGCGAGCTGCCCTCCGCCGACCCGCTCGACGACGACGTGCGGGCCTGGTGGTGCAAGGCCGCCAGACAGGTCTACGAGCGGATACCCGACTTCGGCGGGTTCATGGTGAAGGCGGACTCCGAGGGGCAGCCGGGCCCGTTCAGGTACGGGCGCAGTCACGCGGACGGCGCCAACATGCTCGCCGACGCGCTGGCGCCGTTCGGCGGGATCGTGCACTGGCGTGCCTTCGTCTACAACCACCGCCAGGACTGGCGCGACCGGTCGACCGACCGGGCCAGGGCGGCGTACGACCACTTCACGCCCCTGGACGGCCGGTTCCGGGAAAACGTGGTCCTCCAGGTGAAGCACGGTCCGATGGACTTCCAGGTGCGCGAGCCCGTCTCGCCGGTACTGGCGGCGATGCCGAACACCCGGCTCGCGGTGGAGTTCCAGGCGACCCAGGAGTACACCGGGCAGCAGCGGCACGTCTGCTATCTCGGCCCGTGCTGGAGCGAGGTGCTGCGGTTCGCGCCCTGGGGCCCGGGCGGGCCGACGGTCGCCTCGGTGGTCGCCGGCTCGGCGGGTGGCGGTGCCGGCGGGGCGTCGGCGGGTGGTGGCCTGGTGGTCGTCTCCAACGTGGGCGACGACCGGTACTGGACCGGGCACCCGCTCGCCCAGGCCAACCTGTATGTCGCGGGCCAGCTCGCCTGGGCACCCGATCTTGACCCGGTGGCCGTACTCGACGAGTGGATCGAGCTGACCTTCACGCCGTCGGCGACCGCCGATCCCGACCTGCTGCGCGGGACGCTGCACGCGCTGCTGGACGACTCGTGGCGCACCTACGAGCGGTACACGGCGCCGCTCGGGGTCGGCTTCATGGTCGCGCCGGGCGACCACTACGGCCCCGACGTGGACGGCTACGAGTACTCGCGCTGGGGCACCTACCACTTCGCCGACCGGTACGGCGTCGGGGTGGACCGCACCCGGGCCTCCGGGACCGGCTTCACCGGCCAGTACCCGCAGCCCTGGGCGGACCGGTACGAGTTCCTCGACACCTGTCCGGACGAGTTGCTGCTCTTCTTCCACCACGTGCCCTACCAGCACGTACTGCACTCCGGGTCGACGGTGATCCAGCACATCTACGACACCCGTTTCGCCGGGGTCGAGCAGGTGGTGGCGATGGTGCGCCGGTGGGAGCGGATCGGCCCGGCCGGACTGGTCGACCCGGCGTTGCACGCCCGGGTGACGGAGCGGCTCGCCGAGCAGCTGCGCTCCGCCGAGGAGTGGCGCGACAAGGTCAACACCTACTTCCTCCGCAAGTCCGGGGTACCGGACGCGCACGGCCGACGGATCTACTGAAGCCGCCGGACGGGGCCGGCTCCGGGTGGCGCGTCCGCCGGGCCACCTGTCACCTGGCGGTCCGGGCCCGACCTGCCTTGTACGATGTCGTCCCGGAGGAGAGTTGAGGTAGGTGGCCAGCCAAGCCGAGTCCGTCGAGCCCCGGATCCCGTTGAGTCGCGAGCGGGTGCTGCGGGCCGCGGTCAGCGTTGCCGACTCCGGCGGCATCGAGTCGCTGACGATGCGTCGGCTCGCCGAGCATCTCGGGGCCGAGGCGATGTCGCTCTACTACCACGTGACCAACAAGGAAGACGTGCTCGACGGCGTCGTGGACCTGATCGCGACGGAGATCAACGAGGTCGTCGACCGGATCGACGTACCGGCCGGGGGCGCCGACTGGAAGAAGGCGGTACGCCAGCGCATCCTGGCCGCCCGCGAGGTGCTGCTCCGGCACCGGTGGGCGCCCGGGGTCTTCGAGACGCGCACCACCACCAGCATGGCGGTGCTGCGTTACTACGACGCCCTGCTCGGTCTGATGCGCGAGGGCGGCTTCTCGTACGATCTGGCGCACCACGCGATGCACGCGCTGGGCAGCAGGGCATTGGGGTTCAGCCAGGAACTCTTCGACCCGAACAGCGGCGGCGACGGTGACCCGGCGGCCGGGCTGGCCGAGCTGGCCGGGCAGCTTCCGCACCTGGTCGGGATGCTCTCGGAGATCGCGCACGACGACCCCGACTCGACGCTGGGCTGGTGCGACGACCAGGCCGAGTTCGAGTTCGGACTCGACCTGATCCTGGACGGCCTGGACCGGCTCCGCGAACGGGCCTGAGTCCGCCCACCCCCGCCGGACGGTTCCGAGCACAGCCCCGCGATCTCGATCGATCCGCACCCTCGACAACCTTACGCCGTACGAGTACCTTACGACGTAAGACTTACAACGTAAGGGCGGCTGCGGCTCCACTCGGGACACCCGTCCGCCCCCACGGTCGAGCCGAGCCGAAGGAGACGACGATGAAGGCGGCAGTCCTGCGTTCGTACGGCCCACCCGAAGCGCTGGAACTCACCGAGGTCCAGCGGCCCACCCCCGGCGACGACGAGGTGCTGGTCCGGGTCCGGGCCACCTCCGTCAACCCGTACGACTGGCACCACATCCGCGGCGAGCCGCTGGTCGCCCGCCTGATGCCGGACGGCCCCCGGCTGCGTACCCCGGCCATCGGGATCCCCGGCTGCGACATGGCCGGTCAGGTCGAGGCGGTCGGCCGGAACGTCACCGAGTTCCGCCCCGGCGACGACGTCTACGCCCTGCTTCCGGAGGGCGGCTTCGGCGAGTACGTCAGCGTCCGGGAGGACCTGCTGGCCCCCAAACCGGCGAACCTGTCGTACGAGCAGGCGGCAGCGGTGCCGATGGCCGCCGTCACCGCCCTGGTGGGACTCCGCGACGCGGGCCGGCTCCAGCCCGGTCAGCAGGTACTCGTCAACGGCGCCTCGGGCGGGGTCGGCACCTTCGCCGTGCAGCTCGCCCGCGCGTTCGGCGCCACCGTCACCGGCGTGTGCAGCGGCCGGAACGTCGAACTGGTCCGGTCGCTCGGCGCGGACGAGGTCGTCGACTACACCACCGAGGACTTCACCCGGCGCGGGCGCCGCTACGACCTGCTGCTGGACAACGCGGGAAGCCGCTCCGTGGCGGCGTACCGGCGGGCGCTGACCCGCGACGGCACGCTCGTCGTCGTCGGTGGCCCGGGCGGTCGCTGGCTACAGCCCGTCGGCCGGGTCTTCGCGGCGCTCGCGGCGAGCCCGCTGGTGTCCCAGCGGATCACGCTCGCCGACACCGTCCGCTGCCCCGACAAGAAGCAGTGCCTACGGCTGCTGACCGGACTCATCGAGGAGGGCAGCGTCACCCCGGTCGTCGACCGGCGCTATCCGTTCGCCGAGATCCGGGAGGCGGTCCGCTACCAGGAGGAGGGACACAGCCCGGGAAAGGTGGTCGTGACGCTCTGAGCACCCGGGCGGCGACCCGCTGCCGGGGCGAGCCGGAGAACCCGCTCGCCCCGGCCGACGTACCGGGAATCGGAGCCGGTCAGCCGCCGCTGACCGGACGGAACGGGTCGACCGTGTGCCGGGCCTTCGCCGTCCGGTTGGTGACCGTCGCGATCGCGTCGAACATGCTCCGGCCGAGGACCGCGTGCGCCTGCACCGCCGGGTGCGTCGCACCGTAGTTGTCCCGGTCGCCGAGGGAGTCGGCGAACATCGCGTACGTCAGCGTCGGCGCTCCCGCCGCGTCGAACATGATGCCGGCCTCGTGCCGGGCCGCACCCAACTCGTCGTAGTCCGCACCGTACTTGGTGGCCACCCGGCTGCGCTCGGCCGACGACATGTTACGGCGGACCCCGTCGTGGTACCCGTTGATCCACCGCAGGATGCCGAGCAGGAAGTCGGCGGACCTCGGCGTCACGATGGTCTTGTTGGCCAGTCGCCACAGCAGGTCGTGGGTCTCCCGCGGCGTGGTCACGCCGAGGAAGAACCGGTTCGGGTTGGCGACCGGCTCGACCCGGGTGTGCGTGAAGCCCTTGCTGGCGAGGATCTGGTTGATCTCCAACGCCGGTACCACCCGGCCGCACATCCGGACCGCCGTGTTGTCCGAGACCAGCAGCATCGCGGTGAGGAAGTTGGCGACCGTGATGTCGTCGCCCCAGACGGTGTGCAGGAAGTAGATCCCGGTGCCGCCGAGGATGATGTCGGCGGTGAGGTCGAGCTTCTGGTCGAGCCGGAGCTGGCCACGGTCGATCTTGTCCATCACCGCCACCGCGACCGCCAGCTTCTGCACGCTGTAGCCGTGGGTCACCTTGTCGGCGTCGTCCGCCACCACGGTCTCCAGGGTGCCGGCGGCGTTGACCATCGCGATGTGCGAGTGCCACACCCCACCGGCCCGGGCCTTCTGCGTGTCGTACGCCTGCCGGATCGACGTCTGCGCGGTGCCGGTCGCGCCCAGCGGGCCGCCCGGTACGCCCGGCCCGGGGACCGGTGCCCGCCCGACCGCCACCGTCGTGGCGGGCGCGGCGGCAGCGGGCCGTCCGGTCGCCACCAGCGCGGCCGCCGCCGCTCCCATCCCGATCGCCGCCCGGCGACTGACATGCTCCGGCACTGTTCCTCCCCCGTGGTCATCGACAATTGTCGCGGGGAGCGTACCGAGCGGCGATATCGGGCAACAACCCGGAGCAGGCCGGACCCGCCGGGGCGGGCCGCCGCCCGGAGCGGCCCGTCCGGCGTAGGCTGAGCGACGTGGATCAAGAAGACCGGATCGCCCTCTTCCTCGACTACGAGAACCTCGCGCTCGGTGCGCGGGACCACCTCGGCGGCCTGGCCTTCGACTTCCGCCCGATCGCCGACGCGCTGGCCGAGCGCGGCCGGGTGGTGGTCCGCCGGGCGTACGCCGACTGGTCGTACTTCGACGAGGACCGCCGGATGCTCACCCGGTCACACGTCGAGTTGATCGAGATCCCGCAGCGGATGGGAGCCAGCCGCAAGAACGCCGCCGACATCAAGATGGCGGTCGACGCGGTGGAACTCGCCTTCGAACGCGGATACATCTCCACCTTCGTGATCTGCACCGGGGACAGCGACTTCACCCCGCTCGTGCACAAGCTGCGCGAACTCAACAAGCGGGTGATCGGCGTCGGCGTGGAGAAGTCCACCTCGGCGCTGCTGCCACCCGCCTGTGACGAGTTCCTCTACTACGACCGGCTGGAGGGGGTGGACATCGCCCCCAGCCGTCCCCGGCGGGGCCGACCGGTCCGGTCCACCGGCCCGGAGGCGGCGCAGGCCGGCCCGGACCAGCAGGCGGAGCCGGTACCCGAGCCCACGCAGGGCACCGAGGAGCCGGTACGCGACGTCGACACCCTCGCCGAGGTGGTCGCGCAGACCGTGGCGGGGTTGCAGGGCAGCTCCAGCGGGGAGGTCACCGCCTCCACGCTCAAGCGCACCCTGCTGCGCAAGGACCCGACCTTCAGCGAGTCCGACTACGGGTTCCGGGCCTTCGGGGAGCTGCTCCGCCACCTCGCCGAGCACAACGTGGTCGAGCTGACCGAGGGCCCGGCCAAGGGCGACCCCGGGGTGTCCCTGCCCGAACACGGCGACCGGGAGGTGGCGTTCGGACTGCTCCGTACCGTGCTCCTCGACCTGGCCGGTGCGGACGGCTCGGTGGCGCTCTCCGGGCTGAAGAACCAGCTTCGCCGCGCGCGGCCCGACTTCAGCGAGAAGAAGCTCGGCTACCGCAGCTTCCTCCAGTTCTGCAAGGCGGCCGCCACCAGTGGTGCGGTCGAGCTGCGGTGGAGCCCGGAGACCGACGACTACCTGCTCACCGCCCGCCCCGGGTGACCCCGCAACCCGCGGCCCGCCGGTCCCGCACCGCCGGGGGGCGACCCGGCTGCGGGCGATAGGGTCTTGGCGCATGCGGTCGAAGCGGGAGCTGGACGCCGCCATCCGGCGGGAGCGCCGGGCGGCGCTGGTGGTCAACGCCCGCTCCCGCCGGGGCCGCCGGCTCTACGAGGCGGCCCGGACCCGCTTGCTCGCGGCCGGTTTCACCCTGCTCGGCACCTACCCGGCGGACCGGCCGGGTGAACTGGAGGCGAGCCTGGCCGCCGCCGCCGGCCTGGCCCCGGACCTGCTGGCCGTGGGCGGCGGCGACGGCACGATCGGGGCCGCCGCCCGGCTGCTCGCCCACCGCGACATCGCGCTCGGGCTGCTGCCGCTCGGCACCACCAACAACTTCGCCCGGACCGTCGGCATCCCGCTCGACCTGGACGCGGCCGTCGCGACCCTGGCCGACGGCAAGGTGATCGACGTCGACCTCGGGACCGCCGACGGGATGCCGTTCGCCAACCACGTCGGCGTCGGGCTCTCCGCCGACGTGATGGCCCGGGCACCGGCCCGGCTCAAGCGGGTGGTCGGCCGGCTGGCGTACCCGGCCACCGCCCTGGCGCTGCTCACCGGAAACCGTCCGATGCGGATCACCGTGCAGGCCGACGGGCGGTCCCGGGAGTACGTGACCCACCAGCTCTTCGTGGCCAACGGCGGCTTCCACGCCGGCCGGCCGATCACCGCGGACGCGAACGCCGACGACCGGCTGCTGGTCGCGTACCCGGTGGGTGGTCCGACCCGCCGCGACCTGTTGCGCGCGACGGCGCGCAACGCGGCGACCGGGCATCGCCGCACCCTCGACGACGAACCCTTCCTGACCGCCGGTGAGATCCTGCTCCGCACCGACCGCCCGGCCCCGGTCGAGGTCGACGGCGAGGTACGCGGCCGCACCCCGATCCGGATCGGGCTCGACGCCAACGCGCTGCGGGTGATGGCCCCCGCCGACGCCCCCGACCGCTGACGCCCTGTCCCCGCTCTCCCGTCGCGTGCGGGTGCACGTGCCGGCACAGCCTTGCTCAGGCGGCGAAGAGGAGCAGCAGCCCGGCCGTCGTGTAACCCACCATCAGCACCAGCAGCGGCAGTTGACCGGCGACCGCCGTTCGCCGGTCGAAGAGCCGTAACGCCCGGTCGTGCGCGAGCACCGTGCCGAAGACGTGACCGAGGACGATCACAGTCACCTGGAGGGTCGCCGTACCGGCCGGCGAGGTGCCGAACCCCCGTACCGGCCACGACCCGGTGCCCAGCCAGTCCGCTCCGATCCCGAGTGGATCGGAGAGCAGGGCCAGGGTGCGCTGCCCCTCCAGCACGAACAGCGTGAAGTAGTGGGCGACCAGGTAACCGACGGCGATCGGCACGACCGAATGGGCCAGCTCCCCGGCGCAGTCCCGCACCGACCGGCCGCCGAGCCGGGCGGCCAACCCGGTCGCCGCCAGGTAGGCGGCGAGAACCAGCGCGACCACCACGGCGAGCCCGGCCGTACCGACCAGCGGGGGCGGCGCCACGCCCGACTGGGAGAGCCGGACCCAGAACGGGGCGTTGGAGAGGCTGTCGTACATGGTGGAACCGAGCAGTACCACCACGAAGGCCACCAGGCCGGGAGCCGGTCGCAGCCCGGCGATCCCGTCGAACGGGTGCCGCCAGACCAGCGTACCGTCGCGGCGCCGGGCCAGCACCGCCAGCCGCCCGACGAGGGCACTGTAGACCTCGAACGCGTCGCCCCGGTCGAACCACCGGGAACCGTAGACGACCGACCCGGCGAGCATGGCGACGGCGTACCCGCCGAGCCAGCCGCCGATGACCGGCAGGCTCACCCGGTGCGGCGCCACCAGCTCCAGCCAGACGAAGGCGAACAGCCCGGCCGCCGCCGGCCAGTAGCCGAATTCGGACGGGAGATCACGCAGCCCGCGTACCGGGTCCCGGCGCAGCGCCAGGCAGGCCAGCAGGTGCAGGGTCCGCAGCGGGTTCAGGCTCCGCCAGACCGGTCCGAACAGCAGCGACAGCGGCAGCAGGCCGACCCAGAACAGGACGTACACGACTCCGGCGGTCGGGTTGTCGGCCGTGTCCGGGCCGGCGAGACCCAGCCCGAGGTACGCCGCGACGACCAACCCGGCCAGCCGGCACAGCCACGACCAGGCCCGGGTGGTCAGTACCCGCTGGACCGGTCCGGGCAGCGGTCGTGACGGCCCGGCGTCGTTGCCCAGCCGGGGCTCCCGCCAGAGCGCGCCCAGTGCCACGAACGAGACCAGCAGGGCGACCAGCGCGCCGGTCAGGGCGAGTCCGAACGGGATGGGCAGGTCCTGGCGCCCGCCGACGCCGTGTGCGAGCCACACGGCCGGCTACCTGACGACGAGCTGGAACAGTTGCAGGTCCTGGCCGTGGGTCTCCACCTCGAAGAGCCCGTCGCGGTCGGCCACGAACTCGACCGTGCCGGCGACCCCGGGTTGCAGGGTCACCGACCTGTCGTACCCGTGCACGTGCACCATGTCCGCGACGTCGCTGGTGGTGGTGATCCGGACGGTCTGGCCCCGGGCCACCTCGACCCGGCCCGGGGCGGGTGAGACGGTGCCCCCGGCGACGGTGACCGTGACGGTCTCGACCGTGTCGGTGGCGGCCGGCTCGCCGTCGCCGCACGCGGTCGGTCCGATCAGGAGCAGGGCGAGCAGCGCGACGGCGGCATGCGTCGACCGGTGTCGCCGGGGGTGGGGCGGCATGGGGGGTCTCCAGGACGGTCGGTGGCGGTTCGGGGGACGCGCGATTCGTGGGGACGGTGGTGACGCTGGCGGCGGTACGCGGTGCCGGATGAGCGGGACGGGCGACGGATCGGCGGGACGGGACGGCTCGCGAGGTGGGTGGTGCCGTGGACGGGCGCCTAGCGGCTCCTGCGGCGATTCGGGGTCGGGGTGGGACCGGCCCGGCGGCTGCCTGCCGAGTGGGCCGGGCGGGCCGGGCGGGCCGGGCGGCGGGCGACCCCGGCGACCAGGACGGCGGCCCCGATCACCAGCACGGCGGGCACCAGCCAGACCGACACGCCCGGTCCGCGCTCCGCCGCCGTGGGCGCGGCCGGCGCCGACGGCGGTGCCGACGGGGGTGCCGAGGCCGGGGCGGTGGGTCGGCCGTGCCCGGCTGCCGCGGCCAGTTCCGGGCTGGGCTGGTCGGTCGGGGCCTGCCAACCCGCCGGGGCCGGCGTACTGGCGCCGGTGTAGCTGAACCTGACCTCGCCGTCGACCTCCTCGCCGTCGGAGGCGACCGTCTGGTAACGCACCACGTACCGGCCCTGCTCCGGCCAGTACGCCACCGGCACCTGCACGGTGAACCCGACGTGGAACAGTCGCGGCTCCCACGCACCGTTGACCAACTGGTACTCGCGTACCGGCTCGTCGAGCCGGATCGGGGTGCCGGTCGACCAGCGCCGGTCGACCCGGCTGCCGTTCGGCGCCGTGACGGTGAAGTACGCGAACGGCGCGGGTTGTTCGGTGAAGGCCAGCGACACCGACTCGACGGGTGCGGTCAGGGTGGCCCCGTCGGCCGGAGTGGAGACGGCGAGCTGGCCGTGGGCGTACGCCGGACGGGGATCCACGGCTCCCAGCGGGACGGTGAGCAGGCCGAGCAGAACGGCAGCGAGCAGACGCGGCGCCGCACGACCCATCGCGTACCTCGGCTCTCGGTAGAAACCTGCCGCGAGGTTAACCGCTTTCGTTTGATCTGAACAGACTTTCGGATGTCTGGACGAAACTTCGGCTCGACCATCGGTTACCGGCGCACGGGCCATGCTGTGCCGCCGAGTCCTGCCCGCGCCCGGAAGGGATCGACTCGGCACCCGGCTCGCCCGGCACACCAGGTTTATCCGGCGGGAGGCGGGGCAACCGCGACGGGTTCGCCGTGACCGGCCCGCCTCGTCCACGGCCCGAAGCCGAGCCGAAGCCGCCGCGAAGCCGAGCCGGATCAGAGCCGGATCAGAGCCGGAGCCGGGTCGCAGCGGAAAACCTCTGCCCAGACACCCCGCCGGAGACAGCAGTGCCACACTTCCTACCTCGCCTCCGCGCCAGGTCGGTCGAGGCGACCGTGACCATCCGGCGGCCGGTCCCGGAGGTCTTCGCCTTCTACCGCGACCTCGAGAACCGGGCCCGCTTCCTGGGTGACGTGATCTCCGTGGAACGGGTCGGTCGGGCGGGGTACCGGTGGACGATCCAGGGCCCGCTCGGCATCCGCCTGCGGTCGACGGTGAGGCTGACCGAGGTACGCACCGACGCGTTGATCCGCTACGAGACCACCGCCCCACCCTGGCTGCGGACACACTGGACGGTGCACTTCACGCCCGCACCCGACCAGGGCGGTACGGCGGTACGCGAGGTGCTGACCATGCCGTTGGGCGATCTGGGCCACACCGTGCTGACCCTGCCGGCAAGCCGCCCGCCGAGGAACTGGCCGCGAACCTCCGCCGGCTCAAGCAGGTGCTGGAGACGGGGCTCGTCACCGACACCGAGCACGCGGTGCCGGGCAAATTCGACCGGAGATCCCGAGGCTGACCCGCCCGTGGTCACCGGTGCGCGTCAGGCACCGGCACGGGCGACCGCAGGTACCAACCGGTCGTCGCCACCGTACGGAACCCGAGCGACTCGTACAGCGGCCGCCCGGCCTCCGTGGCCACCAGGGTGAACGGCCGGTCCGGGTGCGCCTCGATGGCCTGGGTCAACAGCGTCCGCCCCAGTCCGGCCGAGCGGTGCGCGGGTGACGTGACGAGCCAGTACAGGCCCACCACCCGGCCGTCGTCGTAGGTGTAGGTGGCGGCGGCGGGCTCGCCCCGCCGGTACGCCAGCCGGACACTCCAGCCGGGCACCGCCAGCACACCGGCGGGAAGCGCCTCGCCGCTGCGCCACGGCAGGAACGCCGGCAGCGGGAACCCCTCCACCATGATCCGCTCCGCCACGGCCAGTTCCTCCGGATCGGAGACGCGCACGATGCGGACGTCCCCGTCGGAGGCGGTCCCCGCCGTCGCCACCGTCCCCGCCGGACGCACCATCACCGGCATGCGCAGGATCCGCACCGCCGGGTCGACCGGCTCGGCGTCACCGCCACCGAAGATGTCCTCCAGTACCGCGTTCTTGGCTAGCGGCGCGGAGCCGAGCAGGCGCGACACGCCCTCGGTCGACATCGGCGCGCGCAAGATCAGGCGGGTCGCCCGGGGCAGGTCCGCGCGGAAGCAGTCCTGGTCCCGGCGTGTGTCGAGGGCGACCGCACCCCACATCGCGGCGGCATTCTCCACGTAGGCGTCCGGTCCGATCATCCGCAGCAGCCTAGCAACGCCTCGCCCGCCCGCCCGGTCGGTCGGCGCTTCTTGCCATTCAGACATCCGGATATGACAATAAGTTTCGCGCCGTCCCGGTCCGGTCCCACCGGTCTCCGGTCTCACCCCTGCCCGCACGGGAGACGCCATGCGACGATCAGCCCTCGCCGTCCCGCTCGCCGCACTGGTCGCCTTCGTCGGCGTCGGTGCCGCGACCCCCGTCCCGGCGGTCGCGGTCACCGCCGGCCCCGGCATCGGTACGCTCGCCAGCACCGCGCTGGCCCCCGGCCTCTCCCTGAGCACCGCCTCGACCAGCGGTCCGAACCAGATCAACGTGCTCACCGCGAACCTGTCCGAGCCCACCCTGAAGCCGAAATACCTCAGCCCCGGAACCGTCGGCGCCACCGCCACCCTGACCACCCAGGCGAACCGCGTCGGTGCGGTCGCCGCCGTGAACGGAGACTTCTTCGACATCGGCGCCACCGGGGCACCCCGGGGGGTGGGGCTGGACGACGGCACGCTGCTGCACGCCCCCGCCGCCGGCTGGAACAACGTGGCCGCGCTCTACGCCGACGGCACCGGCACCCGGGGCGGCCTGGCCCAGATCTTCCTCGACGCGAGGATCACCCTCCCCGGCGGCGGCCAGCTCACCGCCACCAACCTCAACTCGCCGAACATCGCGGCCGACGGCATCGGCGTCTACAACGCGCTCTGGGGCGACGAGCCACGCAGTCAGGCGCTCGACGGCGCCACCCGTAGCCGGGAGGTCGAGATAACCGGTGGCCGGGTCAGCCGGGTCAGCACCACCGCCGGCGGCAAGGTACCGGCGAACTCCGTCGTACTGCTCGGCGTGAACGCCGGTGCCGACGCCCTGGCCGCGATCGCGGTCGGCGACCCGGTCACCGTCAACTACTCGCCGCGTGGTGCGGCCGGAGCCGCGCAGGTCGCGATCGGCGGCAACCTCGTACTGGTCAGGGACGGGGTGGCCACCACCGTGGCGCACCCGCGGAATCCCCGTACCGCTGTCGGTTTCTCGGCCGACGGCCTCACCATGTGGATGGTCGTCGTCGACGGGCGGACCAGCGCGAGCGTCGGGATGACCTACGTCGAACTCGCCAACTACATGAAGTCGCTCGGCGCCGACGACGCGATCAACCTGGACGGCGGAGGCTCCAGCACCATGGTCGCCCGGATGCCGGGAGCGTCCTCGGTATCGGTCCGCAACACCCCGTCGGACGGCGCGCAACGACCGGTGCCGAACGGGCTCGGCTTCGTCTCGACCGCACAGGCGTGGAGCAGCACGGTCGACAACGGCACGGCCGGCCGGTTCACCGCGAGTGCGAACTGGGGTACCTCGAGCTACTCCAGCTCCAGGTTCGGGGCCGACTACCGGTTCGCCGACCCGGTCCTGTCCAGCGACGTCGCCTGGTACCGGGTGAACGTCCCGGAGACCGCCAGCTACGCGGTGGCGGTCTGGTATCCGGCCGACCCCGGGTACAACGACTCGACGCCGTTCATCGTGGCCACCACCGGCGGCAACCAGACCGTACGGGTGAACCAGCGGGTGAACGGGGGCCGGTGGGTGTCGCTCGGGGTGTTCACGCTGCCGGCGGGGGACGCGAACAGGGTGGGGGTGAGCCGGTGGACCTCGGGCACCGGCTACGTGGTCGCCGACGCAGTCCGGATCACCCGGGTGTGAACGCCGGTGCCCGGTGCCACCGGTTCTGTCCTCCTATCGAAAATCCCACCACGTCGTAACCGCCCGGACCATCGGGCGGAAGGATCCTGACGGCCATTCAGCAATGTGCCGCAGGCGGCGAATCCGGATCGGTCCGGTGGCGGTGCCGTGCCCAAACTTGCGGCGCATTCCGGCACCGCACGGTGGGCACCGGTCCATTTCGGGACCGAGCGGGCTGGAATCGTCCAATCTCGATAATCCGCCGTCGCCGGCCCGCTGGTAGCACGATGAAAGATGCCCAGGCCGGCCCGGGCAGGCACAATCGCGGGGTTGCCGTACTCATCGATGATTGTTATCTTCCACACGGGTCACGGGGGAACGGCGACCTGGCGCAGCGCTGCGGTCTGTCACCGTCCTCGCACAACGTGTCGAGGAGGAGCCTGCGTTGGTCGGACTATCGGCGACCATAATTGTGCCGCACACCCCGAAACGGGGTCTCCGGCGGTTTTTCGAAAGCCATACCGAATATGGTGCGCCGGCTCAATTCGGGCGCCCCCCGTCCGCCGAATACCGATGACCGTCCACCCGGGCGAGCAGCTCGATCCGGCAGCCGGGCCGGTCCCCGCACCCACCGGCGCCGAAACGGTGGTCAAGCAGTACGTCGACGACCTGACCCTGGCTCTGGCCCAGCTCGAGACCGGCTCGGTGACCGACCTGCTGGAGTCACTGGTCCTCACCCTGCACTCGGGCCGCCGGGTCTTCGTGGCCGGCAACGGCGGCAGCAGCACGGCGGCGATCCACATCGCCAGCGACCTGATGGCGGCGGCGGGCACGCTCGGCGGTGCCTCCCAGGTCGTGGCGCTGACCGAGAACATCGCCCGGATCACCGCGATCGCCAACGACCACTCCTACGACGAGATCTTCTCCCGGCAACTGACCGGCTGGGGCAGGCCGCGCGACGCGCTGCTGCTGCTGAGCGTCAGCGGTCACTCGACCAACCTGGTCCGGGCGGCCCGGGTCGGCCGTGACCTCGGGATGACCGTGCTGGCGGCGCTCGGCAACGCCGGCGAGGTGGCGCGGCTCGCGGACCGGCTCGTCGTCTTCGGGCAGGCGGACTACGGCCTGACCGAGGACCTGCACGTCGCCCTCGGGCACATGGCGGTACGCGTGCTGCGCGGCGGCGACGCCTGCCGATTCAGCACGGCTGCGGCCGACGACGAGCCGGCCGGTGCCGGGGCGCAACGCGAGAAGGTTGGCGAGTTCGGTGAACCACTTCAGTTCTAGGCTCTTCCTCACCATTCGCTACCTCGTCGGCCTCTTCGGGCTGACCCTGACCCGAACCTCCACCGAACTCTCCAGCTATCGGATCCACGCCGGCCACGGGCGGTACGACGACTCCCGGCCGCTCCCCGCCGAACTGGCCGCGCTGCTGCACGACCGGAACCCGGACCTGGTGCAGCTCCGGCGGCGCTACCGGGAGCTGGCCTCGCCGTTCCGACCCGGCCGGTTCTGGCGGCGGAGCCGGCGGCTGCGCGACCTCGACCTGAAATACTTCCGTGGCGACAACGCCTACGTCTGGCAGCTACGCCAGCTCGGCGACAACGCCCGGCTGAAGTTCTTCCTCTTCGCGCGCTACGTCAGCTCGCTCGACACCCACAAGCTGCTCGACCGGACCAGCGAGGACGGCGCGTTCGGCTGCTGGACGTTCGACTTCGAGAGCCTGCCGACGGCCAGCCGGGACCTGCTCGACTCGATCAACGAGATCTACTTCCTGGACCGGCACTGGGGGCTGCTCTCCCGGACCGACTTCACCGTGGTCGACATCGGCGCCGGCTACGGCCGCCTCGCCCACCGGATGGTGGAGAGCGTTCCCGGCCTGAAGCGCTACCTCTGCGTCGACGCGATCCCGGAGTCGACCTTCCTCAGCGAGCACTACCTGCGACACCGCGGGGTCGAGCAGAAGGCGGTGGTCCTGCGGCTCGACGAGATGGCGGAGCGGCTGGCGGCCGAGCGGCCCGACCTGGCCGTCAACGTGCACAGCTTCTCGGAGATGCCGATCGCGGTTATCGAGTCCTGGATCGCCCTGCTGGCCCGGTGCGGCGTACCCGCGCTGCTGATCGTGCCGAACGAGGGCGACCGGCTGCTCAGCCTGGAGGACGACTACCTCCGGCGGGACTTCGCCCCGGTGCTCGAGCGCCACGGCTACGTCCTGGCGGCCCGCGAACCCACCATCGCCGACCCCGACGTACGGGACCTCGTCGGCGCCGGTGACTGGTTCCTGCTCTACCGCCGTGCCGGCACCGACCCGGCCGCCGAGGCGTCATGACCGGCGGCGGGATACCCGACGTGCCGCGACGCGAGCGGTCGACGCTGGAGTTCACCGGGCTGGACGGGGGCAGCGCCGAGCTGACCTGGGGGCAGCGCTTCGTCTGGGACATCCTGGAGTCGCTGGCCCCGGCCAACCACTACCTCAACATCCGGTTCCGGGTGCACCTGCCGGGCGACGCCACCCGGGAGCGGGTGCTGGCCGCGCTGCACACCCTCGTCCGCCGCCACCAGGCGCTGCGGACCCGGTTCACCGTCGGCCCGGACGGCGAGCCCCGGCAGCACTGCGACCGGGCGGGCGACCTGCCGGTGGAGATCTGCGAAACCGAGCCCGGCCGGGTACGCCGGGTCGCCGACCAGGACGAGGAACGGCTCTGGCGGGAGCCGTTCCGGCACGACGCCCAGTGGCCGCTGCGGGTGAGCCTCGTCGTGGCCGGTGGCCGCCCCCGGCAGGTCGTCTTCGTCCTCTCCCATCTCGCCGCCGACTCCTGGGGCTGCTTCGTGCTCCGCCGGGAGTTCCTCGAACTGCTCCGGGACGACCACGCCGAGCCGGCCGCAGGTTGGCAGCCGCTGGCCCGGGCCGGTTACGAGGCGTCGGCGCCGGGTCGCCGGGCCAACGACCTCGCACTGGCGTACTGGCGCCGGATGCTGGAGACCATGCCGTCGACCGCCTTCCCCACCCCGCCGGGGCCGGGCGGGACCCCGCTCTTCCCCGGCGTCGGCCTGCACTCGGTGGCGCTGGCGGCGGCCGTACAGGCCGTCTCGGTACGACACCGGGTCGGGCCGGCCGCCGTCCTGCTCGGCGCGCTGGCGACGGTCATCGGCGTCCGGACCGCTACCCGGGAGGTCCCGCTCTTCCTCGCCGGAGGCAACCGGTTCACCCCCGGCGACGCCGCCTCGGTGGGAACCTTCTACCAGGGAGCACCGGCGCTGATCCGGTTGGACGGCGGGTCGCTGGCCGGCACCATCCGCAACGCGCACCGGGCGTCGACGCTGGCGTACCTGCGGGGCCAGAGCGACCCCCGGGACGTCGCGCGGTTGCTGGCGGAGGTGCAGACCCGGCGGGGTGTCGACATCGACCTGGCGAGCACCGTCAACGTGGTACCCGAACCCGGCGTCGCGGGGCCGCCTCCGGCACCCCTCGGCGTCGCCGAGCTGCGCGAGCTGACCGCCGCCACCCGGGTCACCGAGCTGGCGGGCCGGGACAGCGAGCGGCTGACGTTGTACGTGCACGTCAAGTCGCTGCGCTCCCGCGCGGTCCTCGAACTCTTCTCCGACAGCCGCCACCTGCCGGCCGCCGACGCCGGCAAGCTGCTCGCCGGGCTGGAACTCGTCCTGATCGAGCTGCTCGACGTCGGGGACCTCGACCTCGACCGGGTGGCCGACCTCGTCGGGATCGCCACGCCGGCCCTGCACGCGGACCGGGGGGCCTGACGTGCTCTCCGTGATCATGCCGACCTACAACCAGGTCACCTGCCTGGACCTGACCCTCGGGTCCCTCGTCCGGCAGACCGCCGACCGGGACGGGTTCGAGGTGATCGTCGTCGACGACGCCTCGGCCCAGGACGTCCGTGCGGTGGTCCGTCGGCACGAGGCCGACCTGCGACTGCGGTACGTCCGGCACGACACCAACCGGGGGCGGTCGGCGGCCCGGAACTCCGGGGTCGCCCGGTCCCGGGCCGACCTGCTGCTCCTGATGGACGCGGACTCCTACGCCGCCCCGGACCTCGTGCAACGGCACCTGCGCCGGGCCGGCGGGCCGGACGCCGAGGTCGTCTACGGCCGGCGGATCGAGCCGAGCTGGGGAACGTTCACCCGGTTGCGGCAGGCGATACCCGACGAGGCCGACCTGCTGCCGATGGAGGGCGACCACCGCGACCTGCCGGGACGGGCCGACGGCGGCTTCGACGTCTACCGGCGTACCGGCTGGATGTTCGGCTTCACGCACAACCTCTCGCTCCCCCGCGAGCTCTACCTCCAGGTCGGTGGCTTCGACGAGGCGTTCGTCCGGTGGGGATACGAGGACACCGACTTCACCTACCGGATCTACCGGCACTTCGGTCGGGACAGCAGCCGCTTCCGCTACGACCCGGGCGCCGTCTGCTACCACACCCCGCACTTCCGGGACTGGGCGACGGAGTGGGAGAACACCAAGCCTGTCCTGCCGTACCTCGTCGACAAGTTCCGGCACTACGACGTCGAGTTCTTCACCCACCCGTCGGACAACCACCGCCGGGTCGCCCGGACGCTGCCGTTCTACGAGGAGTGCCGGGAGTTCGTCCGCGACCACCCGGCCCGGGTCACCGGCGACGCCGTACGCAAGGCCGTCGGCCTGCCGGACGCGGCGAGCAGTCTCTGGATCGGGTACGACGTCGGCACGGCGGCGTCGGCGGGCCGTGGCACGAGCATCGACCACGCCGTCGCGTACGGGCCGGACAATCCGCACCTGTTCGGCGTCCGGACGCCGTACCCGGACGGCTCCTTCGACTACGCCGTGCACCTCGACCTGTGGCGCATGCTCACCCCGATCGACCTCTCCGCGCTGATCCTGGACAGCCTCCGCATCGCCGAGGTGGCGCTGCTGGTGCTGTCGAAGGGGCTCCGCCGCGATCCGGCCGACGGGATCGGGATGATCGACGACCTGGACTACCTCCTCGCGATGCTCACTCCCCGATACTCCGCCGTCATCTCCCACGAGGACGACGAGATGGCCGTCGTCAGCCTGACCCGCCCCGGGTCGGCGACGGTGGCACCACCCGACCTCGGATCCGCGCCAGGCGGTGGACGGCGGTGACCGGCAACCGGCCGGTAGCGGGTCAGCCTCAGCTGGTAGGCCCGCAGCAGCACCCCGCTCGCCCGTCCGCCGTCGCCTTCGACCTCGACGGGACCCTGGTGGACCTGGAACGGTTTCACCACGACGCCCTGCTGCGGGCCGCCCGGGAGGTCGGGGTCGCGCTCAGGTGGGACGAGGCGCTGCGCCGGCTCCCGCACTTCGTCGGCGGCCCCGACGCACGGCTGGCGGCGGAGGTCGCGGCGCTGGCCGGCACCGGGGTCTCGCCGGCCGAGGTGCTCACCGCGAAACGCCGGTGCTTCGCCTCGCTGGTCGGTGCCGTCGACGAGATCGTGCCGCGTACCGGTGCGGCCGAGATCCTGCACCGGCTGGCCGACCGGGGTGTCCCGATGGCCGTCGGCACCGTCACCGAACGCGGGACCGCGCTCGGCATCCTGCGCCGGGCGGGGCTGCTCCCGCTCTTCGGCGCCGACCGGGTGGTGACGGCACGGGACGTAGCGGAGCTGAAGCCGGCGCCGCACGTCTACCGGGAAACCGCGCGACGGCTCGGCGTCCCCCCGGCGGGCCAACTGGTCTTCGAGGACTCGGTCACCGGCATCACCGCCGCCCGGTCGGCCGGCAGTCCGGTGGTGGCGATGCCGACCGTGCCGGACCGGGGTTACCTGGCGTCGGTCGGCGCGGCCGGAGCGACAGCCGTCTTCCCGGACTGGCGGCACCCGGAGCTGCCGCGACTGCTCGACCGGCTGCTGGGACCCGGCGTCCCGGAGCCGTCCCACGGAGGGCGGGCACGCCATGGCTGAACACGACCGCGGCCCGCTGACCCCGGCACAGCGGCGCCTCTGGTTCCTCGACCGGCTCGACCCGGGCGACGCCGCGTACACCATCTCCACCACCGTGCTGCTCCGGGGCGACCTCGACGTCGAACGGCTGCTCGGCGCCCTCGACACCGTGACCGCCCGGCACGAGAGCCTGCGGACCCGGTTCGTCGAGTCCGGCGGCGTACCGGCGCAGGAGGTGCTGGCGCCACGGGCGACGCCGGTGTACCGGGCCGACGTCTCCAGCGAGGACGAGGCCCGGCGGGCCGTCGAGGAGCTGATCGGCCGCCCCTTCGACCTGGCCGAGGGGCACCTGATCCGGGTCGGGCTGCTGCGCCTCGACGCGCGGACCCACGTGCTCTGCACCGCCGTGCACCACATCGTCGGCGACGGCTGGTCGATGAACCTGCTCTACCGGCAGGTCGCCGAGGCGTACCGGGGCGTCGAGCCGGCCGCGCCCGGCCTGCGCTACCTCGACCACGCCCGCTCCCGGCAGGGCGTCGACGAGGCGGCACTCGGGTACTGGCGGACGGCGCTGGCCCGGCCGCCGGTACTCGAACTGCCGCTGGACCGGCCACGCCCGGCGGTACGCACCTCGGCGGGCGTGTCGGTGGTCCGCGAGTTCGGCGCCGAGCTGTGGACCTCGGTACAGCACACGGCGCGGCAACTGCGTTGCACCCCGTTCATGCTGCTGATGACGGTCTACCAACTGACCCTGGCGCAGGCCAGCGGTCAGCAGGACATCTGTGTCGGTACCCCGGTCGCCGGCCGCGACGACGTGGCGGCGGAGTCGGTCTTCGGCTACTTCACCCGGATGCTGGTGCTGCGCGGCGACCTCTCCGGCGACGTGACGCTGCGCGACCTGGTGCTGCGGACCCGGGCGAACTGCCTGGCCGCCTTCGCCCACCAGGAGATCCCGTTCGAGCAGCTCGTCGCCGACCTCGACCTGCCGCGCGACCCGAGCCGCAACCCACTCTTCCAGGCCGCCTTCACCCTGCACTCCACGATGGACGTCTCGGCGACCGGCTTCGAGGGATTCGAGGGGCTGGCCGTCGAGGCGTTCGGGGAGGGATCGCGGCGCACCGTCACCGACGTCGCCATGGACGTCTTCGTCAGCTCGACGGCGATCAACACCCGGTCCGACGACGTCCGGATGGACATCCTGCTCACCTGTAGCGCCGACCTGTTCGCACCGGCCACCGCCGACGGCCTCGCCGACCGGTTCACCGCCGTGCTGCGCGCCGTCCTCGCCGACCCGGACACCCCGGTGCGGGCGCTACCGCTCGTCGACGAGGCGGCCCGGGCCGAGCTGACCCGGATCGGCACCGGGCCGGTCCTCGCCGACGGCCCGCCGCTGCTCGCCCGCATCGCCGGGGCGGTCGACGCCGCACCCGAGGCGATCGCCCTGGTCGGCGGCGCCGAACAGGTCAGCTACCGGGAACTCTGGGCACGTGCCGGGGAGCTGGCCGACGCGCTGCGGGCCGCCGGAGTCCGGCCCGGGCAGCTCGTCGGGGTGAGCCTGCCGCGCGGTCCCGATCTGGTCGTCGCCCTGCTGGCGACCTGGCGGGCCGGCGCCGGCTACCTGCCGGTCGACCCGGGACTGCCGCCCCGGCGCCGCGCCGCGCTGGTCGGGCAGGCCGCCGTCGCCGCCGTACTCACCGTCGAGGGTCTCCGGCCCGGCTCGACCGCACCGACCTGCGTGCCCGACCCCGGCTACGTCCTCTTCACCTCCGGTTCGACGGGTACCCCGAAACCGGTGCTCGTCGGCCGCGCCGCCCTGGCGGCACGCGTCGGCTGGATGGTCGACGCGTACCGACTGACCGGCACCGACCGGGTCGTGCAGTTCGCCGAACTGAGCTTCGACACCCATGCCGAGGAGATCTGGCCCACCCTGGCCGCCGGTGCCACCCTGGTGCTGCTCCCCGACGGTCCGCAGTCGCTGCCGGAACTGCTCGCCGCCGACCCGGCGATCACGGTCCTCGACCTGCCGACCGCGTACTGGCAGGAGCTGCTGGGCCTCGTGCCGGCCTGGCCGGCCGCGCTGCGGCTGGTGATCCTCGGTGGTGAACAGGTGGACGCGACCTCGGTCGCCCGCTGGCGCGACCGGCACGGCGACCGGATCCGGCTGACCAACACGTACGGGCCGACCGAGGCGACGATCATCGCCACGGCGGTCGACCTCGGGGCCGCCGACACCGCTCGCCGGCCACCGATCGGGCGGCCGATCGGCGGGGTCCGGGCGTACCTGCTCGACGAGGCCGGGCGGCTGGTGCCACGCGGGGCGGTCGGCGAACTCTGCCTGGCCGGTGCCGGGCTCGCCGACGGCTACCTCGGCCGGCCCGACCTGACCGCCGAGCGGTTCCGCCCCGACCCGTACGGCGGCGGTCGGCTCTACCGCACCGGTGACCGGGCCCGCTGGCGCCGGGACGAAGCCGTACTCGAATTCCTCGGCCGCCTCGACCGGCAGTTCAAGATCCGCGGGGTACGGGTCGAGCCGGGTGAGGTCGAGGCGGTGCTGACCGGGCATCCCGAGGTGGGCCAGGCCGTGGTCACCGCCCTCGGCGAGACGCTGGTCGCGTACGTGACCGGCACCGCCGCCGTTGCCGACGTCCGCGCCCACGCCGCCGACCGGCTGCCCGCGCCGCTGGTGCCGAGCGTGGTGGTGCCGCTGGCCGCGCTGCCGCTGACCCCGCACGGCAAGGTCGACACCGCGGCGCTGCCGCTGCCCTCGATCGCCGACGAGTCCCGGGCCGAATTCGAGGCGCCCCGGACCGACGCGGAGGAACTGGTCGCCGGGATCTTCGCCGAGCTGCTCCCGGTCGACCGGATGGGCGTGGCCGACGACTTCTTCGCCCTCGGCGGGCACTCGCTGCTCGCCGTCCGGGTGATCGCCCGGCTGCGGGCGGCCGTCAGCCTGGACCTGCCGGTACGGCTGCTCTTCCAGCAGCCCACCGTCGCCGGCTTCGCCCGCGCGGTCGAGGCGGCACTCGTCGCCGAGATCGACCGGCTCACCGAGGACGAGGCGGCGGCGCAACTCGCCGCCGCCCGGACGGGGGCACCATGACCGGCCGCATCCCGCCGCACCCGGCCGCACCGGAGCACGACACCGCGACCCGGCGCCGGGCGGAGACCGCCGCGCCGGGCACCGCCGTGACCGCCGTTGCCGGCCAGCTCTCCGCCACCAAACGCTCGCTGCTCGCCGCCCGGCTCAGGCCGGCCGCCGCGCCGGCCGAGGTCGTCCCGGCCCGGCCGCCGGGGACCACGGTGCCGCTCTCGCTCGCCCAGGAGCGGCTCTGGTTCATGGAGCAGTACGCGCCCGGTACGGCCGCGTACACCGTCCCGGTGGTGCTGCGGCTGCGCGGGACGCTCGACGCGACCGCACTGGAAGCCGCTCTCCGGACCGTCGCGGCCCGGCACGAGAGCCTGCGGATGCGCTTCGACGCCACCGTCGACGGCCGACCGGTGCTGCACATCGACGACACGGTGTCGATCCGGCTCGAGGTCGTCGAGGCGGCCGGTGCCGAGCTGACGGCCCGGGAGGCGTGGGTGCGTACCGCCGTCCAGGCCCGGCTGGCCGAACCGTTCGACCTGGCCCGGGGTCCGCTGCTGCGGGCCGCCCTCTACGGCCTCGCCCCCGACGACCACGTGCTCGCGCTCACCGTGCACCACATCGTCTGCGACGGCTGGTCGGCCGAGTTGCTCGTCGGCGAGGTCCTCACCCTGCTCGCCGCCGCCGGTGGCGCCGGGCCGGGCACCCCGACCGATCCCCTCCCACCGCTTCGCCGGCAGTACGGCGACTACGCGCTCTGGCAGCGGGAACGGCAGCGACAGCGGCTCGCCGACGGTACCCAGGACCGCGACGTCGCCTACTGGCGGGACCGGCTGGCCGGAGTACCTCCGCTGGAACTGCCCACCGACCGGCCGCGCCCCGCGGAGCCGGCCTTCCGGGGCGCGCCGGTCGGCGTGCACCTGGACGCCGGGTCGACGGCGGCACTGCGCCGGCTGGCGCTCGAGCACGGCGCCACCCTCTTCATGGTGGTGCTCGCCGCCTACGCGGCGGTGCTGGCCCGGTACGCCCGGCAGCACGACTTCGCCGTCGGGTCACCGCAGGCCGGGCGCAGCCACGCCGAGCTGGAGCCGATGATCGGCATGTTCGTCAACATGCTGGTCACCCGGGTCGACGCCACCGGCGACCCGACCTTCGCGGAGCTGGTCGCCCGGGTCCGGGACACCGTGCTGGACGGGTACGCCCACCAGGAGCTGCCGTTCGAGGAGCTGGTCACCGAGCTGGACCTGCCGCGCGACGTCGGCCGTTCCCCGATCTTCCAGGTCGCGCTCTCGATGCGCACTCCCGCCGCGCCGCCGCCGGCCTCTTCGCCCTCCCCGGGCGGCGCGGACGAGCGGCTGGCGGTGGCGCCCTTCGTCGTCGAGGCGGTGGCGACCCGGTTCGACCTGGAGCTGGACCTGGTGGCCGGGGAGACGCTCTCCGGCGCGTTCGTCTACCGCCGCGACCTGTTCGACGCCGAGACGGTCGAACGGATCGCCGACACCTTCGTCGAGCTCGTGCACGAGGTCGCCCGCGACCCGGACCGGCCGCTGCACCGCCTGCTCACCCTCGGCGGGGCGGCCCGGGAACAGGTGCTGGTCGGCTGGAACGACACCGCCGCCGACTTTCCGGCGGACGCGACCCTGCACGAGCTGGTCCAGGCCAGCGTCGCCGCCACCCCGGAGGCACCGGCCGTCACCTTCGAGGGGACCACGCTGAGCTACCGGGAGCTGGCCGAGCGGGCGAACCAGGTCGCCCACCGGCTCCGCGAACACGGCGCCGGGCCGGGACGGCTCGTCGCGGTCTGCGCACACCGCAGCCCGGAGCTGGTCGTCGCCCTGCTCGGCGTACTCGTCTCGGGTGCGGCGTACCTGCCGCTGGATCCGGACCACCCGGCCGAACGGCTCGGCTTCGTGCTCGCCGACGCCGACCCGGTGGCCGTACTCACCGCCGGGACGGCTGCGACCGCGTTGCCGCCGACCGACCGACCGGTGCTGGCCCTCGACGACCCGGCCGGCTGGGCGGGCGCCGCCAGCACCGCCCCCGAACCGCTGGCCGGGCCGGACGACCCCGCCTACGTGATCTACACCTCCGGCTCGACCGGGCAGCCCAAGGGGGTGCCGAACGGCCATCGCGGCGTCGTCAACCGGCTGCACTGGATGCAGCGCCGCTACGGACTCACCGCAACGGAGACCGTGCTACAGAAGACGCCGGCCGGTTTCGACGTCTCCGTCTGGGAGTTCTTCTGGCCGCTGCTGGCCGGAGCGCGGCTGGTGCTGGCCCGGCCGGACGGGCACCGGGACGCCGGCTACCTGCGCGACCTGATCGCGGCCGAGCAGGTCAGCACGGTGCACTTCGTGCCGTCGATGCTGGCGGTGTTCCTGGCCGAGGAGGGGATCGGACGGTGCCGGTCGCTGCGGCGGATCATCTGTAGCGGCGAGGAACTCCCGGTGGACCTGGCGCTGCGTACCCTCGCCGCGCTGCCCGGCGCAGAGCTGCACAACCTGTACGGGCCGACCGAGGCCGCCATCGACGTGACCGCGTACCACTGCATCGCCGAGAAGCTGACCGGCGCGGCCCGGGTGCCGATCGGCGCACCGATCGACAACATCCGGGTGTACGTGCTCGACGAGCGGGGCGAGCCGGTGCCGGTCGGCGTACCGGGCGAACTGCACCTGGCCGGCGTGGGGCTGGCGCACGGCTATCTCAACCGCCCCGAACTGACCGCCGAGAGATTCCGCACCGGCCCGGACGGTGAACGCCGCTACCGCACCGGCGACCTGGCCCGGTGGCGGCCGGACGGGACGCTCGACTTCCTCGGCCGGATCGACGGGCAGGTGAAGCTGCGCGGCCTGCGGATCGAGCTGGGCGAGATCGAGGTGGCGCTGCGCGACGAGCCCGGGGTACGCGACGCCGCCGTCGTCGTCCGCGAGGACAGCCCGGGAGACCGGCGGCTGGCGGCGTACCTGGTCGGGTCCGCCCCGGTGGACACCGCCGCGCTCCGGCTCGCCCTCAAGCGGCGGCTGCCCGACTACATGGTGCCGGCGACCTTCGTCGAGCTGCCCGAGCTACCGCTGAGCCCGAACGGCAAACTGGACCGGCGGCGGTTGCCGGCCCCGCCCCGGGTACGCGACCTCGACGCACCGTACCTCGCGCCGGAGACGGCCACCGAGATCCTGGTCGCCGAGGTCTGGGCCGAGGTGCTCGACGTGCCGAGGGTCGGTCTCGACGACGACTTCTTCGATCTCGGCGGGCACTCGCTGCTCGCCGTCCAGGTCGTCGCGCGGCTGCGCCGGGCCGCCGGTGCCGGCGTCTCCGTGCTGGACCTCTTCACCAACCGCACCGTACGCGAGCTGGCCCGGCTCGTCGCCGCCCCGCCGGAGCAGCGCGGTCCCCGGGACCTGGTGCACGAGCTGACCCGGCCGGTGCCCACCGCCCAGCGGGTACGCACCCTGGTCTGCGTGCCGTACGGCGGCGGCAGCGCCGTGGTCTACCAGCCGCTCGCCGACGCGCTGCCGGCCGGGCACCGACTCTTCTCCGTCGCCATCCCCGGCCACGACATCGGCCTGGACGAGGCCGCGCTCCCCTTCGACGAGCTGGCCGAGCGCTGCACCGAGGAGATCCTGGCCAAGGTCGACGGGCCACTGGCGCTCTACGGTCACTGCGGGGTCGGCTCCGCGCTCACCGTCGAGATCGCCCGCCGTCTGGAGCAGCGCGGGCGGGAACTCGAAATCGTCTACATCGGAGCGATCTTTCCGTTCGCCCGGCCACGCAGCCGGGTCTGGACCGCACTGTCCCGGCTGACCCGGATGGAGTCGATCCGCTCCGACAAGGCGTACGCCAACTGGTTGACCTCGATGGGCGTCGACATGAGCGACATCGAGCCGGGCCAGGCCCGGCAAATCATCCGGAACATGCGCCGG
Source organism: Plantactinospora veratri (assembly GCF_036421995.1). Lineage (NCBI taxonomy): Bacteria > Bacillati > Actinomycetota > Actinomycetes > Micromonosporales > Micromonosporaceae > Plantactinospora > Plantactinospora veratri. The sequence goes on from NZ_JAZGQL010000025.1 coordinate 30,876, forward strand.
GACTCCGACAGCGCCGAGGCGTACTTCACGAGGCTGATGCACTCCGGCACCGAACGGCTCCGCGCGCCTGTCGTCACGGTGGCGGGCGAGCGGGACCCGGCGACCGAGTTCTACGCCGAACGGTTCACCGAGTGGCACTTCCTGACCGACCGCGCCGCGGTCGTAGTACTCGACGAGGCCGGACACTTCTTCCTCAGGTGGCGGGCCGAGGAGCTGGCCGAGATCGTCACCACCGTCGGCCCCGCCGTGCTGGCGGAGCGGACCGGGCCGCTGACCCGGCCGGCGCGCGGCGCGGCGCCGACCTGGTGGCTGCACGACACCTCCCGGTCGGCCGGCCGGGTCGCCACCGCCGGGCCGCAGCCCAGCATGGGGCGTTTCCTGGTCGTCGCGCTCGCCCAGCTCGTCTCCATCCTCGGTTCGACCCTCACCGACGTGGCCCTGCCGCTCTGGGTGCTCAAGGAGACCGGGTCGCTGCTGAACTTCGCGCTGCTCGCCGTCGCCGGGCTCGTCCCCGGGCTGCTGGTGCTGCCGGTGGCCGGAGCCGTCGTCGACCGGTACAGCAGACGTGCCGTGATCCTCTGCGGCGACGTCGGCGCGGGCGGCACCCAGCTGCTGCTCGGCCTCCTGCTCTGGACCGGGTCGCTCCAGGTGTGGCACATCTATCCGCTGATCGCGTTGCTGTCGGTGTCGCTCACCTTCCAGCGCCTCGCCTACAACTCGGCCATCGCGCAGCTGGTGCCGAAGCAGTACCTCGGGCACGCCAACGGCGTCGTACAGATGGTGACCGGCGTCGCCACCATCATGATGCCGCTGCTCTCGGTGGCGTTGCTCGCCGTGATCGACCTCGGCGGCATCCTCGTCATCGACGTGCTCAGCTACGCCGCCGCGATCGTCATCGTGCTGCTGGTGCGGTTCCCCCGGACGCTGGCGTGGCGGCGCCGGGAGAGCCTGACCGCCGAGATCCGCGAGGGGCTGCGGCTCTCCTGGGGACATCGGGGCTTCCGGTCGCTGCTGCTGTTCTTCATGAGCCTCAACGTGTTCCTGTCGCCGCTGTTCATGATGCTCACTCCACTGGTGCTGGCGTTCGCCGGCATCGACCAGGTCGCCCAGGTCTCGGTCGCGGGCGGCGTCGGGGCGTTCCTCGGCGGCTTGGCGATGAGCATCTGGGGCGGGCCCCGGCATCGCCGGCTCTTCACCGTGCTCTGCTGCACGCTGGTGCTGGCCGGCTTCTGCCTCGTCATCGGCCTGCGGCCGACGCTGTGGGTGATCGCGGTCGGCGCGTTCGGCATCTCGATGTGGCTGGTACTGCTCAACGGCGTCTACACCACGATCGTGCAGGTCAAGATCCCACAGCGGTTCCACGGCCGGGTCTTCGCGATCAACACCGTCATCGCCTGGTCGACCCTGCCGGTCGGCTGGACCCTGGTCGGCCCGGTCGGTTCCCGCCTCCTCGAACCGCTGATGGCCCCGGACGGGCTGCTCGCCGGCACGGTCGGCCGGGTCATCGGGGTCGGGCACGGCCGGGGCATCGGCCTGCTCTACCTGCTGCTCGCGGTCGCCATCGCGGCGGTGGCGCTGGTGGCGATGCGGCTGCCCCGGATCGCCCGCTTCGACGACGAGGTCCCGGACGCCCAGCCCGACGACCAGGTCGGGGTGGAGGCGTTGCGCCGCCGCGCCGCCTCCGCCCAGCCCGCCGGAGCGCAGTCCGGGGCGCAGTCCGGGGCGCAGCGGCCGGCCGCCGAGCGGGTGGCAGCCCGATGAGCGGCACCTCGGCCGGGGGCGCCGCCGGTGCGGGACGCGGCGTCGCTACCGGCGGCGGGGCGCGGCCGGCCCTCGGCCGCCGGCTGGGTGGAACCGGCCGGGTCGCCCTGACCGTGCCGCAACTGCTCGCCGCCCGGGCCGGCACCGAACCGTCGCACGTCGCCGTCAGCCAGGGCGCGGGCAGCCTCGACCTGGGCACCTGGCAGGCCCGGACCCAGGCGATCGCCGCCGGGCTGCGGGCGGCCGGGGTACGCCCCGGCGACCGGGTCGGGCTGCTCTACGGCGCCCAGGACTGGATCGGGTACGCCTGCTCCTACACCGGGGTGCTCGCCGCCGCCGCGGTGGCCGTGCCGCTCTCCACCCGCAGCGCCCCGGCGGAACTGGCGTACATGCTGGGGCACAGTGGAGCGGCGGCGCTGCTGCACGGGCCGACCGCGAAGCTGCCCGACGTGCCGGTCCGGTTCCGCTGGGGCCCCGACGACGTGGCGGCGCTGCCCGGGGCGGAGCTGCCCGGGGCGACGCTGCCCGGGGCGACGCTGCCCGGGGCGGAGCCGACGGCCGGACCGCGGCCCGGTGACCCGGCGCAGATCCTCTACACCTCCGGCACGACCGGTCGACCCAAGGGGGTCACCGCGACACACGCCAACCTGACCCACGGCTGCCGGCTCGACCCGCCGCTGCGGGCGCTGGCCCACTCCCGGCAGTTCCTGCACGCCTTTCCGATCGGCACCAACGCCGGCCAGACCATGCTGTTCAACGCGCTCGACGCACACGCCGGGATGCTGGTGACGGCCCGGTTCGGCCCGGACCACTTCGCCCGGCTGATCGAGCGGCACGGGGTGGGGAGCGTCTTCGTGGTGCCGGCGATGGCGATCGAACTGCTCCGCTCGGGCGCGCTGGAGCGGTACGACCTGAGCAGCGTGGTGCTGCTCGGCTCGACCGCCGCCGTCCTGCCGCCCGCCGTGGCGACCGGGCTGGCGGCCGCGCTGCCCGGCGCCACGATCGTCAACTACTACACCTCGACGGAGGCGGCGCCGACCCAGACCAGCGTGGTCTTCGGGCCCGATCGCCCGGCCGCGCTGGGCAGGGTGGTCGCCGGTGGGGCGCTCCAGGTCCGCGACGAGGACGGCCGGCCCTGCCCGGCCGGGGTGACCGGCGAGGTGTGGCTGCGCTGCGCGGGTACCGCCCGGTCCTATCACGACGATCCGGCGGCCACCCGGCAGGTGTTCCGGGACGGCTGGACCCGGATGGGTGACATCGGCTATCTCGACGGCGACGGCTACCTCTACCTCGTCGACCGGGAGAGCGACGTCATCAAGAGCGGTGCGGACAAGGTCTCCACGGTCGCGGTCGAGGCGGCCCTGCACGAGCACCCCGAGATCGTCGAGGCCGCCGTCTTCGGCCTGCCCGATCCGGTACTCGGGACCACCCCGGTGGCCGCGCTGGTGACCACCCGCCCGCTGCGCCTCGCCGAGGTACGCGGGTTCCTCGCCAGCCGGCTGGCCGGGCACGAGCAGCCCAGCCGGATCGTCCACGTCGACGAACTGCCCCGCAACGCGGGCGGCAAGGTGGTCAAGCACCGCCTGCGGGCCCTCTTCGACCAGCCCGACCCGACTCCGGGGGATCCGAGCAGCCGCCCACCGGAGGCAGCATGAGAGAGAACGGCGAGGCCATGACCCAGGCACCGAACCTCCTGTCACCCGAGCCGCCCGGTGCGCGCGCCCCGGTCGTCGGCACCGGACCCGACGGAGGTGGCCCGGCGGCCGGTCCACCGGTCGGAGTCCCGATGACCCTGACCCAGCAGGGCGTCTGGTTCACCGAGCGGGCCGGCGGGGCGTCGACGACGTACCTGCTGGCGGTGGCGCTGACCGTGCCGGAGCCGGTCGCACCGGCGGTGCTGGACCGGGCGTGGGCCGCGCTGACCGGCCGGCATCCGCTGCTCGCCGCGACCGTGGCCGAGGCGGACGGCGCACCGCTGCTGACCCCCACCGACCCGATGCCGGTCGCGCACCGGGCGGTCGAAGCGGACGCGCTCGACTCCGCCGTCGCCGCCGAACTCGCCGTCGGCTTCGACCTCACCGCCGGCCCGCTCGCCCGCTGCCTGGCGCTGCGGGTCGACGACGGCCGCACGGTGCTGCTGGTCGTCGCCCACCATCTGGTGCTCGACGGCGGCGGCAAGGACGTACTCGTCGCCGACCTGGCCGAGGCGCTCGCCGGCCGGCCGCTCGACGCCGGATCGCCCACCCGGCTGGGCGCCGCCGTACGGGCACAGGCCGGCCGGATCGCCGAGGCGCTCCCGGCGGCCCGCGACTTCTGGTCCGCCCGCCCGGCCCCGGCCGACGAGGTGCTGCTGCCCGGACTGACCGGTACGCCGAGCGCCGCCGAGCCCGCCACCCGACTCGACCTCGCCTGGGGCGGGGAACTGGACGCCGCGCTGACCGCCGGGGCGGCGGCGCTCGGGGTGACCCGGTTCGAGGTGCTGCTCACCGCCGTGCACGTGGTACTCGCCCGCTACGGCAACGGCACCGCCTCGGTCGCCGTCGACCTCTCCACCCGGTCCCCGGAGACCGCACCCGAACTCGGGATGTGGGTCAACGAACTGCCCGTCACCGTCGGCATCGACCTGGCGGCTCCCTTCGCCGAGCTGGTCCGGGCGGTACGCGCCGAGGCCCGGGCCGTATACCGGCACCGCGAGGTACCGCTCGGACGTGCCCTGCCCGGCCTGCCACCGCGCCCGGCGATGGCGCCGGTCTCGGTCAGCTACCGACGGCCGACCGAGAGTCCGTCCGGTGTGGACTGGCTGCTCGTCCCGGCGACGGTACGCAGCGCCCTGCACCTGCACCTGGTCGACACCCCGGCCGGGCTGACCGGGCGGATGCTCGTACCGGCCCGGCTGCTGCCGGTCGCCGACGCCGAGCGGATCGCCGGACACCTGCGTACCCTGCTCGGCGCGGCACTGGCCGAGCCCGACCGCCCGGTCGGCGACCTGGACCTGCTCGTCCCGGCGGAGCTGGCGCTGCTCGACCGGTTGAACGCCACCGCGCGCCCGCGCCCCGCCAGCACCGTGCTGGACCTGATCCGGGCGGCCGCCGAGGCCAGCCCGGACGCGGTGGCGGTGCACGCCGACGACGGCGCCCTGACCTACCGGGAGCTGGTCGCCGCCGCGCACCGGATCGGCCACGGGCTGCGCCGGCACGGCGTCGGCGCCGGTGACCTGGTAGGACTCTGCCCCCGCCGGGGCGTCGAACTCGTCGCCGGTGTGCTGGGCATCCTCGCCGTCGGGGCCGGCTACCTCCCGCTGGACCCGGGCTATCCGGCGAGCAGGCTGGAGTTCATCCTCGGCGACGCCGGGGTGAAGCTGGTCCTCGGGCACGTCGAGGCGACCGCCGCGCTCGGCGGGGTACCCGTCGAGCTGCTGCCGCTCGACGGTCTGGCCGCCTTCGCCGCCGAGCCGGAGACACCGCCCACCGCCACCGACCCGGACGGGCTCGCCTACGTCATCTACACCTCCGGCTCGACGGGCCGCCCGAAGGGCGTCGAGATCGCCCACCCGGCGTTGCTCAACCTCGTCACCGCGATGACCGAGCTGCTCGGTGCCGGCCCGGCGGACCGCTGGCTGCACCAGACCACCATCTCCTTCGACATCAGCGGACTGGAACTCTTCGCGCCGCTCTGCACCGGCGGCCGGGTGGTGGTGGCCGCCGACGCGACCGCCCGGGACGGCAGCGCGCTGGGCCGACTCGTCCGGGACGCCGGGATCACCCACGTGCAGGCGACCCCGTCGAGCTGGCAACTGCTGCTCGACGCGGGCTGGGCCGGGGCGCCGATCACCGCGCTCAGCGGCGGTGAGGCGCTGCCGCTCCCCCTCGCCCGGCGGCTGCGCCCGCTCGTCGACCGTCTGGTCAACGTCTACGGCCCGACGGAGACCACCATCTGGTCCACCGCCGCCGAGATACCGGCCGACCCGTCCCGGGTCACCATCGGCGGGCCGATCGCCAACACCACGCTGCACGTCCTGGACGCCCGGCTGCGTCCGGTGCCGGTCGGGGTACCCGGTGAACTCTGCATCGGCGGCGCCGGGCTGGCCCGGGGCTACCGGGGGCGGCCGGAACTCACCGCCGAGCGGTTCGTGCCGGACGGTACCGGCCGGCGGCACTACCGCACCGGTGACCGGGTACGGCTCGGTGCGGACGGAACTGTCGAGTTCCTCGGCCGGGCCGACAACCAGATCAAGCTGCGCGGTCACCGGATCGAGCTGGGCGAGGTCGAGCGGGCGTTGCTCGACGCGCCAGGGGTCGCCGAGGCGGCGGTGGCGGTCCGGGACGGCGAGCTGGTGGCCTATCTGGTCGGCGCGGGCGAGCTGGCGCCGATCCGCGCGCATGTCGCCGGTACGCTGCCCCGGTACATGATCCCGAGGGATCTCCGCTGGCTGGACGGGTTGCCGCGTACGCCGGGAGGCAAGCTCGACCGGGCCGCCCTGCCGACCCCGGAGCGCGGCCAGGTCACGCCGCCGGCCGCCGAGGTCGAGGCTGCCGGCCCGGCGGAGAGTGTGGCCCTGACCCGGGTCGTGGCCGGCATCTGGCAGGAGGTGTTGCGGGTCGACGAGATCGGCCCGGACGACAGCCTCTTCGACCTGGGCGGCCACTCGCTGACGATCATGCAGATCACCGCCCGGATCCGGCAGGCTCTCGGCGTCGAGGTGCCGTTCGACGTCTTCTTCGACACCCCGACCGTCGACGGGGTGGTCAGTGCCGTCGAGGAGTTGCGACAGGAGGAGCAGGAGTGACGACCGGAGAAGCAGGAGTGGTGACCGGAGGAGCCGACGTGACCGTTCCCGGGCTGCACCACGAGCTCGCCGGCCTGGTCGTCGAGGCCAGCGACGGCCAGATCAGTGCGGCGGACGCCCTGGCCGAGCCCGAGTCGCTCGGGCTGCTCGGCCTCACCTCACTCGGCCACGTGCGGCTGATCCAGGCCGTCGAGCACCGCTACGGCGTCGTGGTGGAGCCCGACGACGACGTCTCCGCGCTGGACACCGTGCCCGCGCTGGCGGACTACCTGCACCAGCGAGGGGTCTGACGGCGGACCCCGGCACCGCCGCCGGGACCCGGTCTGCCCGGCTGCCCGGCCCGGCGGTTCAGCGCTGGATGGACTTGGTCTCCAGGAACTCCTCCAGCCCCGCCCGGCCGAACTCGCGGCCGTTGCCGGACTGCTTGTAGCCGCCGAACGGGGCGAGCGGGTTCCAGTGGCCGCCGTTGACGTCGACCTGACCGGCGCGCAGCCGCCGGGCCACCGCGAGGGCGTGCGCGGGCTCGCCGAAGACTCCGGCGGTGAGGCCGTACACGGTGCCGTTGGCGATGGCGACCGCCTCGTCCTCGTCCGCGTACGGGATGATCGTCAGGACCGGACCGAAGATCTCCTCCTGGGCGACCACCGAGTACGGGTCGACGTCGGCGAAGATCGTCGGTCGGAGGTAGGCGCCCTCGGCCAGCCCCTCCGGCCGGCCGGTACCGCCGAAGACCAGCGTCGCGCCGTCGGCGATGCCCCGCTCGATGTAGCCGTGCACCTTCTCGCGGTGCGCCTCGGAGGCCATCGGGCCGATCCGGGTCGCCTCGTCGGTCGGCTCGCCGACGACGTACTCTCGGGCGGCGGCGACAGCCAGGGCCACGGCCTCGTCCTGCCGCGATGCCGGTACCAGCATCCGTGGCCAGGCGCCACAGACCTGACCGCCGTTGGTGAACGCCATCGCCAGGCCGGCCTGAACCGCCGTCGGCAGGTCGGCGTCGTCGAGGATCACGTTCGCGCCCTTGCCGCCGAGTTCCAGCGCGACCCGCTTTACTGTCCCGGCGGCGACGGCGGAGATCCGCCGGCCGGCCCGGGTGGAGCCGGTGAACGAGATCATGTCGATCTCCGGGTGGGCGGAGATCGCCTCGCCGACGACCGGTCCGGTGCCGTAGACGACGTTGAAGACCCCGGCCGGCAGCCCCGCCCCGGCGGTGACCTCGGCGAGGATCCGCGCGGTCAGCGGCGCGATCTCGGAGGGCTTGAAGACCATGGTGTTCCCGGCGACCAGGGCCGGCGCCAGCTTCGACACGATCTGCTGGAGCGGGAAGTTCCACGGGGTGATCGCCCCGACCACGCCGATCGGCTCGCGCACGATCAGTGAGTTGCCGATCTCCTCGGTCCAGGCGAAGTCGGCGGCCAGGGTGGCGAAGGACTCGGCCACGGCGACCGGGAAGCCGACCTGGGCGGTCCGGGACAGGCCGAGCGGGGAACCCATCTCGGCGGTGATCGCGGCGGCGATCTCCTCGGCACGGGTACCCAGGCCCTCGCCGATCCGCCGCACCACGGCGGCCCGCTCGGCGGGTGGGGTCGCGGCCCAGCCGGGGAAGGCGGCCCGGGCGGCGGCGACCGCCCGGTCCAGGTCGGCGACGGTACCGGCCGGCACCTCGGCGACCATTTCGCCGTTCGCCGGGTTCAGCACCGGGATGGTCTCCGGCGATTCCGCTGAGGTCCACTCGCCGTCGATCCAGTGTCCGGGTGCGCTCTGTGTTGGTCCAGTCATGGTGCCGAGTCTTGGCCCGGGGTTCTGGCCCAGCCAGGTACAGCCGATCCGTGGATCCCGGTCACCTGGTCGGCCGCCCGCCACGGTGCGACGATCGGCACCTCGGAGGAATTCCCGCAGGTCCGGGGATTGTTGCCGAAGTCGAACGGTCGGCGGGCGGCCGGCGGGCATGGACGAGGAGGAGGACGCCGTGGACCGGGTCCGGCTGGCCGAGTTCCTCCGGAGCCGGCGCGAGGCGCTGCAACCGGAGGATGTCGGGCTGCCCCGGGGACAGCGGCGGCGGCGTACCGGCGGGCTGCGCCGGGAGGAGGTCGCCGCGCTCAGCGACATGTCGACCGACTACTACAGCCGGATCGAGCAGCAGCGCGGCCCGCGCCCGTCCGAGCAGATGCTCGCGGCGATCGCCCGTGGCCTGCGCCTGTCGTTGGAGGAACGGGACCACCTGTTCCGGCTCGGCGGATATCCGACGCCGGGGCGGGTACGCCGGGCCGACCACATCAACCCGGGCATGATGCGCATCTTCGACGGGCTCGGCGACGCGGCCGCCCAAGTGGTCAGCGACCTCGGCGAGACGTTGCGGCAGACCCTGCTCGCCACCGCGCTGCTCGGCGACGAGACCCGGCACGCCGGGTTGGCCCGCAGCCTGCACTACCGCTGGTTCACCGAACCGGACAGCCGGCGCATCCACCCCGAGGACGACCATCCCGGACACAGCCGGCTGCTCGTCGCCGACCTGCACCGGGCGTACACCCGGGCCGGTCGGGACTCCCGGGCCGGTGAGATCGTCGACGGGCTGCTCAGCCGCAGCCCGGAGTTCGCCGAGCTGTGGCGCGAGCACCCGGTCACCGGCCCGTACTGTGCGGCGAAGCGGATCCGGCATCCCCGGTTCGGGCTCCTCGAGCTGCACTGCCAGGTCCTGCTCGATCCGGACCAGTCCCAGTCGCTGCTGGTCTTCACCGCCACCCCCGGCAGCGAGAGCGCGGAGAAGCTGCGACTTCTGTCGGTCGTCGCCGGCCAGGAGTTCTGAACTGTCCCAGGCCGGACTGTCCCAGGCCGGTTCCTGGGCGTCAGCTCTTGAGGAAGGCGAGCAGGTCGTTGTTGACCTGGTCCTGGAGGGTGGCGGTCAGCCCGTGCGGCGCGCCCCGGTAGTAGATCTCCTGGGCGTTGGCGATCAACTGGGCGGTCTTCCGGGCCGAATCCTTCACCGGGACGATCTGGTCGTCCTCGCCGTGCATCACCAGGGTCGGTACGTCGAACCTGGCGAGGTCGTCCCGGAAGTCCGTCTCGGAGAAGGCCCTGATGCTCTCGTACGCGTTCTTCATGCCGGCCTGCATGCTCCAGAGCCAGAACTGGTCGAGGATGCCCTTGGAGACCTTCGCCCCGGGCCGGTTCGCGCCGTAGAACATCTGCGCCAGGTCCTGGTAGAACTGCGACCGGTCGGCGAAGAGCTTGGCCCGCAGTTCGTCGAAAACGTCGATCGGCAGCCCCTCGGGGTTGTCCGGAGTCTGCACCATGATCGGCGGCACGGCGGAGATGAGCACCGCCCTGGCGACCCGGCCGGTGCCGTACCGGCCGATGTAGCGGGCCACCTCACCGCCGCCCGTCGAGTGGCCGACCAGCGTCACGTCGGTCAGGTCCAGCGCCTCCAGTACGGCGGCGAGGTCGTCGGCGTAGCCGTCCATGTCGTTGCGGGTCGAGGCCTGACCGGACCTGCCGTGCCCCCGACGGTCGTGCGCGACCACCCGGAAACCATGCTGCACCAGGAACAGCAACTGGCCGTCCCAGGCGTCCGCACTCAACGGCCAGCCGTGTGAGAAGGTCACGACCGGGCCGGAGCCCCAGTCCTTGTAGTAGATCTCCGTGCCGTCCTTGGCGGTGACGAAGCCCATGACTCCCCCGTACGTCGCGATCGGTCGAGCGCCGACGTACCCGATTTAGACACAGGTCGGGCCTGGTGTAGGGCGGTTTGCCGGAATCCGCCCGGCCGTGGCCGTCAGCTCCGAGCGGCGAACTGACGCAGCTTGTCCGGATTCAGCACGAGGAAGAGGCGCTCGACGCCCCGGTCGGTGGCCGCCAGGGCGAGCAGCGCCTCCGGGGTCCCGTCGGCGGCCGCCACGAGCAGGCTCTCCGTGCCGTTGGCCAGCACCGTCCGGAGCACCGACTCGCTCCAGTACTTCCGCAGCACGTTGTCGAGCAGCGTCGTCACCCGGGCCACGCCGTACAGGTCCTTCCGGGAGGCGTGCACCCGTCCCCCGCCGTCGGAACTGGCGATCACGTCGGCCGCGAGCAGCCGCTCCAGCGCGGCCAGGTCGCCACTCCGGGCCGCCGCCCGGAACGCCTCGACCAGCCGCCGGTGTTCGGCCCGGCCGACGGGTGTCGAGCGCGCCGAGGCGAGGTGCCGGCGGGCCCGGCTGGACAGCTGCCGGGCGTTCGCCTCGGTCGTACCCAGCACCTCGGCGACCTGCCGGTGGGCGTAGTCGAACGCCTCCCGCAGCACGTACGCCGCCCGCTCCGCCGGGGCGAGCTTCTCCAGCAGCAGCAGGACCCCCAACTCCAGCCCCTCCGCCCGCTCGGCGCCGAGCGCCGGATCGGCCGAGGTGTCCACCGGCTCCGGCAGCCACGGCCCGACGTACGTCTCCCGGCGCGCCCGGGCCGCCGTCACCGCGTTGATCGCCAACCGGGTCGTCGTGGTGGTGAGGAACGCCGCGGGGTTCCGGACGCTCCGGCGATCCGCCCCCTGCCAGCGGAGCCAGGCGTCCTGCACGACGTCCTCGGCGTCCCCGACACTGCCGAGCATCCGGTAGGCGATGCCGAACAATCGTCCCCGGATCGCCTGGAAGTCCGCCAGGTCGTTGGTCTGTCCGGACTGTTCCGTCTCTCCGTCGGTCACGGGCTGCACCACGCCATCGTCCACGCGCTCGGGGGCTGGTGGCAAAGTACCGTCGGCGCCCGACCGGCGACCGGGGGATCGGTGGACCCCGGGCGGTTCGGCGGCCGACCCAGCGGGCTCAGCGCGGTGTGGGCCCGGCCTCCGGCCAGCGTGGCGGGCCGGCCGCAGGCCGGGCAGACAACGTGCCGCGTCGACGGCTACCGCCCGCCCCCGTCCACCGCACGCCGCTCCGCCAGCCGGATGCTCCCTGTCCGGGCCTCACCGAGCGGAACCAGCGCGTCCTCGGCCACCTCGGCGCCGTAGTACCCGGCGGCCGGGTCGGCCACCACCTGTCGAGGGTCCTGCTGCGCGCGCAGCACCGACCGGATCACCTCGTCGAGGCGGGACCGCTCGGGGCCGGCCACCTCGACGATGCCGCCGACCGGGGCACCGAGCGCGACGTCCGCCACCGCGGCCGCCACGTCGTCGGCGGCGATCGGCTGGAAGAGCACCGGTCCCAGGCGTACGGTGTCGCCGTCGGTTCCGATGTCGGCGATGGCGCCGAGGAACTCGAAGAACTGCGTCGCCCGCACGATCGAGTACGGCACCGGCCCCGCCGCGATCACCCCCTCCTGCGCCACCTTCGCCCCCATGTACCCGATGTTCGGCATCCGGTCCGCGCCGACGACCGAGAGCGCCACGTGGTGGCCCACCCCGGCCGCCGCCTCGGCCGCGAGCAGGTTGCGGGTGGAGGTCTCGAAGAACTCCCGCGCCGCGGCCGGCTCGAAGGACGGCGAGTTCGACACGTCCACCACGACGTCGGCCCCGTCGAGCGCCTCGGCCAGCCCCTCGCCGGTCACCGCGTTCACGCCGGTCTTCGGGGACGCGGCCACCGCCTGGTGGTCCCGGGCGGCGAGCAGCTCCACGACCTTGCTGCCGATGAGTCCGCTGCCGCCGACAACGACGATCTTCATCTTGGTTCCTCTGGTTCGGTCTGTTCCGTGGCGCCGGAGGCGCCCTGTCACCCACAACGACCGGGCGGGACGGTGATTCGTGACAGCGGCCGGTCACCCGCCGTTTCTGGTCTCCCCCGGTGAGCCTCCGCGACACCTCGCGGAACCGATCCGGACGATCCCGATCCGGATCACGCCCCGGCCGACCGGTAGCGACCCGGCCGCCCTGTCCAGACCGGAATGTCCGAGTCTGCGGGCAGCAACCGACAGCTGCTCGACATCCTTGGTCGGTGGGACCGGCTCGACGCCTACGGTCGCGGATCGGTCGACGTCGCGCGGTAGCCCCGGTCGGCCTGCCGTCGGTCTCCGGTGCCCCGGCCGGCCGCCAGCTCAGGCCGGTGTCGGGTGCAGCACCGAGCGCAGGCAGCCGTCCTGCTTCTTCTCGAACAGCTCGTAGCCGCGCACGCCGTCGGTCAGCGGCAGCGGATGGGTGGCGAGGTAGCCGGGATCGATCTCACCGTTGGCCAGCCGTTCCAGGAGCATCGGGATGTAACGCTGGGCGTGCATCTGGCCCATCCGCAGCACCAGCGCCTTGTTCATCGCGGCCCCGAGCGGGAACTTGTCCACGAAGCCGCCGAAGACCCCGACGATGCTCACCGTACCGCCCTTGCGGCAAGCCATGATCGCCTGCCGTACCGCCGTCGGCCGGTCGCTCTGCAACCGCACGGCCTGCTTGATCCGGTCGTACCGGTACCCCGGACCGACGTCGTGGGCCTCCATCCCGACCGCCTCGATGCAGGCGTCCGGCCCCCGGCCCCCGGTCAGCTCCCGCAACGCGGCGAGCACGTCGACCCGGCTGTAGTCGATGGTCTCCACGCCGATCCGCTCCTGCGCCACGCGGAGCCGTTCGGGCAGCCGGTCGATCACGATCACCCGCTCGGCACCGAGCAGTTGGGCGGAGCGGGCGGCCATCTGACCCACGCCGCCGGCACCCCAGACCGCGACCACCTCACCGCCACGGAGGTCGCAGAAGTCGGCGGCCATCCAGCCGGTCGGCATGGCGTCGGAGGCGAACACCACGGCGTCGTCGGGGACCCCCTCCGGGACCGGGAACGCGCCGACGTCGGCGAACGGCACCCGGACGTACTCGGCGTGGCTGCCGGCGAAACCACCGGCGGCGTGCGAATAGCCGATGATTCCCGCCGGCGCGTGCCCCCACAGTGTCTCGGTGAGGTTCGGCTGCGGATTGGAGTTGTCGCAGAGCGAGTACTGGCCGGTGCGGCAGTACCAGCAGCCGCCGCAGGCGAGTACCGATCCGACGACCACCCGGTCACCGACCTTGAGCTTCCCGACTTCCGGTCCGACCTCGACCACCTCGCCCATGAACTCGTGGCCGAGGATGTCACCCTCGCGCATCGCCGGCAGGTAGCCGTTGATCAGGTGCAGGTCGGAGCCGCACACGCTGCTCGCCCGCACCCGGACGATCACGTCACCCGGGCCCTGGATCGTCGGGTCGGGAACCTCCCGCACGCGCAGCTTCCCGACACCCTCCCAGCACAGTGCCTTCACGCCCGCCCTCCCGCCGACAGCTTCTCCCGGACGACCCGGGTGGTCCGCTCCGTGATGCCGGCCCGGCCGGACGGCTCGGACATGGTGGAGACCACCTCCCCGGCCTCGATCAGGGACTTGGCCCGCCGCAGCACCGTACGGAGCACCTGGTCGAGGTCGCGTCCCCGGAACACCGCCGCCTGGTGTCCGACCCGGCTCTCCGGGTAGCGCAGCTCGACCCGCACCTCGGTGCCCCGGGCACCCGGCGCGGAAACCAGTTCGAGCCGGCCCTCGTGCGGCGTCGGCCCGTCCTCGACGTGCCAGTGGAACGGGCCGGTCGCGGAGTCGGCGCGGACCTCGACGGCCCGCTCGGCAGTCCCGGGCCCGCCGGGCACGATGTGGCGCCGCCCGCCGTCACCCGCGCGCACCTCGACCGGCCGGTCCAGCATCACCGAGAGCTGCCCCGACTGTCCGCAGAACTCCACGATGGACTCCGCCGAACGGTCGACGGTCACCGCGCGGACGGTCCGGTAGCCGTCGTCCTGACGCGCCGGCAGCGACTCCCGGCGCCGCCGCGCGAGCAGCCCCACTCCCACGCCGGCCGCCACCGTCACCGCCAACCATCCACCGACCCTGCCAACCATGCCGCTCCTCCCAACCCGAAGCCGGCGGCCGTTACCGACCCGGCCTACTACCGGCGGCTCGAAACTCCCATGGGGACCGTCGCCGCCCAGCGATGGCGTACCCGGCGGGCGACGGGACAAACGCCTCGGCCGTGCCGTCCGAGGCGGAACTGCCAGGGTCAGAGCAGACCGGCGTTTCCGGCCACGGCGGCGGCCTCCGTCCGGTTCGACACCCGCAGCTTCCGCAGCAGCGACGCCGTCAGTCGCTTCACCGTACGTTCGGAGAAGTTCAGCTCTTCGGCGATTTCCACCGTGCGACAACCTTTCGCAATAAGCTGCAGAAGCCGGCGTTCCTCGTCGTCGAGGATGGCCGTCACCGGTAACCCGTTGTACGCCGGGCGGAGCAGCGCGGCGAGCAGGCCGGCAGGGAGCACCGCCCACCCGTCCAGGATCGCCATCAGCGGCGGCAGCAGTTCCTCGGGTTCACTGCTCTTCGGCAGGTAACCCTCGGCGCCGGCCCGCAGGGCCTGCACCATCAGATCGGTGTCCTCCAGACCCGAGATCGCGACGACCCGTACCCGTGGTGCGGTCCGCCGGATGGCGGTGATGGCCCGGATCCCGCCCGGTAACGGCATGTGCAGGTCGACCAGGGCCAGATCGGGTACGCACCGGCGGACCGTGGCGGCCGCCGCGGCAGCGTCACCGGTGGAGCCGACGATCCGGGCCCGCCCCTGAGTGCTGGCCGGAAGCAGCAGTTCGAGGCCCCGGACGAAGAGAGGGTGGTCATCGACCAGTACGAGGCGCAGGGTTGCGGATCCGGACACGCGGCGGCGTTTCCCGATCTGGGCCCGATCATGCCCGGCCGGACCGAGACCGGTCATCGCGCCGATATCCGGGCCCGACGGAGCCGGGAACCTGCGGCCGCCGGCTCCGGGGACGCACCGCCGGAGGCCACCCACTCCCCCGCTCCCGGAAGCCAGACGCTGCTGTTGCGGATGTTCTGCCACGAACTGCGCTCACCGATCGAATCGCTGCGTTCACTGACCCGAGCCCTCGCCCAGGAGACGTCGGCGCTGGGCCCCGCGCAACGACGTGGCCTGGTCGCGCTGGCCCAGGAACAGGCGGCACACCTGGCGGTCCTGTGGCGGCAGGCGATGTCGGTGACGCAGAGCCTGGCCGAGCCGGTCGACCGGCCGGTCCCGCTCCGCCAGGTGCTGCCGACCGCGGTCGCGGCCCAGGCGCCGCCGCACCGGCTGACGGTACGGCTGTCCCGGGGTGCCGGTGGTCGGCTGGTGCACGCCCACCGGATCCGTCAGATCCTCGCCAACCTGGTGGACAACGCCCTGCGTCACGGCCCGCCGGAAGGTCGCGTCCGGGTCTCCGCCTCGGTACGCGCCGGAGCGCTGGTCCTGGTCGTGGCCGACGAGGGCCGGTCCTGCCGCCCCCTGCTGACTGCGCTGGACCGGACCGCACCGCCGCCCGGCGTCTCCGGACTCGGGCTGTGGATCGTGCGACACCTGGTCGCCGCCGAGGGCGGCACGATCACGGCGTACCGCACCACGGACGGAACGGCGGTCCGGGTGAGCCTGCCCGCCCCACGATGCCTCGCCGGAAGCGCCAGGACGGGCTGACCCCTGCGGGCCACCCGGTGACCCCGGCGGGCCAGCGGAACGGGTAGCCGGGCACGGTCTGCCACTTCCAACAGGAGGACACCGTGTTCAGCCACGTCAAGGACCTGCAGTTCCACGCCAAGCCCGATGCTCCCGACGCCGCCTTCGCCCGGCGCCTACAGGAGGTGCTCGGCGGCAAGTGGGGAGAGATGACGGTCGCCAACCAGTACCTCTTCCAGGGCTGGAGCTGCCGACTGCCCGGCAAGTACAAGGACCTGCTGCTCGACGTCGGCACCGAGGAGATGGGGCACGTCGAGATGATCTGCACGATGATCGCCCACCTGCTGGACAGTTCTCCACTGTCGCTCCAGGAGGCGGCGGCCGAGGACAACCCCATGCTGTCCGCGATCTACGCCGGGTCGAACCCGGCGCACTTCATCCACTCCGGCGGTGGGCCGCTGCCGACCGACAGCAACGGGGTGCCGTGGAACGGCGCCTTCATCACCGCCAGCGGCAACCTGCTCGCCGACTTCCACCTCAACGTGACCGCCGAGGCGCAGGGCCGGCTCCAGGTCGCCCGGTTGTTCCACATGACCGACGATCCGGGCGTCAAGCAGATGCTGCGGTTCCTGCTGGCCCGCGACACCATGCACCAGAACATGTGGCTCGCGGCGATCGAGCAACTCAAGGAGGACGGCCTCGAGGAGATGCCGGTCCCGGAGGCGTTCCCCGACGCCGAGCAGGAGAACGAGTTCGCCTACCAGTACATCAACTTCTCGGCGGGCGAGGAGGCGGCCGAGGGGCGGTGGGCCAGCGGCCCCAGCCCGGACGGCAAGGGACAGTTCAGCTATCAGGCGAACCCGACCTCGTACGCGGACGCGCCCGCGCTGCCGCCGGGCGACCCGCGTCTGCACGGTACGCCGCCGTCCGCCACCTGACCGGCAGCACAGCATCGGCCTGTCCCGTTCCGCCGCGCCGTCCCGCCGCGCCGATCCGTCGCCACGGCGGCGGGTCGGCGCGGCCTCACCCGGAAGACGGAAGCCATGATCGAATTCCTGGCCCGCCCGTTGGCGGACGCGTTCATGCAGGTGGGGGTCTACGTCGCGGTGATGGTCGCGCTCTTCGGCTGGCTGCGCTGGCGGTACGGCGACCGGGTCACCGACCACCTGACCCATCGCCCGAGGCTCGGTCCCCTGGTCGGCGCGCTGCTGGGTGTCAGCCCCGGCTGCGGCGGCGCCATCATCCTGATGCCGCTCTACGCGCGCGGCAAGGTCTCCTTCGGTACCGTCGTGGCCGCCCTCGCGGCGACCATGGGTGACTCGTCCTGGGTGGTCATCGCCGCGAACCCCGAGTTCGCGATCAAAATCCACGCTCTGCTCTTCGCCGTCGGGCTGGCCACCGGGTACGCCGTCGACCTGCTCGGCATCGACCCGGCCCGGACCGTCCGGTCCCGGAGGTGGTGGCTGCCCCGGCGTCACGCCGCCGCCACCGCGGCCGGAGCCGGCCTGCCGACCGGCGTCCCGGAGCCGGGGCCCGTGGCCCGGGCCGGCGCAGACTGCCGGCCGGCGGTGCTCGGCAGCTATCCGGGCTCGGCGACCCTGGCCGTGGCGATGGTCCCGGGCGCCGGGCCGGTACGCCCGATCCGGATGTCCCTGGTGTTCTGGGGACTCACCATGCCGGCCTTCCTGGTGTCGGTACCGGTGGTGTTCCACGCCGTCGATCCGCGACGCCTCACGGCCGCGCTCGGCGGCGTCGACCCCTATCTCGCGCTCGGCTGCTGCGGAACCCTGATCGCGGTGCTCATCTTCGCCGCCGGACGGGGCCGGTTCGCCGACGACACCGTCGCCACCGCCTCCCCGTCGAGCCGGCGGGAGGCGATGCGACACAGCGCGCACGAGGCCTCGTTCATCACCGTCTGGGTCGCGGTGGCCTACGTCGGTTGGCAGGTTCTCAGCGGCACCACCGGGTTCGACGGTTCCGAACTTGCCTTCGCCGGAATCGCCGGAGTGCTCGTCGGGGCGCTGATCGGACTCGTGCCGGGCTGCGCCGTACAGATCGTCTTCACCGGCATCTTCGTCAGCGGCGGCCTGCCGGTGACGACCCTGGTGGCCAATGCGATCAGCCAGGACGGGGACGCCCTGATCCCACTCGCGGCACTGCGCCGCCGCGCCGCCGCGACCGCAACGGTGATCACCACCATTCCGGCCATCCTGGTCGGAATGGCGCTCCTGGTACTGCTGGGCTGAGCGGACCGGAGCTGCTCGCCCCGGTTCCGGCGCTGCGGTGGGCTGGGTGCCGGAGGTGCTGCGGCCTGCCGGCAGCGACCCGGCGCCGGGACACATGGAAGTCGCGGTGCCGGGAAACCGTGGCGCTGACGTCGACCGGAGGAGGGTGACGAACGTGACCGCAGGTGTGAAGCAGGACGTCCTGGACCTGCTGATCGAGCAGCACAAGCAGATCAAGACGCTGTTCGGGCAGCTCGGTCGTGCCGAGGGAAGTCAGAAGCGGGAGCTGTTCCAGGACCTGGTGCGTCTGCTCGCCGTGCACGAGAGCGCGGAGGAGATCGTCGTGCACCCGAGCGCCCAGCGGAAGATCGAACGGGGTGACACCGTCACCGGGCAGCTCCGGCACGAGGAGGACGAGGCCAAGAAGGAACTCGCCGCCCTCTACGATCTCGGTGTCGAGCACCCCGACTTCGACCGGCGGCTGGTGAGATTCTCCGAAGCGGTGATCGCGCACGCGACCCGGGAGGAGACGGAGGAGTTTCCGTCGCTGCGCCGCAGCCTCTCCTCGGCCCAACTCGGCCGGATGGCCGGGGCACTGCGTGCGGCCGAGGCGATGGCCCCGACGCGTCCGCACCCGCACGCCGGCGAGTCCGCCTCGGCGAATCTGATGGTCGGCCCACCCCTGGCAATCTTCGACCGGATGCGCGACGCCGTACGCGACTGGCGCGAGTCACAGCGCGGCCAGGACTGACACGTCCCGCCGTACGGCGGGTGCGCCACGATCTCGGCGAGGAGTCGAGGCAGGGTGGATCCCTCTTCGAGCTGGCCCTGCCGATCTGCCTCGAACCGGAAGCCCCGGACACGTCCCCGGGCGGCGGTCCCTGTCCGCCGTGGTGACGAACCTGTCACCCCTGGGTACGCCCCGAGGCGCGGTCGACGAGCGCGGCGGCGACGTCCCGGAGTTTGCGATTCGAGTCCTGGGAGACCTTCGTCAGGATCGCGAACGCCTCGTCGGCGGTGCAGCGACGTTCGCCCATGATGATGCCCTTGGCCTGCTCGATGACGGCTCGGCTCTGCATCGCCATCCCCATCTGCTGGGCCAGGGTGGCGGTGGTGTCGTAGAGGTGGGCGTTGGCCAGGGCGACGGCGGCGTAGCCGGCGAAGGTCTCGGCGGAGGTGACGGCGTCGTCGTCGAAGGCCCCTGGCTCGGTGCTGTAGACGTTGAGCGCCCCGAAGACCTGCTCCTGGACCGGCAACCCGATCGACAGGGAACTGGACACCCCCTTCGACCTGGCCTGGGCGGCCCAGTCCGGCCAGCGGCTTTCGGTGGCCATGTCCGGCAGGGAGAGGGTGGCGCCGGCTTGGGCGGCGTCCAGGCACGGACCGTGCCCGCGCTGGTACTGCCACTCGTCAAGGGCCAGCGCGAGCCGGCTGGTGAACGCGGCGGTCTGTGCCTCGTTGCCCCGCAACAGCGTCACGGACACCTCTTCCGCCTTGGGAATGGTCCGCCTGGCCAGCCGGGCGATCTGGTCCAGCACACCGTCGAGGTCCATCTCGTTGAGCCGGATCCGCCCGAGCTGGGCGAACGCGTCGGTGGGGTCCAGAGGAGTGTCAGACATGCGCAGAAGTCCTCGATAACGGCGCCCCGACCGTCATCACGTGCGGCAAGGGGGCAGTGGCAGCCCACGGTCGTGGACCGCTGCGCAGATCAGCGGAGGCTGGATCCGGAGGCCGGGCCGTGCGTTCGACGCCGGTTCGCCAATCCCTCGAAGTGGGCATCGGCCACAGATTTTCCACCATACGCCGTCCCGTCGGAATCCTCGGCGGTGCATCTGGCCCGGATCGTTCACCGGTGGCGGGCCGCCGCCCCGCTAGACTGCTCCGGGGTCACCCTTCGCCCCCTGCTGTTGCGACGGCGCCTGCTGCCCGGCGGGTGGTCCACCCCGTCGAGAAACCCCGGAACCCGGATCGGGCCGGCCGGCGTACGGTCCTCGTACCCCGAGTCGTCCCGACCCACCACCGTCGCTGCGGACTGGCACGGGCACCCGCCCGGCGGCCCGGTCGCGGGCACCCTCCGGCCCCGGCCGCGTACCCCTGTCGAGCCGGTCGAGCAGGTTCCGTGCCGCCTCGACGTCGGTGGGCACCCGACGACGGTGTCGCAGCGCCCAGCCCAGCTCGCGGCCGGCGTCGACGAGACCACGCCGGCCGTGCGGCGTGCGCCGGGCCTCGGCGATGGTGCGCAGGACCACCGGCACAGGGCGCCGGAGGACGGCGGTGAGGACCCGGTTGCGCACCTCCATACGGTGCCGCGCACGCTGGTCCCGACCGGCGGCACCCGGCAGGTGGTACGCGACGAGTTCGGGGGCGTAGGCCAGTCCCCAGCCCGCCGCCGCGAGGTCCAGCGCCAGCAGCGCCTCCTCGCCGTACACGTGCAACCTGGGATTGAAGCCGCCCACCTGGCGGAAGGCCCGGCGGCGGAGAACGGTCGCGCAGGCCAGGAAACCGAGTACCGCCGGGCCGGGCAGGTCCGGCGGTGTTCCGAGCGGCTGCTCGGCCATCGACGCCGACACCGGATCGAGGCGCCGCTGCGGACCGACCCGCACCTGCCCGGTCAGCAGGCCGGCGCGGGGATGGGCCCGGAAGAGTCGGGCCGCCTGCTCCAGCGCGCCGGGCGCCCAGTAGGAGTCGTCGTCGGCGAAGGCGACGTACGCGGTGCGGGCCAGCTCGACGCCGACGTTGCGGGCCGCGGCACCGGCGTTGTGGTCGAGCCGGACGACCTCTATCTCGGGAAAGCATCTCGCCACCGCCTCCGGAGTCCCGTCGGTGGAGGCGTTGTCCACCACGATCACCGGAGCCGCGTGCCGGGCCAACGATGCCAGGAGCTGTTCCCGCCGGTTACGGGTCGCCACCACCACGGTCACATCAGACATGATCAGGCTGGTACCCCTACCCCGACCCGCTGATGTCGGTCACCGGTTCACGATTCCGCATCCCCTGGCCGCGCGGTCCGGGAGAGCGTCCCGGGCCATCGGAGAGCGATCCGGGTGACGGCCAGATGCTCCCGGGTCGCGGTCGTCCGTCAGCTCACCAGGGCCTGCGCGGAGGTCTCCTTGAGCTTCGCGTTGGCCCACCGGGCCTGCCGCAGGGTCTGCGGGTGGCAGCGCTTGGCGAGTCCGAGCAGTTCCAGGTCCCGGGTGGCCTGGGCGACCTGGGCGAGGATCTCCCAGTCCAGCGAGACGCCGGAGGCGTCCCGGTAGAGGTGGCGCAGGTCGGCGAGGAGGAGCAGTCCGGGCTCGCGGTGCCGGCCGAGCATCTCGGACGCCTTCTGCTCGACCGTGGCGAGCACCCCCGACTCGTCCCGCGCCTCCTCGTCGAGGCGCAGCCCGTAGTCGCGGCCGACCCGGGCGAGTTCGGTGACGTGCTGCCGGGACCAGCGGGACAGGTCACGTGCCACGTGGTGTACCTCGTGGTCGGCCTTGTGCCGGTCCGCCATCCGCAGCAGGTCGACGGCGAGTTTGTTCTCCGACCGGTGCAGCTCCCGGATGACCATATCGATCTTGTTCATCGGTCGCCTCCGACCGCCGGAGCGGTGGCCCCGACCGTTCGGGGAGCCTCCGGCAACCGCTCGTCGGCCAGCGCGGCGGAGCCGCCCGCCGTCTCCGGGACCCCGGCCGCCACGGGTCGGGACCCGGTGGTCGTCGGCGCCGCCGGTGCCCCGTCGCCGCCGCCGACCCGGGTCACCCGGGCCACCGCGGACTTGAACAGCGGCTGCTTCGACACCGGGTCCCAGTCGGTGATCGTCAACTCGTTGGCCGCCCGGCCCTGCTCCCGGCCGTCCGGCCCGGCCCCGCCCGGTGCGTCCCAGTAGCCGTAGTGGAACGGGAGGAAGAGCACGTCCCGCCGGATGCCGCTGACCCGCAGCCGGGCCCGCACCGAACCGCGCGGGGTGGCGACCTCCAGCAGGTCGCCCTCGGCGAAGCCCTGGTCCGCCGCGTCGGTGGCCGCCATCTCCACCCAGACCTCCGGCGCCGCCGCCTGCAACTGCGGCGCCCGCGCCGTCTTGGTCCGGGTGTGGAAGTGGTACAGGGTACGACCGGTGATCAGCTGGAACGGGTACTCCTCGCTCGGCAGCTCGTGCGGGGGAAGGTACTCGGCCGCCTTGATCACCGCCTTGCCCGAGGGATTCAGCGCCGCGTACTCGGTCGGCTCCAGCGGCGCCCCGGTGACCAGGTCCCGGCCGTAGCTCTCGCAGTAGTCCGGTGCGGCCCAGAACTTCCCGTCGGCGTAGAGGCGCTCGGTACCGTCCGGGTGCTCGGCGTCGCAGGGCCACTGGATCCCGGTGCCGCCGCGCAGCTTGGCGTAGCTCAGCCCGGTGTAGTCGCACGGCCGCCCGGCGCTGCACTCCTGCCACGCCCTGAACGCGCCCTCCGGGTCGGTCCAGCGCACCAGCGGCTGCCCGTCGTCGTCGCGCAGATCCAGCCGTCGCGCGTAGTCGACGAAGATGTCCAGGTCGGGCCGGGCCTCGCCGGGCGGGTCGACCGCCTTCTCCGACAGGTGCACCGTCCGGTCGGCGTTGGTGAAGGTGCCGGTCTTCTCGCCCCAGGTCGCGGCGGGCAGCACCACGTCGGCGAGCTGCGCGGTCTCGGAGAGGAAGATGTCCTGCACCACCAGGAAGAGCCGCTCCTGGCGGAGG
The DNA here is from genome assembly GCF_036421995.1 of Plantactinospora veratri. Taxonomy (NCBI): domain Bacteria; kingdom Bacillati; phylum Actinomycetota; class Actinomycetes; order Micromonosporales; family Micromonosporaceae; genus Plantactinospora; species Plantactinospora veratri. The sequence continues at coordinate 53,720 of NZ_JAZGQL010000025.1, forward strand.
ATGTCCCGGATCCGGGCCAGCTCCGGCAGTGACACCGCCGGATTCGTACAGCTCACCCAGAGGAACCGGATCGACCCTTCCTCGGCGTACCGCATCATCTGCATCAGGTTCGTCGGCGGCGAGTAGTGCGGGATCCGCATCGGGTCGATGTTCCAGATCCGGGCCAACTCCCTGATGTGCTTCTCGTTGGTCCAGTTCCGGAAGGCCGGCAGGTCGCCGTCGGCGCCGCACTCCCGGGTGTTCTGCGCGGTCGGCTGGCCGTTCATCTGTAGCAGGCCGCAGCCCGGCCGGCCCAGCATGCCGCGCACGATGTGGATGTTGTTCACCTGCACGGCGGCGGCGGTTGCCTGGTGTGACTGGTAGAAGCCCTGCAACACCGTGGAGAGGAGCCGCTGCGCGGTACCGATCAGCCGGGCCGCCTCGCGGATCCGCTCCACCGGTACGTCGCAGACCCGGGCCGCCCGCTCCGGCGGATACTCCTCGACCCGTTGCCGCAGTTCCTCGAAGCCGACCGCGTGCGCGGCGACGTACTCCTGGTCGACCCAGCCGTTGGCGATGATCTCGTGCAGCAGCGCGTTCATCAGCACCACGTTGGTGCTCGGCCGGGGCGCCAGGTGCATGGTGGCGGCCCGGGCCACCGGCGTCTGGCGGGGGTCGACGCAGACCACCGCCGGCGGATTCGGGCCGGCCAGCCGGTCCAGCACCCGGCTCCAGGTCACCGTCTGGGTCTCGGCCATGTTGTGGCCGTACAGCACGATCACGTCGGCGTGGTCGATGTCGGCGTACGAGCCGGGCTGGCCGTCGGAGCCGAAGGACTCCTTCAGCGCCTCGGCGGCGGTGGCCGTACAGAGCCGGGTGTTGCCGTCGACGTGGTTGGTGCCGATCCCGCCGTGCGCGATCAACGCGAGGGTGTAGTACTCCTCCAGGAACAGCTGCCCCGTGGTGTAGAAGCCGATCGCGCTCGCCCCCTGCTCGTCGAGCAGTTCCCGGGTCCGGTCGACCACCAGACCCATCGCGGTGTCCCAGTCGGTCTCCACCAGGCGCCCGTCCCGGCGGACCAGTGGTCGGGTCAGCCGGTCGGGGGAGGCGTTGGCCTGCCACCCGAAGAGGTCCTTCGGGCCGAGCCGGCCGTGGTTCACCCGGTCGACCGCCCGGCCCCGCACCCCGACGATCCGGCCGTCGGCGACCGCGATGTCGAGGCCGTCGCCGTTCGAGTGCAGGATCGAGGCGGACTGCACCCACCGGTCGACGTCCTCCGGGCGTACCCCGTCGGCCAGGAACGTGTCCACCCGGACCGGCCACGACTCCCCCGGCCCGTACGGCGTCCGGCTCCCCCACGGTTGCGCGATCCGGTCAACGGTGCCCATCGCGTCCTCCTCCGCCCGCTCCGATCCGTCGGATCGCACCGCACCGGGTCAGCCCGGCCCTGCACTTCCGACCCTGGCACCGAGCGCGACCGCTCGCACCTCGAACGCCCGACTCGGCCGGGTCGGATCGGTCGCTGCTGCCCCTGCCGCCGCATGGTCCGCTCTCCGCAGGGCCGTCCTGGCGCGGGGCGGGCGGGCCGGCGCGCGGTCGCGGCGCCCGCCTCAGAAGGCGTGCCGGTACAGCGAGCATCCCCGGCACACGTCCGGCGGGTCGTCACCCGAGAGGCGCCGGCGGAACTGCCGGTACGGCTCGCCGTACCAGATCTGCGGGAAGCTCTGCTCGGCCAGCCGCCCGAGCGACACCCGGTCGTCCCCCATCACCATGCAGCACGGCTGCACCACGCCGGTACTGGTGACGTAGGCCGCCTCCCAGGGCCAGGAGCAGCCCCGACCGTCGCCCGCACTGGTCCTGGCCGGAACGCCGGGGTACGGCAGCCGGAGCCGGATCCCATGCTTCCGGGCCACCCGCCGGGCGTCGTCGAAGACGGCAGCGGCCCGGCCCGCGTCCTCCCCGGTCCACAGCGCCTGGTCGGAGGTGAACCGTCGGATGTCGTCGTAGCGCCCGGCGGGGTCGGTGTCGGAGAAGCTGTGCGACAGGTTCTGCACGTGCAACTCGTCCACCCCGAGACGGGCGAGCAGGCGTACCAGTTCGGGCAGCTCGGCGACGTTGTCGCGCATCGCGACGAAGACCACCCGGATCCACGGGGTGGCGCTGCCGGCCGCCCGCTTGACCTCGACCAGACCGGCGAGGTTCGACACGACGGCCTCGAAGTCGGCACCCTCGCGGACCGCCGCGTACCCGGCCGCGCTGGCGCCGTCGAGCGACACGTGCAGCCAGTCGACCCGGCTCCGCACCAGCTCCTCGGCCCGGCGGCGGTTGAGCAGGGTGGCGTTGGTGTTGAACCCGACGGTGATCCGCCGGTCGACCGCCGCCGTGATCATCTCCATCAGGTACGGCGACAGCAGGGGCTCGCCGAGCCCCTGGAGCGTCAACCGGTTCAGCGTGGGCACCTCGTCGAGGACCCGGCGGAACAGCTCCGGTCGCATGGCACCGGCGAGTTTGTTCACCGGTGGCCGGTAGCGCACCAGGCACATCACGCAGCGCAGATTGCAGGCCGAGGTGATCTCGAGTTGCAGATGTGGCGGCAACGGTGGATGCGGATCGTCGCCCGGCATGTCCCCCCATGCCCGATACCCGGGTGGCCCAAACCTGTCCCGCGGCCGGCCGTCGGGGTCGGGCCGGGTTGAAGTCGTCGACGGGTGGCACCGGAGGTCAGCCGTGCGGCCGCATCCCCGGCTGGCGCAGGTGTACTTCCCGGACTCCTGGGTACGGTGCTCTGCGGTTCAGAGGTGGGCCTATGGGTGACCGCCGATCCGGTGTCGCGACGGATCCCCCTCCACGATTCGGAGAAGGAGAGACCATGGTTGCCCAGCCCCGGCCGCAGGCCACCGTCACGTTCGTCGGTACGGCAACCACCCTGCTGAGACTTGGCGACATCACCCTGCTGACCGATCCCAACTTCCTGCACGCCGGTCAGCGCGCCTACCTCGGCTACGGGCTGTGGACCCGGCGGCGTACCGACCCCGCCGTGCGGATCGGGGAACTTCCACCCCTGGACGGGATCGTCCTCTCGCATCTGCACGGCGACCACTTCGACCGGGTCGCCCGGAGGAACCTGCCGAGGACCCTTCCCATCATCACGACGCCACAGGCCCAGGCTCGACTGGACCGCTGGGGATTCGGCTCGGCCACCGCCCTGACCACCTGGCAGAGTCACGAGATCAGTCGGGGCGACCACCTCGTACGGATCACCGCGGTACCCGGCAAGCACGGGCCGGGCCTGCTGGCCCGCGCCCTACCCCCGGTGATGGGCAGCATTCTCGATCTCGAAGAGCACGGGCAGCGCCGCCTCCGGCTCTACGTCACCGGGGACACCCTCAACCACGCGGCGCTGGCCGAGATCCCGCGACGCTTTCCCGACATCGACGCCATGCTGATCCACCTGGGCGGGACCAGGCTCCTCGGCGTACTCCTCACCATGGACGACCGGCAGGGCGTCGACCTGGTCCAGCTCGTCCGGCCGAGGCTGACCCTGCCCATCCACTACGACGACTATCCCGTCTTCCGGTCCCCGCTGCGGGACTTCCTCGACCTCGCCCGGCGGCAGGGCCTCGAACCGGGCGTCCGGGCCATCCACCGCGGCGAAACCGTGCCACTGCTCGAACCCGGCCCAGGCGGCACGACCGGGACCCCGGAGCGCTCGGACCGCCCCTGACGATCGCAGCGCCTCACGGTCCGGTCGTGGACGCCCGGTCGACCCCTTCGGTCGGCTCCCGGTTGGTCGAGGCGGTGCGGAGACGGAGAGCGCACCGACCTCGGCGGGGAGCGGCTGCGACGGGTCCGGGCCGAGTCACAGGGTGCCGCCGTCGGCGACGCTGGAGGACGTACGCCGGAGCACCGGTCGTCCCGTCCGGAACGCCTCTTCCGCGATGTCGGCGGCGCGGCCGAGGCCGTCGAGTTCCGCTATCCGGCGCTGACATTCCCGGGCGTTCGTCCGGTAGGCCGGGTCGGTGCGGACCTTCTCGATGGCGTCCCGCAACCTGGGCGCGCTCGCCCGGTGCACCGGTACGAACTCACCCACGCCGAGATGCCGCAGCCGTGCGGCCACCCCGGGCTGGTCGTTCGTCACCGGCAGCGCCACCATCGGCACGCCGTGGGTGAGCGATTCCAGCGCCGTGTTGATCCCGGCGTGCGTGACGACGAGGGACGCCCGGGCGAGCAGATCCAGTTGCGGCGCGTACGGGACCACGACCGGCCCGCCCGGCAGACCGGTCGGCGGTTCCACCTCGTGGCTGCCCAGCCCGATCACCAGTTGCGCGTCGAGCCCGGCGCAGGCGGTCGCGATCGCCTCGAAGATGCGGGGCAGGCGGTTCTGTAGCGTCCCCATCGAGGCGTAGATCAGTGGGCGGTCGTCCAGGCTCTCCCAGGGGAACGAGACCGGCTCGCTGCTCTCCTCGTCGTGGAACGGTCCGGTGTAGTGGAAGCAGTCCGGCAGATCCTTGCGCGGAAAGTCGAAGAAGTCCGGCTGTTGGGTGATCTGGGCCAGGCCCAGTCCGTCGTTCAGCCCGCGCACCGGAGTCATCCCCCACTCGGCGCGGCGATCGTTGATCCGTTTCACCACCGGCCCGATCACCCGGTCCATCACCCGATAGCCGAGCATGTTGCGCAGGCGTGCCAGGGTGGAGTCGCGGTAGGGCCAGGCCGTCATGAAGGGCGGGACGGTCGGCTCGGCGTTCAGCGCCATCGCGTTGCAGACGGTCACGACGGGGATGTCGAGCCTTTCGGCGACGGTGTTCGCCGCACCGTAGACCTGGTCCACGAGCAGGGCCTCCACCCGGTGCTCCCGCAGCAGCGGCGGCAGGTCGCGCAGCAGTACCTCCACCTCGCGGACGTAACCACGGACGATGAACCGGATGGCGGCGAGCCCGGACAGCCTGCCCTGTTCCTCGGAGAAGCGGGCCAGGGAACCGGGCGGGAACTCCCGCTCGCCGATCGGCACGAACTCGAACCCGGCGACGTACGGCTTCGGCCCGGCGTCCGGCAGGGAGAAGAGGGTCACCTGGTGGCCCCGCCGGAGCAGCTCGCGGCCGAGTGTGGACATCGGACTGAGGTGACCGGTGTAGTCCGGGCAAACTATACCAATATGCGACACGATGCCTCACTCTCTCGCTCTCGTCAGACCACCGTCGTCAACCGTGACGGATGTACCGAGAAGGTGGCCGGGGTCTGCCCGACGATCTCGCCGTCCACCTCCAGCGGCAGTGGAGTCTCCGCCTCGATCCGGAGCGTACGGACCTGGCGGCGGCGGATCGCGGGATGCCGTGTCCCGTTTCCGCGCAGCACCTGCCACATCGTGCCGAGTACGCCGACCCGGCCGAGGCCGAGCACCTGCACCGCGTCCAGACAACCGGCTTCCGGCGGCTCGGTGGAGCCGAAGGTCAGCCCCCCGGCGAAGAACGGGACCTTGAGCACCGCGACATTGCTGACGGAGTGCCGCGACACCTCCCCGTCCTGATCCAGCCGCACCTCGACCGGCCGCCAGCCGAGCAGCACCCGGGCGCTGGAGGCCGCCTCGGCGAGCTGGAGGTTGACCCGCTTGAGCACGCGGTTGACCGGAGTCTTCTCGGTGAACCGCAGCCCGACCATGCTGATCAGCCCGACGGTGCAGTTGACCAGGAAGAAGCGGTGCGCGGGGGTGCCGTCGGGCCGGGTGAAGGTCACCGACCCGACCTCCGTCGAACGGTCGCGGCCACGGTCGAGCAGGTCACCGAGATCGGTCACCGGATCCAGGCCGCGGACGAAGTCGTTGCAGGTTCCGGCGGGAACGTAACCGAGCCGTACCTTCTCGTCGTCCGTCGCGAGGATCCCGTTGGCGACGTCGGAGAGCGTCCCGTCCCCACCGATCGCGACCACTGTGCGGTACCCGTCCGTCACCGCCTGGCGGCCCAGTTCGACGGCATGGCCGGGATAGCGGGTGTGCCAGCAGTCGGCGCCGGGCAGTTCGACGGAGAGCCGTCGCTCGACCATCCGCCGACGCTGGACCCCGGAGGCCGGGTTGACGATGCAGACGACCCGCTCGCCGTCATCCGCCGCCATGGCCCACTTCCTCCTCCAGCCCGGCAACGGTGCGGGCCAGTGCCTCCGCCACCGGAACCCGGGGGGTGTAGCCGATCGACCGGATCCGGTCGAGGTTGTACCGCATCCCACCGGCGACGGAGCGGACCGCGTACCGGGTGAGCATCGGCCGTCCGGTGCCGACACCGATCCTGGCCAGCCCGGCAAGTTCGGAGAGGGCCGCCACTCCCAGCGCCGCCGGGAACGGAACCGAACGGGTCGGCGGCAGTACCCCCGCCTGCTCGGCGACCCGGTCGAAGAGCTGCCCCACGGTCAGACCGTACGAGTCGCCGACGATGAACCGGCCGCCCGCGCACCCGGGTGTGGTGCCGGCCAGCACGATCGCGTCGGCGAGGTTCTCACTGTAGGTCAACTCGATCGGGGCGACGCCACGGCCGATGTGGACGAGCTTGTTGTCCCGGAGCCCACGGACCAGCTCCGGGATGAAATGACGGTCACCGGGGCCGAAGATCCAGGTCGGATAGATCACCGTGATGTCGAGCCCGCGCCGATGGTACGACCACGCGAGGTTCTCCCCCGCCAGCTTCGACCGGGAGTACGGGTAGCCCGGGACCCGCTTCGGCGACGTCTCGTCGATGACCCGGCGGGCGTCGAACCCGAAGACGTCGACCGTACTCAGGTAGACGAACCGCTGCACCCCGCAACGCAGCGCCTCCTCCAGGATCGCCCGCGTCCCGTCCCGGTTCACCTGCCAGATGCGGCGACCGGGCCGCCAGTCGCTCAGATCGGCAGCCGCGTGGACCACGAGTTCGACGCCCTCGCACGAGCCGCGCAGCGTTGCCGGGTCGGTCAGGTCCCCGAGATGTTCCGCATATTTCGCGCCGCTCGGAGAGGGTTCGCGGACCAGTCCGCGCACCGACCAGCCACCCTCCAGAAGCGCCGCAGCGACCGCCCGGCCGACGCAGCCGGTGACACCCGTCACCAGCGCCACGCCCCGCGCCATCACACCCCTCTCGCCAGCAGCTTCTGGAGGTCGTCGAGCAGCGCGCCGGCCGGATCGATCGCCCGCATCTGCGGCAACACCTCCCGCAGGTCCCGGCGCGCACCGGACTCGTCGAAGAAGAGCAGCTCCGGCCCGGCGGTCAGCCGCCCCACCTGGACCGCGTCCAGTCCGTGGTCGGCCATCGCCCGGGCGCAGCGCTCCCCGTCGGCGGCGTCGACCGCGTAGAGCAGCTCGAACTCGCCCCACTCCCCGGCGGCCATCAGCCAGCGGGGCAGCCCGAAGGAGTCGGCGAGGGCGGCCGCGCTGGGCTCGTACGCCTCACCCGGCAGGGTGACCTCGACACCCAGTCCGTTGATCTCGGCGAGACTCACCGCCGCGTTCAACAGCCCGTCGCTGGTGTCGACGCACGCCCGGGCGTAGCTCCGCAGCGCGTCGCCGGCGACCACCCGCGCCTCGGGCAGCCACGGCTGGCCGGCGTCGGTCCGGCCCAGCGCCAGGCTGCGGAAACCGGCGGCGTTGCCGGCGCCGATCGGGCCCGTCGCGTACAGCGCGTCGCCCGGCCGGGCACCCACCCGGCTCAGCAGGTGACCCCGGCGCATCGTCCCGATCGCGCAGGAGGTGAAGCTCTCCTCCCGCGCCCAGTTGGTGTCGCCGCCGACGATGTGACAGCCGTACCGCTGCGCCGCGTCGGAGGCGCCGCGCCCGAACTGGCGGGCGTCCTCGGCACTCCACCCGTCCCTGACCAGCGAGCACGACACCAGCACGGCCACCGGGTCGGCGGCGACGGCGGCGAGATCGCTCACGCTGACGGTGGTGGTCAACCACCCCTTCGCGTACGGCGTCGGGGCGGTGGCCAGCTCGGCGCCGTCGTTCAGCGTGTCGACGGTCATCGCCAGGACCCCGGCGGCGCCGAGGTCGAGCAGTTCGGCGTCGGCTTCGAAGGCGGCGTTGAGCTGGCGCGGGGACCGGGCCATCCCCTCGCGCATCGCCATGATCAGGGCGCCCTCGGCGGCGTCCAGGTAGAGCCGGGTCCAGTCGACGGAGGTCACGTCACGCCTGCCGGGAGGATTGCGTCGCCCGGAGCGTGAGTTCCAGGTAGAGCATCATCGGGACGGCCCCGACCAGGAAGAAGGTCGGCCGGTGCAGCGCGCCGAGGGAGAGCACGAAGAGCGTGGTCGCCCTGGTGAACCAGAGCAGCGCCTCGTACGCCCGCGCCTCGGGTGCCTGGATCAGGTTCACGAGGCTGCGCGTGAACGCCAACCCCGAGGCGGCGAGCAGCAGCCAGAAGGCCGCCTGGGCGTAGGCGCCGCGCTCCGGCCCCGCCAGCGCGCCCACCGCCGCGGCACCCAGGGCCACCGGCGGGAAGATCAACGCGACCCGGCTCGCCGTCCGGGTACCCACGGCCACCGGCAGCGTACGGTAGCCGGCCAGCCGGTCTCCCTCGATGTCCTTGAAGTAGCCGACGAGGCAGAAGCCGCTCAGCACGACCGCGACGAGCGCCGTCTGGAACCACGTCGTGGCCGGGATGTCCAGCCATCCGGCGTCGGGCCGGACCGCGACCGCGCCGAGCACGGTGAAGAGCGACATGTCCACCCCGTTGGCGAGGTTGCCGACCATCGGGATGCCCTTGGTCCAGGTGTAGACCAGATGCCCGGCGATCGCGATGGCGCTCCAGATCGCCAGCGCGGGCGCCACGACGACGGCGACCAGCAGGAGGCTCCCGGAGAGCGCCAGGGTCAGCGCGAGCCCGGCATGCGGGTTGATCAGCCCGGCGACGAAGGGGCGGTCCGGGGCGTTGACGGCGTCGGCCTTGCGGTCGAACCAGTCGTTGATGACCACGCCGACGCCGTAGCCGAAGATGCAGAAGAGCAGGCCGACGACCACGCTCGCGGTGGTGGCCCCGGCCGACGGCGCCGTCATGCCGACCAGACCGGCCGAGAGGGACAGGGGTACGAAGTGGAATCTCCACATCCTCGCCCACGCGACCGCCCGGTCACGGGGCCGGATGGGGTTCTGGACCTGGGTGACGCTCATCGGGCCTCCGTTCGGGCGGCTGACGGGCCGCCGTACCTCGTCGAGTGGTGCGGACCCGCCACCGCCGGAATCGAGTTGTCGCTGCGGGACAGGCTCACCGCACGCCTTCCGCGACGTACTCCGCCGGGGGCAGGTCGGCCAGCGACCAGTCCGGCGGCGTCAGCTCGCGGACCTCGGCGAACGCGGCCACGGCACGCTTGAGCTGCTCCGGGGTGTGGGTCGCGGTGAAACTGGCCCGTACCCGGGCCGAAGCCGCGGGCGGGATCACCGCGTTGACGTAGACCCCGCGCTCCAACAGGCTGCGCCAGGTGAAGATGGTCGGGACGACGCCGTCGAGCGGTACGCAGACGATCGGTGTCTCGCTGGGCAGCGGCTCGTACCCGAGGGCGGCGAGTTCGCGGTGCACGTACGACGCGTTCTCCAGCGCCTGCCGGCACCGCCACGGCTCGGCCTGGAGGATCCGCAGCGCCGCCTGGGCGGCGGCGAGGCTGGCCGGTGGGGTGGCGGCGCTGAAGATGAGACTGCGGGCGTGGTGCCGCAGGTACTCGATGACGTCGGTCGGCCCGAGCACCGCTCCGCCGATCGACGCCAGGGACTTGCTGAAGGTGACGGTGACGAGGTCGACCTGCTCGGTCAGGCCGAAGTGCGCGCTGGTGCCCCGGCCGTCGGCCAGGACGCCGAGGCCGTGCGCGTCGTCGACCAGGAGGCGGGCGCCGTACTTCTGGCAGAGCCGCACCGTCTCGGGCAGCGGGCACAGGTCGCCGGCCATCGAGTAGACCCCGTCCACCACGACCAGCCGGCCCGAGTCCGGTGGGCAGGCAGCCAACCGCCGCTCCAGATCCGCCATGTCGTTGTGGGCGAAGCGGCGTACCTTGGCCATGCTCAGACCGCACCCGTCGTAGACCGAGGCGTGCGCCTCGCGGTCGATGATGACCACGTCGTTGCGGGAGAGCAGTGCCGCGATCGCGCCGAGGTTCGCCTGGTAGCCGGTCGGGAAGACCAGCGCGGCCGGCATGCCGAGGAAGTCGGCCAGTTCCCGCTCCAGTTCCTCGTGCAGCGGGGTGTTCCCGTTGAGTAGTCGAGAACCGGTACGCGACGAGCCGTACTCCTCGATCGCCGCCTGGGCCGCGGCGCGCACCCGCCGGTCGGAGGTCAGGCCGAGGTAGTTGTTCGAGCCACACATCAGGACGTCGCCCACCGAGGTACGGGCGACCGTCGTGTCCGAGCCCTCGAAGACGGTGAAGTACGGGTAGAGCTCCGCCGCCTGGGCCACCCGGGCTTCCGTATACGACCGGCAACGATCGAAGATGTCCGTTGTCACCACGGTATTCCTGAGCCCCCTCTCATCTGGAACCGTGATTGTTCATTTCGCAACACGGGCTTGGACGACGCCGGCAGCGCCAGCCAATGCGACTACGCGGTTCGGTCGCCGCCGTTATCCCGGACACACTGGTCAGGGACTATTTCGTTAGATTCCCATCGCAGCGGCTTCAATTCCCTACGTCGTCCGGCCGGGCACTGAACCGACGCGCGAGGAAATGGCGATCAGGCAGAATCGGGCGCTGTTGTAGGCCGCATGCTTGCCCGTCGAAGGATCCCCGTGTGTCGCCTCAGATGCTCCTCATTGATCGAGTTTCTCTGGGCTGCCTACACCCTATCCACCGTGTCAAGGGGGTCAGCGGTACTTTGGTCCACTTCGGACGGGCTGGCCCGTCGCTTTCGGTCACCATAGGCCCATTGAACTGCGCTGATTTGACTATTGTCGCCCGACCGCCGGCCGCCGCTCGGCGCACGGCACCGCCGGACCGTCTCGTGATCGAGGTGTCACCACGAGCACGGTGAATGCGAGTTTGCGCTGCACCGGGGGCTGGCGAGGGCACGCACCACGAACATGATCATTGTCTACGGCCCGCCGCAGCCCGGTTACCGGCCAGGTTTTCCCTGGTCACACGGGGTACGCCGGCACCGGTCGACCGACCGGGACCCACACCCGGCCCGCCAACCCACGCCGGGGCCGGTCCGGCCGGTGAGGTTCGCCACGTTCCGGTGACCCTGTCGGGACGGACCCCGACCCGATCCACGAGCCAGCCGGACCGCCCCCGGCCCCGGCCTCTCCCGTACGGGTATCGCCGGTTTGTCCGGCCAGAAGTCCAAGGGCGTATCCGGAAATGGCTTGAAATTCGGCGAGCGCTTCGATTGACGCCAATGACGTGAGCACGAGCTAGCATGTGGCGCGCCACCAGCATTACCCTGACCGTCGATGCCGAGTACCCGGTTGCCACCTTCCGGAGAACCTCCGGAAATTGCCTCGCATCCCGGCGCCGAACCGGCGTCGAGAGGTCCCGTGACAGCGACAGGAGACGAGCGTGACAAGCAGCGCTGACGCCCGCAGCCACCCACAGACATTCGTGCCCGGCAATGTGGATGGTGTCCCGGATCAGCCATGGCGCGATCCCGCGTTACCGATCGACGAGCGGGTCGCCGACCTGCTCGGGCGGATGACCGTGGAGGAGAAGGTCGGCCAGCTCCGGTCAATCTGGATCGGCGGGTCCGCCACCGGCGACGACCTGGCGCCGCATCAACACAATCTGGCCGACGAGACGCCGTCCTGGGACGTGCTGATCGGCGACGGGCTGGGCCAACTGACCCGCACCCTCGGCACCGCACCGGTCACCCCGGCGCAGGGCAGCGCGACACTGGCCCGGTTGCAGGCCGAACTGGTCGCCGGCAACCGGTTCGGCATCCCGGCGATCGCGCACGAGGAGTGCCTGACCGGCTTCATGACCCTGGGCGCGACGATCTTTCCCGCACCGCTGGCCTGGGGCGCCACCTTCGATCCCGGACTCGTCGAACGGATGGCCGCCGAGATCGGCGCGGCCATCCGCCTGGTCGGCGCGCACCAGGGCATGGCACCGGTGCTCGACGTGACCCGCGACCTGCGCTGGGGGCGGACCGAGGAGACCATCGGCGAGGACCCCTATCTGGTCGGCACGGTGGGCACCGGGTACGTCCGCGGTCTCCAGTCGACCGGCGTCGTCGCCACCCTCAAGCACTTCGCCGGATACTCCTCCTCCCGCGCCGGGCGCAACGCGGCACCGGTGTCGATCGGGCAGCGGGAGCTCTCCGACGTGATCCTGCCACCGTTCGAGATGGCGGTACGCGACGCCGGAGCCCGCTCGGTGATGCCCTCGTACTCCGAGATCGACGGTGTGCCGACCGGAGCCGACGCCGCGATCCTCACCAACCTGTTGCGGGACGAGTGGGGCTTCTCCGGCACGGTGGTCTCCGACTACTACGCCGTCTCCTTCCTGGAACTGCTGCACGGCGTGGCGGACGGTCCGGCACAGGCGGCCGCCCTCGCCCTGGCGGCCGGGGTGGACGTGGAACTGCCGGGCGCACGCTGCTTCGGCACCCCGCTGCTCGACGCGGTCCGGTCCGGGTTGGTCCCGGAGGGCCTGGTCGACCGGGCGGTCACCCGGGTGCTCCGGCAGAAGTGCGAGCTGGGCCTGCTGGACCCGGACTGGCGGCCCGACCGGGCCGCCGACGGTGACGTCCCGGACCTCGATCCGCCGCAGGCCCGGGAGCTGTCGCGGCAGATCGCCGAAGAGTCCGTCGTGCTGCTCGGCAACGACGGCAGCCTGCCGCTGCCCGCCGACGCGCGCATCGCGGTCGTCGGGCCGCTCGCCGACGACACCACCGGAATGCTCGGCTGCTACGCCTTCCCGAGCCACCTCGGCCGCAATTTCCCGGAGATGCCGGCGGGTGTCGAGATCCGTACCGTCTGGGAGGCGCTCGGTGCGGAACTGCCCGGGGCGGAACTGACCCTCGCCACCGGCTGCGGCGTGGACAGCGCGGATCGGGCCGGGCTCGCGGCCGCACGGTCCGCCGCCGCCGCAGCCGACGTCTGCGTGGCCGTACTCGGTGACCGGGCCGGCATGTTCGGCAGCGGTACCTCCGGCGAGGGCTGCGACGTGGCCGACCTGCGGCTGCCCGGACTACAGGAGGAACTGCTGGACGCCCTGCTCGACACCGGTACGCCGGTGGTGCTGGTGCTGCTCTCCGGCCGCCCGTACGCGCTCGGCCGGTGGGCCGACCGGCTCGGCGCGATCGTCCAGGCGTTCTTCCCCGGCCAGGAGGGCGCCGGGGCGGTGGCCGGCGTCCTCTCCGGACGGGTCTGTCCGAGCGGTCGGCTGCCGGTCAGCATGCCGCGCGAATCCGGTGGACAGCCGGGCACCTACCTGACGCCGAAACTCGGCCGGCGAGGCAAGGTCAGCAGCGTCGACCCCACGCCGCTGTTCCCGTTCGGCTACGGACTGTCGTACACGAAATTCGCCTGGGAGGTCGACGACGACGTGCCGGCGGAGATCGAGACCGACGGCGTCGTCACCGTCGGGGTCACCGTCCGCAATGTCGGGGACCGCACCGGTGCCGACGTGGTGCAGCTCTACCTGCACGACCCGGTGGCCCAGGTGACCCGACCGGTGGTGCAGCTCGTCGGGTACGCCAAGGTGCGGCTCGAACCCGGCGAGGCGCGCACGGTCAGGTTCCGGATGCACGCCGAACTCACCTCGTTCACCGGGCAGGCCGGCCACCGCATCGTCGAGCCGGGCGAGATCGAGCTGCGACTCTCCGCGTCCAGCGACGACCACCGGCACACCTTCCGGGTACGCCTGGTCGGACCGGAACGGAAGGTCGGCCACGACCGGCAGATGACCACCGAGGTGACGATCGGGTGAACCGGCGGGCACCGGGGCGGTCACCTCGGTCCCGCCGACGTCGGACTCGCTGACGGTGGGGGCGCCGTGGCCGGCGCCCCCAGCTCAGGCGGTGGCGACCGGCAGCGTGAGTAGCCGCGCAGCACCAGGCGGTCGCGGCGCGCCCGGATGACGTCGTACGCCGGGTACGGATCAAGGCGTCCCTCCGGAAGGAACAGCGACGCCCGGGCGGTATGGGAATCAATCCTCGCGCCCCCCTGTGGCGGGCAGCGGTCACCGGTGACGCGGGCTGACGAAACCGCCCGGCGCCGCCGACTCAGCGCAGCGACCTGGCGCCGACCGGTCGCAGCGCGAGCCGCCGGGGTGCCTGCGCCGGGTCGAAGACCGGGCGGCGGTCGATCCGGGCCCGGACCTCGTCCGAACCGAACCGGTAGTCGATCCGGCGCACCGCCTCGGCCCAGTCCGTCCGGGTACGGATGCCGCGCAGCGTCTCCACCACGAAGGGGTCGTCCCAGCGGCTCCGGGCGCGTTCCCAGAGCACGAACGGCTCCTCGGTCAGCAGGTTGCCGACGGTGCCCTCGTAGATCGGCATCGCCCGTACCCCGCCGTCCGGCTCGATCTCCAGCGGCCGGAAGTCGGGGTGGCTGGCGACGTAGTCGGGGTGCATCTGCACGCCGAAGTTGTCCGTGGTGGAGACGGTCACCGAGGGCGGCGCGGCCTGCTGGAGCCGCTGCCGCGTCGCCTCGTCGACCAGTGCCGCGACCTGCTCGTCGGTCAACATCTCGTGCTCGCCGTAGGACACCCGGCTGGCCAGGCCGGTCGGCACCACCGCGCCGAACGCCACCTCGCTCAGGTGCGGAAACCGTGGCGCGACGGAGGCACACATCTCGTCGAGCTGGTGGTAGTTGCTCCGGACCACCACGTTGTCGATGCCGAACCGCAGCGGGGACTCCCCCGCCGAGGCCCGCCGGGCGGCCTCCGCGTCGAGCAGCGCCAGCGCGGCCATCGCCCGGTCGAAGGAACCGGCCCGGCCACGGATCCGGTCGTGCACCTCCGCCGTCGCGCCGTCGACACTGACCACCAGCTTGGCGACGAGGCCGGCCAGGTCCCGGACCGTCTGCTCCGGCAGCGACCAGCCACTGGTGTACAGAAAGACCCGTACCCCGGCCGCGGCGAACCGTTCCACCACCTCCACGATGCGCGGCACGGTGAGCGGCTCACCCCCGCAGAGCGTGATCATGGCCGGCCGGAAGGTGATCAGCGCGTCCGTCACCTTCAGCATCTCCTCGTGGCTCAGGTTCTGCGGGCGGCGCCGGCCCGACTCGGTGTAGCAGTGGGAGCAGCGCAGCGGACAGGCGAAGGTGACGTCCCAGATGAGGACGTTCGGACCCGCGTCGACATTCATCAGACGGCTCTCCCGGAGGAATCGGCGGTGCGGTCGCCGGAACCGTACGGGCACCGGACCGCCCGGGACATCGGGCGAGGGGTACGCAAGAGACACGACCGGATACGCAGGCCGCGGCGCCCGACAAGCCACCCGTACCCGTCGACCGTCGGTGGTGCCGGCCCGGCGGTTGCGTACCCGAGCACCGATTCCCCGGTGCGCCGCGCCACCTAGCGTTGCGGCGTGGCGGCCGCCACGGCCCGCCGCCCGTCGCCAGCAGAGGAGGTGGATCATGCGCGCTTACCCGCCGGTCGACGTCTCGTAAGGGGCAGGTGCCTGATGGCGGTGGCCACCCCCATGACAGGTGGCCACCGCGGCGCCGAACCGCCGAAACCGTCGACGTCGCAAGGAGTGTGCCCGTGTCGACCTCACCGACAGCCGGCCCGACCCGCCACCCCGGCGCCGTCGCGGCACTGGTCCGCGAGCTGCCGCGCGTCAACGCCCCGCTGACCGTGCTGCTCGGCGCGCTGACCGCCGGACAGGTCGCGGGGGTCGTACTGCTGCCGCTGGCGATCGGGCGACTGGTCACGGCGCTGACCGCCGACGCCGGCCCGGAGGCGTCCCGGCAGGCGTGGTCCGGGCTCACCCTCCTGGCACTGGCGCTCGTCCTGGACATCGCCCTGGAGCCGATCCGCGCGATGGTCACGGCGATGCTGAGCACCGCGGTCGACGGCAGCCTGGCCCAACGCACGGTCGAGGGGGCACTACGCCCGACAGGGGTCGCGCACCTGGACGACCCGGACCTCACCGACCAGCTCGAACGGGCGCGCGGGGTCGGGATCGGCGCGCACGCCCCCGGCCAGGCCGTCAACGCGCTGGCCGCCCTGGTCCCGCTCCGACTCACCGGGTTGGCCGCCGCGATCCTGCTCGGCTGGGCCGGGCAGTGGTGGATGCCGGTCGTACTCGGTGCCGCCTGGATCGTCACCGGCCGCTGGCAGGAGAAGGAGATGGCCCGGGCCGTCGCCGCCAACACCGCGAGAACGGTCCAGCTACGGCACGCGGCGTACCTGCGCGACCTCGCGGTGACCGCGCCGTCGGCCAAGGAGCTGCGCCTGTTCGGCCTGCACCAGTGGCTCGTCGAACGCTTCACCCGGGAGTGGTGGGACGGCGTCGTCGAGATGCGCCGCAAGACCACCGACGGCCGGCGGCATGTGGCGGCGAGCGCGCTGCTGCTGGCGGCGCACGTCGTCGTGGTGGTGCCGCTGGCGTACGGGGCCAGCAACGGCGACCCGCCGGTCGGGGAGCTGACCATCGCCCTCCAGTCGCTGCTCGGATTCTTCGCCCTCGGCTTCACCGGCGACCTGCAACGGCGGCTGCACCTGGCCAGTGCCGCCGTACCGCCGGCACTGGCGGTGAGCGCGCTGGGTACCCCGCCCTCCGGCGCCACCGGGCTGGCCGCGACCGGGCTGCCGCAGCGTGAGATCCGCTTCGCGCGGGTCCGCTTCGGATATCCCGGCGACCGCCGCCCGGTCGTCGACGACCTGGACCTCGTCATTCCGGCCGGATCGTCGCTGGCGATCGTCGGGGACAACGGCGCCGGCAAGAGCACCGTCACCAAGCTGCTGGCCGGGCTGTACCGGCCGGACGCCGGCCTGATCCGCGTCGACGGGCGGGACCTGCACGAGTACGACCTCGCGAGCTGGCGTCGGCAACTGGCCGTCGT
Organism: Plantactinospora veratri; assembly: GCF_036421995.1. Lineage (NCBI taxonomy): Bacteria > Bacillati > Actinomycetota > Actinomycetes > Micromonosporales > Micromonosporaceae > Plantactinospora > Plantactinospora veratri. The sequence continues at coordinate 70,642 of NZ_JAZGQL010000025.1, forward strand.
CTTCCAGGACTTCGGCCGGTACCCGTTCTCGGTACGCGACAACATCGCCTTCGGCGCGGTCGAGGCCGCCGCCACCGACGGGGCGGTCGTCGAGGCCGCCCGACTCGGCGGCTTCCTCGGAGTCGAGCAGGGGTTGGCGGACGGCTGGGACACCCCGCTCACCAGCGCCTACACGGGCGGGACCGAGCTGTCCGGCGGCCAGTGGCAGCGGCTGGCGCTGAGCCGGGCGCTCTACGCGGTGCGCCACGGTGCCCGGGTCCTCGTCCTGGACGAACCCACCGCGCACCTGGACATCGAGGCGGAGTACGAGCTCTACGCCCGGTTCCTGGAGATCACCGCCGGGATCACCACGATCCTGGTGTCACACCGGTTCGCCACCGTCCGGCTCGCCGAGCGGATCGCCGTGCTGCGGGGCGGCCGGGTGAGCGAGTACGGCAGCCACGACGAACTGCTGGCCGCCGACGGCCGGTACGCCCAGATGTTCCGGGTGCAGTCCGCGCCCTTCACCGATTCCGCAGGAGGCCGTCGTGGGTAGCTGGCTGAGCGCCGCCCGGCTGGTGGTGGGTGTCGCGGTCCGGGCCGACCCGCGACGCGCGGTACTGGTCATGGTGCTCGTCCCGCTGTTCAACATCGTCGCGGCGGCACAGGCACTCGGCCTGCGCGGCATGGTCGACGGTGCGGTCGCCGGGCAGCTCACCGAGGCGCTGACCGGCGGCCTGCTCCTCGTGCTCGTCACCGTCTTCGTGCACCAGGCCAGCGCGGTCGCCACCGACCTGCGGCAGGTGCTCCAGCAGCGCGTCGGGCTGGAGTTCGACCGCCGGCTGATGACGTTGTGCTCCGGCCCCGCCCACCTCAGCCACTACCACGACCCCGAGTTCCTCGACACCGCCGAGCTGGTACGGCAGCGCCGGACCGAGTTCGGCGGGGCGTTCGCGGCGCTGGTCGAGAACGCCGGCCTGCTGGCCCGGTTCGTGGCCGCAGTGGTCCTGATGGCCGTCGTCAACCCGTTGCTGGCCCTGCTGCCGCTCTTCATCGTGCCGCTGGCCCTCGCCATCCGCTGGCAGGCGAACATCGTCGCCGCGGCCGAGGTGGCCGGCGCCGAGGCCGACCGGCACCGCGCCGCCCTGCTGACCCTGGCCACCGACCCGGCCGCTGCCGGTGAGGTCCGGCTGTACCGGCTCGGCGGCGAGATCGCCGCCCGGCACCGGGAGGCCTTCACCGTCTCGGCGCGGCGCCGGGAGGCGGCCCGGACCCGCGGCGCCGTCGCGGCGGCGGCCGGTTGGCTGCTCTTCTGCGTCGCGCTGGTGGCCGGACTCTACGTCGTCACCCGGTCCGTGCTCGCCGGCACCGCCTCCGCCGGGGAGGCCGTGCTGGTGCTGCTGCTCGGTACCCGGTTGGTCGGCGCCACCACCGGACTGAGCTGGTTGATCGGCTGGCTGCGCCGTGCGCTGCACACCGTCGCGCTCTACCAGCGCCTGGCCCGGCACCCGCACCGCACCGCCGCCACCGGGCCCGGCCGGGAGCTGCCGGAGCAGGGCGACCTCGTCCTGCACGGCGTCAGTTTCCGGTATCCCGGCGGGGCGACCGCGGCGCTGGGCCCGATCGACCTGCGGCTGCCCGCCGGGGCCACCGTCGCGGTCGTCGGTGACAACGGTGCCGGCAAGTCCACCCTGGTGGCACTGCTGGCGGGCCTCTACCCGCCGTCGACCGGGCAGATCACCTTCGGCGGTCAGGACCTGGCGCAGGTGGAACCGGACGCGTGGCGCGGCCGGGTCACCGGGGTTTTCCAGGACTTCTGCCGGTTCGAGCTGCTGGCGAGGGAGTCGGTCGGCGTCGGCCGGCTCGGCGCGATCGACGACCGGGAGGCCGTGGGCAGCGCGCTGGAATCGGCCGGCGCGGACACCTTCGTGGCCGAACTCCCGGCCGGCCTGGAGAGTCGGCTCGGCCGGACCTTCCCGGACGGCACCGACCTGTCGTCCGGGCAGTGGCAGAAGCTCGCGCTGGCCCGGGGCCGGATGCGCACCCGCCCCGCGCTGGTGCTGCTCGACGAGCCGGCGGCGAGCCTCGACCCGGACAGCGAGGCCGAACTGCTGCACAAATTTCTCGCCCCGGCCACCCCGGCCGCCGGTACGCCGACCACCGTCGTGGTGTCGCACCGGCTGAACACGGTACGCGACGCCGACCTGATCGTGGTCCTGCACGAGGGCCGGATCGTGGAGTACGGCCCGCACGCCGAGCTGCTCGGCCGGGGCGGCCGCTACGCGGAGATGTACGCGTTGCACGCCGCCGCGTACGCCTCCGGCCCGACGGTCCTGTCGTCGGCCGCGAGAGCGGTCGGGGTCGAGGTCCGGGCAGGCGCGGTTCAGCCCGGGTAGGCGTCCGGGGCGCCGGGCTCCCCCGGGCCGCCCTCGACCGAGCGGCTGAACCAGTCCGCCCGCAGCTCACGACGGGAACCGATGCCTAGTTTCCGGTACACCCGGGCCAGGTGGCTCTCGACGGTCCTGGCCGACACGACCAGCCGGATCGCGATCTCCCGATTGGACAGGCCGCCGGCGGCGAGGGCCGCGACCTCGTTCTCCCGGACCGTCAGGGTCGGTGAGGCCAGGTTCGGTGCGGGCAGGCCGAGGGTGTTCCGGAGCCGGCCGGCCAGCGCGACCGCAGCGGCGTAGTCCTGGTCACGCCCGGACAACACCCTCGTGGCGGCCTCGGCCAGCCGGAAGGCCCGCCGGTGCAGCCCCATCTCGGCGAGCCGGTTGGCCTGCTCAAGCAGGCCCGCACGGTCCCGGTTCAGCAGCGCCAGTTCGCCGCGCGCCTCGGTCGCCAGCCGCCTCGCCTCGACGTACCGGAGGCAGGTGGCGAGCCGGTCGGCCAACCCGACCGGCCGGTCGGCGGGCGGCAACCGCGCCGCCCAGGTCAGGTACTGCAACTCCACGCTCCGGCAACCCGCCGCGCGGGCCGCCGTCGCCGCCTCGTCGAGACGCCGCCCGGCGGACCGGGTGTCGCCACGGGCGGCGGCGACCGCACCGTCGGCCCACGGCCGGAGACCCGGCAGCACCGCCAACCGGTCCGGAGGCTCCACGTCGAGTACCCGCTGCGCCTCGTCCGGCCGCCCTGCCGAAGCCAGCGACACGGCGAGCCACGCCGACGCCTCCGACCGGAACAGCCGGAAACCGACGGCCTGTTGGGCCAGCGCCTCACGCAGCGGCTCGACGGCGGCGGAGTACTCGCCCCGGAGCAGCCGCGCGTACCCGGCCAGCAGCGGCCAGTCGACGGCGCGCAGCCGGGTGCCGGGTACCTCTCCCGGCGGTCTCGGCCAGCGGCCGAGGATCGGGTCGGTGACCGGCAGGGTGGCGCTGCCGTCCCGCCAGAGCGCGAGCAGGCAGCGGACCGCTGCGGCCAGACCCGCCGCCTCCGGCGCCCGGTCGTCGCCGCTGGTGGCGGCCAGCATCGCCGCCCCGCCAGCGGCCTCGTCGGTGCGGCCGAGGAGGGCCAGCGCCACCGTTCGGGCGATCCGGCACCTCAGTACGGCGGAGCTGCCGACGGATCCGGTGGCGGAGTGCCGGTGCAGCAGCCGGTCGGCGACCCGGACCGCTTCGGCCGGCCGCTGGCCGAGCAGCAGGATCAGCGCATCGGCGGCGTCGACGACGTCCACGGCCCCGGGCGCGGCGAGCGACGCGGCGGCGTGCAGTGCCCGCAGGTCGGCGTGGGCCGAGGCCGGGTCGCGTTCCGTCGCACAGCGGTGCACGGCGAGCGCGGTCGAGAGCACGATCCGCCCGGTGGCCGAGTGCTCGGAGGCGGTCGCCTGGTGGAGTACCGACTGCGCCTCGCGGCCGCTCCCCTGCTCGGCGAGCGCGTCGGCCAGTACGACGGTGGTGCGGGCCGACGGGTCCTGACCGAACGCGATCCGCGCCAGCCGGAGCGCCTGCTCCGGACTGTGCGGACGTACTCTGCGGGCGGCATCGGTCAGCACTCCGGGGTGGACCGGCGCGCCCGCGGCCACCTGCCAGCGGGCGACCGTTACCGGATCGGGTGCCGCACCCCCGACGGCCGCCTCGATGAGCGCCGACGCGATCCGGCGCCGCCGGGCCGGCGAGACCTGTGCCCAGACGATCGCCTGGAGCAGTGGATGGCTGAATCCCACCGACACCCCGTCCTCGGTGTCCGTGGTCCGCAACAGGTCCAGGTCCTCGAGTTCCTCGACGGCGGCCGGGGCGACCCGGTCGATCAGCTCGATCGGCACGTCGTCGCTGACCGCGACCGCGGCCAGCGCGTCCCGGTGGGTCGGGGTGAGCCGGTTCGGTCCGGGCAGGAAGAGTTCGACCAGCTGCGGCGGCACGCTGAGGGCGCCGCGCCACCACCACAGGCCCCGGTCGGGCACCAGTCGCCCCGTGGTGATGCCGTGCCGGACCAGTTCGGTCGCCAGTCGCGGGTTGCCGCCGGTCCACTGGTAGACGAGCTGGACGGTGGTCGAGGCGACCGCGTCGCCGAGCATCGCCCGCATCAGGGTCGCCGTCTCGGTCGGGTCCAGCGGTGGCAGGTCGACCCGACGCAGGTGCCGGTCCTTCCAGAGCGCCACGACGGCATCGGGCGCTGCCACCTCCGCCCGGGTGGTGACCATCAACCGGATGTGGCCGTCCTGCGCGAGGCCGAGCAGGGTGCTCGCCGACCGGTCGTCCATCCAGTGCGCGTCCTCCACCACCAGCAGCGGGGTACGCGACCGTCCACGTCGGACGAGTTCGGCGCGGATCCGGCCCGGTACCAGGGCCGGGTCGCCGGTGACCGGAAACAGTTGGCTGAACGGTCCGAACGGAATCGGCCGCCCCGCCTCGGTCGCGGTGGTACGGGTCACGGCGTACCGGTCGGCCGAGAGTTGTCGGGTGACGAGTTCGACCAGGGTGGTCCGGCCGGTCCCCCGTTGCCCCACCAGCACGGCGCCACGGTCTGCGGTCACCGCGCTGAGGACCTGCTGGACCAGGCCGGATCGTGCGATCAGTGGTGCCCCGATGCGGTCCACGGGTTGCCCCCTCCCTGCCGCGGACACCGACATCCCCCCAGATGTCGGCTGAGCCGTTCGGGATTGCGGCTCGGTCAACGTCGTCTACGAATGCTCCAATCGTTGCGACGGTCTTCCCGGCACGTACCGATCGGTTCGGTCTCCCGAATCCCGACCTGCGGAGATCCCGCGAACGGATCCGGATCCTGTGCGAGCATCACGATTACTCGCTCGACGTCGTGGTATTGGTCGACAGTGCCAGCCACGACTGGACCGCGACTGAACGGGGTCTGGACGGCCCGGCGCACGGCTGTCCCGGACCGGTGCGGACATCCCCTGTGCGATGCACCGCGAGCCCTCCCCTCGACCGGATATCGAATAATCGTCGACACGGGTCCGCGGCCCGAGTGCCGACCGACTGGCGTGAGATGCGCCAGGCACGCCTGAGGTGATCCGCTCCGTTGATCCGAGTGGCCGGAGCCGGATTCCAGGTGTGGGCCGGGCTCGCCGGTCACCTTCGGAAACCCGGTCGCGGATGCTGGCATCCGGCCTGCCCGGCGCCGAGGAAATGGTAGCGGTCACTTCGAGGCTCCGATCCGGTCTGTCGGATACTCAGCGTGCGGGCTCGCGGGTACGCCTGGATCGGCGACCATCCCGCCAGCGCCGACGACACCGCCGAGGATCGTCTCGCGTACGGTTCGGGCGACGAACGCCTTGTACTCCTCGGGCGACTTGCCGTCCAGGCGTACGAAGCGCAGGTAGCTCTCGACGCTGGTGATGACGCAGAACGTCTCGACAAGGTCGTCGAAGGGCACGTCGGTGCGCAACCAGCCGCGCTCGGCGGCCAGTCGGAGTACGCGCTCGACCTGTCTCCTGATCTCGGCGAGCCGCTCGGCCAGGTGACCGCGCAGTTCGCCGTCTCCGGTCGCCGCGCCGGTGACCGCGGCCCAGACCCCGGCCGACGGTTCGTTGATGTCGAGCATCGTCTCGGCGATGAAGACCGCGAACCCGTCCCGGTCCGGGACCCGGAGCAGGGCCGCGCCCCGCTCGGTGGCGAGGAAGTCGAGGTCGCGTCCTTCGACACCGAAGGACGCGACCTCGACCGCGGCCCACATGATCGCCGCCCTCGGAACCGGCCGGCCCACCCGCACCCC